>NZ_CP016464.1:4050000-4350000 GCF_001713455.1 Bosea sp. RAC05
TCTCGGCCCCGAGGGGCTGGCGCGCTCCGTCGTCGTCGTCGCGACCTCCGACGAGCCGGCGCTGATGCGCAAGCAGGCCGCGCTGACCACGCTGACCATCGCCGAATATTTCCGCGACCAGGGCCTGCAGGTCATGTGCCTGATGGATTCGGTGACGCGATTCGCCATGGCGATGCGCGAGATCGGCCTGGCGGCCGGTGAGCCGCCGACCACCAAGGGCTATACGCCGACCGTCTTCGCCGAACTGCCGCGCCTGCTCGAGCGGGCCGGCCCCGGCGTCGGCGACGGCGCCATCACCGGCCTCTTCACCGTCCTCGTCGATGGCGGCGACCATGACGAGCCCGTCGCCGATGCGGTCCGCGGCATCCTCGACGGGCATATCGTGATGGAGCGCTCGATCGCCGAGCGCGGCCGCTTCCCGGCGATCAACGTGCTGAAATCGGTCTCGCGCACCATGCCGCGCTCCTGCGACCCGGCCTTCTACCCGGTGGTGCAGAAGGCGCGCGCCACGCTCGCGACCTATGCCGACATGGAGGAGCTGATCCGGCTCGGCGCCTACCGGCAGGGCGCCTCCCCCGAGGTCGACGAGGCGATCCGCCTCAACCCCGCGCTGGAGGCCTTCCTGAAACAGGCCAAGGACGAGGCGACGCCCCTGCCGGAGTGCTATGCCCGCCTCGCCGCGATCATGAACGGCTGAGGTCGCGGCCCCGCGCCAGCAGGCGCAGCAGCGCGACCATCGCGACGACCGCAAACAGCTGGATCACGGCAGCGCCGATCAAAGCGAGGTCGCGCCCGAACTGCGCGATCATCGCCGCAAACAGCAGCGGCGCGGCGGCAAAGGCGAGATTCTGCGGCACGGTCAGCCGGCCCATCAGGCCGCCGAAGCCGTCGCGGCCGAACAGGACGAGCGGCAGCGTCGCCCGCGCGACCGAGATCACGCCCATCGCCGCGCTGAAGCTGACGACGAAGACGGTGGCGGCGAGCGCCGTCCCCGGCGCCAGCACGAGCACCAGGCAGGCGAGCGGCCCGAGCACCAGCCCCGCCAGCGCCGTCCACTCGACCGGCAGCCGGTCGCCGAGCGTCGCATCGACGAGCCGCGCCAGCAGCGTCGCCGGCCCGCTCAGCGCCGCGATGCCGACGGCCTCCGTCGGCCCGATGCCGGCATCGCGCAACAGGTCGATCAGATGCAGCGGCAGCCCCCAGGAGACCAGCCCGCTCGCCGAGAACACGACCGCCACCAGCCAGAAGGCGGCGCGGCGATGCGCGGGCGGCAGCCGCCCCTCGTCCCGCTCCGCCGCCGGCGCCCCCGCCGGGGCCGCGACGCCGGAGGAGGGCTTCCGCGGAACCGCGAGATAGATCGGCAGCACGATGACGATCTGCAGCGCGGCGAAGATCAGGCAGGTCGTGCGCCAGCCGCCCTGCGCCACGAGCCAGGCCGTCAGCGGCCAGAACAGGGCCGAGGAGAGGCCCGTCGCCAGCATCATCAGCCCGATCACCCGGCGCGCCCGCGGGCCCATCAGCTGCGCGACGGTGACGCCCCCGACATTGGCCAGCGACAGGGCATGCCCGATGCCGATCACCACCCAGGCGGCGAGATAGCTGACCGGCCCCTGCGCCAGGCCGAGCAGGACGAGCCCGAGCGCACAGGCCAGCGCGCCGCAGCCCATCGCCCCGCGCGTGCCCGCGCGGTCGAGATGGCGGCCGACCGCCGGCGCCAGCGCCGCGCCCGTCAGCAGCAGCAGCGTGATCCCGCCGAAGACGAAGGTCACGTCGAGCGAAAGATCGCGCTGGATGTCGCGCGCCAGCACGGAGAGCGCATAGAAGGTCGAGCCCCAGCCGATGATCCGCGTGACGACGAGGCCGGCAATCAGCGGGATGGGCTTGGGAAGGCGCGGAAAGGCAGGCAAGCGGGCATCCCCGACAGGACTCGGGCACCGGGCGGCGCCTGAGGCTCTCCGCTACTAGCCCCTGCCGCCGTCATGCGTCAGCAGCAGCCACGCGACCGCGCCATGCAGCGAATGCGAGGCCTTCCGGTAAGGAACGGTCAACCTCCTTGCGCCATTGTCCTTTTCGTCTCGCGGCCAGGAGTTCCGGGCACGCGCCGAGGGGTCGGCGTTGGCCCATGCGTGATCAGGAGTTGGAAACGACATGAAGTCGCGAGACACATTGCTGCGTCTCAAGCGCTTCCAGGTGGACGAAAAGCGTCGCCGGGTAAGCCAGATCGAGATGATGATCGCGGATTTTCACCGCATGGCGAGCGATCTGGACCGCGAGATCCAGAGCGAGGAATCCCGGGCCGGCATCTCCGACCCCGCGCATTTCGCCTATCCGACCTATGCCAAGGCGGCGCTGGGCCGCCGCGACAATCTCCGCCAGTCCGCCGACAATCTGAAGGGCCAGCTCGAGGAGGCCAAGGCCGAACTCCAGGAGGCCTTCGAGGACATGAAGAAGGTCGAGATCCTCGACGACCGCGAGAAGGCGACCGAGCGCGCCGCCGAAGCCGCCCGCGACCAGGCGATGATGGACTCGATCGGCCTGCGCCCGAGGGCGTGAATGGCGGGTTGAGGTTGTGAAATTGAAAGGCCCGCCGGGATGTCCGGCGGGCTTTTTTGTTGGGCGCAAGGTCAGTGCGACACGAAACGAAATCGGCAACGGATCCAGAGCGGTCGAAAGCCAGAGATCGTCTCGGGCGTCCGTTTCAGTTTGATTTAGGCGGATTTTCCGGAAGGTTCTCGTAGAGGCTTCTGACCGCCAGTTCAAAATTAGAAAGCGGCCTTTGATCACAGAACTCTCGCAAGCGCTGCTTTTGCGAAGCAGTCGGCATACCCATTAGATTACGTGTTGGCTCGTTGCGGAGACGCATCGGCAGGTTTATCGCTGACATGTAACCCTGCGCCCAAGCAAAGAACTGTGTCTCGATAGGTCTAGGATTTCGTCGATATCCCTCGGCAAATTCAGCGCAAGAAACAACACCAGGTCCTGCGATAACCGGAGTTTGCGCCACCGCGTCAACGGCAACAGCCGAGAAGAGAAATGCTATTAGCGCGCAACGCATAAGTGCCTCCTGCCAAGCTTACAGCGCCGAGAAACGAGCGTACGCAACGGGCCGAAAACTGACCCACTCACCACCATACCAGCCTTCACCCCCTATCCGATCACCGGATGATACGGCGCGCAGCCGCGCGGCATCTGCCCCTTGAGCCGCGGATCGTCATCGACCTCCACCCCGCGCTTGAACACCGAAAACCCCGAGCGCTGGTAGAACTCCGGCGCGGCGGGGTGGTCGAGCGTGCAGGTGTGGACCCAGAAGCGGGCGATCGGTTTCGCCCAGGCCAGCGCCAGCGCCCGGTTCATCAGCCAGCGCCCGGCGCCCTGGCCGAGCACCGCCTCGTCGAGCCCGAAGAAGGCGAGTTCCGCCTCGCCCGCCACCCGGAAATCCAGTTCGAGCAGGCCCATATCGGCGCCCTCGCGGCGCACCATGTAGGTCTCGACGTTGCCGTCGCCGAGGATGGCCGCGACCTCGGCCCGCGGCTTGACCAGCCGGCTGAACCACATCCAGCGCTCGCCCAGCCGCCGGTACATCGCGAGATAGCGGTCGAGTTCGTCCGCGCCGATGCGCTCCAGCGCAAACCCCTCCAGCCCCGGCGGATCGGGCCGCTCGGGCGGACGCGCCCGCATCTCCAGCGAGGTGACGATAGCGGCGATCTTGCCGGGCGGCAGGTCGGTGGTGCCGGTGAGGCTGATGGTCAGGGTCTGGGTCATGTCGGCCTGATCGGTGAAGCGCCATTCGGCGCCCGGCCGGATTCGGCTGGCGCCCTGCCGCGATCATGACATGATCGGGGCGGAGACATCACCTCATGACGAAGCGGCATCGGCGGACAGAGACGGTCGGGCGCGGCCTCGCGCTGGCGCGGCTCGTGGTTGCGCTCGCGATCATGCTGCTCGCCGTGCTGCCCCATGCGACGCTGGCGGCGGGCCATGCCATGCCCGCGATCGGCCACACCCGGCCGCACCCTGCCGCCGCCGCGGAGCCGACGCCCTGCCATGAGGAGGCCGGCCATCACGACACCGCGCCGGTCGCGGCCGGGCAGGCCATGCCCTCCTGCTGCATCCTCGGCTGCGGGCTCCTGGCCCAGGCCGCTGCCCTGCCCATGGCCAGCGACCCGGCCGGCTGGCGCAGCCTTGCTCCCGTGGCGGTCGCCGCGAAACCCGAGCGGACGCCCGAACCGGCGGAACGCCCGCCGCGACGCAAGCCGGCCTGAACCCTTCCGGCCATATTCGTTTCCAGGGAGCCGTGCGCCGGGCCTGCGGGCCGCCGCGCCTCCCGTCTTCATCGAGGACCAGCCATGACAGGTTTCGTTTCCACCCGCCTCGCCCTCGGGCTCGTCGCCGCGCTCGCGCTCGGCGGCGCCGCTCTCGCCCAGCAGCATCAGGGCCACGGCTCCCATGCCGGCCACGGCGCGCCGGCCGCGAAGGCCGGCGACAGCGCCGCCACCACCGCCTACAAGGCCGCCAACACCAGGATGCACAAGGACATGGACATCGCCTTCACCGGCGATGCCGACGCCGATTTCGTGCGCGGCATGATCCCGCATCACCAGGGCGCGATCGACATGGCCAGGGTCATCCTCGCCCATGGCAAGGACCCCGCCCTGAAGAAGCTCGCGACCGGCATCATCGCCGAACAGGAGAAGGAGATCGCGATGATGCGGGAGTGGCTGAAGGCCAACGGCAAATAGCGATCGACGACTCGGCAGGCGGCGGCGACGCCGCTTGCCCTTCCCCCGGGCCGCTGGCACAGAGGCTGCAACGACGGCCCTGCGCCGGCCGTCTCGCCTCGTCCCACGCCCCTCGCAGCCCGCGGGTCTCATGAAACGCTATCTCGATTATCTGTGGCCGCTGATCGGGCTCGTCGCGGTCGTCTGGTCCGTCGACCTGCTCTGGGACAAGCTGAAGACGGAGGCCGGGACGGATGCCGCCATCGAGGCGCTGCTGGCCCAGGGCAGTTTCTGGGACAATCTGCGCATCGTCGCCGGCCGCATCGGCCAGAAGATCGCGGTGATCCCCACCGAGGCCTTCATCCACGCCGCGCTCGCCACCCTCGTCGCCTATGCGGCGCTCGCCTGGTACGACCGCATCGCCCTGCTGCATCTGGGCAAGGAGAAGGGCATCTCCTGGCTCTACATCTCCGTCTGCTCCTTCGTCACCTACGCGCTCTCGCACAACATCGGCGCCTCGGTGTTCTCCGGCGGCATGGTGCGCTTCCGCGCCTACACCGCCAAGGGCCTCACCGTCGGCGAGGTCGCGGTGCTCGTCGCGCTGTGCTCCTTCACCTTCGCCTTCGGGACGATCCTGCTGATGGGCCTCGTCCTGCTCTACGAGCCCGAGATCCTGCGCCCGCTCGGGCGGCTCTCGCCCTGGTTCGCGATCGGCGACAACGGTGCAAGGCTCATCGGCGTCGCCATGCTTGGCTTCGTCGCGCTCTACACCATCGGCTCCTGGCTGAAGTTCAGGCCGTTCCGGCTGGGCAAGCTCGAGATCATCTATCCGCGCCTGCCGATCGTCTTCCGGCAGTACCTCGCCGCCCCGCTTGAGCTCGCGGGCGCCGCCGGCATCATCTATTTCGCGCTGCCCGAGCAGGGCAATCCGGGTTTCATGATCGTGCTCGGCGCCTTCCTGCTCTCCTTCTCGGCCGGGCTGCTCAGCCAGGTGCCGGGCGGAGTCGGCGTGATGGAGGCGGTGTTCCTCGCGGTCATGCCGGGCATGCCGGCCCCGGCGGTTTTCGCGGCGCTGCTGGTCTGGCGGATGTTCTACCTGATCATCCCGCTGGTCCTCTCGCTACCGGTGGTGCTGGCCTTCGAGCGCGCCCAGCTCAAGCGCAACAGCCAAACGCCGCCGCCGCCCTAGCATCGGCCCGAAAAGTGGGAACCGGTTTTCGGAGCAAGCCGATGCGCGAAGATGCCTGTCAGCGCCTGAGCGCGATCGCGGCGGCCGCGAACATCAGCGCGGCGCCGATCGCCTCGCTGCGGCCGAAGGGCTCGTCGAGCAGCAGCACGCCCGCGATCACCGCGATCACCGGGCTGACGAAGGCATAGAGCCCGGCCCCGAAGGCGCCCCAGTCGCGCAGCAGCCGGATGAAGATCGTGAAACCGATCAGCGAGCCGGCCCCGATCAGGAAGGCGAGCGCCGGCGCCACCGGCCAGGCCAGCAATCCCGCGAGTTCGGCAGCGCCGACGGGCTCCAGCGCCAGCGTCACCACGATCAGCCCGGCCGCACCGATCGCCGTCTGCCAGCTCGCCAGCGTCAGCGTCGGCATGGTGCCCGCGATCGGCCGGCTCAGCACGGCGCCGATGCAGTAGCACAGCGTCCCGAAGGCGACCGAGGCCAGCCCCCAGGCCTCCAGCGCGTCACCCGCGCCCACCCCGCTGGCGAGGCGCTGGCCGAAGAGGAAGCCGAGCCCCGCCGTCCCCAGCGCGATCGCCAGGATCCGCCGCCCGGTGATCGCCTCGCCCTCGATCAACCGCACCGCGATCAGCGTCCAGATCGGGATCGTCGCCATGTTGACGATGGCGGAGAGGCCCGAAGGGGCATGGGCCGCGCCCCAGAACAGGAAGGCATAATTGGCGGTGTTGACCAGGAGCGCCGTGCTGATCAGCCGCGGCCAGGCGGCGCGCGGCACCTTGCCCGCGTCCCGCCCCGCCCAGAGCAGGAGCAGCCCGCCCGCGATGACGAAGCGGGCGGCGGCGAGCAGCAGCGGCGAGGTGTGCGCGGAGGCGATCCTGACCGGCAGGAAGGTCAGCCCCCAGACGAGGCAGAGCAGGGCGAAGAGGGCGGCGTTGCGCGACATGCCCGCCCCTCATAGGCGAGGCCGGGCGGCCTCGCCATTGCACCACCGGCATCGGCGCCCCGTGGAAACCGGCGGCGTCGACGCCTTCTCAGACGGTGCCGACCGTCTTCAGCCGCACGCGCGGGTGGATCTCGGCCTGCGACAGCACCGGCGTCTCCCGGCGGAAGCGCTCGATGATCTGGCGCACGAACGGCCGGGCCATGCCGGAGGTGACGAGCGCCGGCATCTCGCCCATGCGCGCCGCATCCTCGAACTTGTCGCGCACCTGGTGGACGAACTCCTGCAGCCGCGAGGGCTGCATGGCGAGATGGCGCTCCTCGCCCTGGCCGATGATGGACTCGGCGAAGACGCTCTCCCAGGCCGGCGAGAGCGTGATGATCGGCAGGTGGCCCTGGGGGTTCGAGAACTGGGCGCAGATCTGGCGGGCGAGGCGCATGCGGACATGCTCGGCGATGTCGCGGGGGTTCTTCAGGCCGCCAGCCGCCTCGGCGATGCCCTCGACGATGGTGGCGAGGTCGCGGATCGAGATGCGCTCGGAGAGCAGGATCTGCAGCACGCGCTGGATGCCCGTGGTCGAGATCTGGCTCGGCACGATCTCCTTGAGCAGGTCGGCATGGTCCTTCGGCAGCTCGCGCAGCAGCTTCTGGACCTCGCCATGCGAGAGCAGCTCCGGCATGTGCGACTTCAGCACCTCGGTGAGATGCGTCGAGATCACCGTCGCCGCGTCCACCACCGTGTAGCCGCGCAGCTGCGCCTCGTCCTGCAGCGCGCCGTCGATCCAGGTCGCCGGCAGGCCGAAGGTCGGCTCCAGCACATTGTGGCCGGGCAGGTTCACGCTGCCGCCCATCGGGTCCATCGCCATGTACTGGCCGGCGTAGACGAGGCCGTGCCCGGCATCGATCTCCTTGATCTTGATGTAGTAGTGGTTCGCCTCGAGCTGGACGTTGTCGACGATGCGCACCGCCGGCATGACGAAGCCGAGCTCGGCGGCGAGCTGGCGGCGCAGCGCGCGGACCTGGTCGGTCAGCCGGTCCTGCCCGCCGGCCGAATTGACCAGCGGCAGCAGCCCGTAGCCGATCTCGATCTTGAGCTCGTCGAGCTTGAGCAGGTCGTTGAGCGTCTCCTCCTTCGGCGTCCCGTCCGCCTGCAGCGGCGAGGCCGCCTGCGCCGCATCGGCGACCTCGGTCTCCTTGGCCTTGGCCAGCCGCCCGAAATGGCGCGCGAGCCAGGCCGCGCCGAGCGCCAGCGCCATGAAGGGCAGCATCGGGATGCCGGGCAGGACGGCGATCAGCGCCATCACCGCCGCCGACATGCCGAGCGCCTTCGGATAGCCCGAGAGCTGCTTGCCGAGCGCCTTGTCGGCGGCGCCGCGCACGCCCGACTTGGAGACGAGCAGGCCCGCCGCGGTCGAGACGATGAGCGCCGGAATCTGGCTGACGAGGCCGTCGCCGACCGTCAGCTGCGTGTAGGCGCGGGCCGCGTCGCCGAAGCTCATGCCCTGCTGCGCGACGCCGATGATGATGCCGCCGAGCACGTTGATGAAGGTGATCAGCAGGCCGGCGATGGCGTCGCCGCGCACGAACTTCGAGGCACCGTCCATCGAGCCGAAGAAGTTCGCCTCGTCCTCCAGCGCCTTGCGCCGGGTCTTGGCGACCTCCTGGTCGATCAGCCCCGCCGAGAGATCGGCATCGATCGCCATCTGCTTGCCGGGCATCGCGTCGAGCGCGAAGCGGGCCGCGACCTCGGCGATACGGCCCGAGCCCTTCGTGATGACGACGAAATTGACGATGATCAGGATGGTGAAGACGATCACCCCGATCACGAAATTGCCGCCCATCACGAAGTTGCCGAAGGCCTCGATGACATGGCCGGCAGCCGCGCTGCCTTCATGGCCATGGGCGAGGATCAGGCGCGTCGAGGCGAGGTTCAGCGCAAGCCTGAGCATCGTGACGATCAGCAGGACCGTCGGGAAGGCCGAGAACTCGAGCGGCTCCTCGATGAAGAGCGCCGTCATCAGCACGAGAACGGACAGGATGATCGATAGCGCCAGCAGCATGTCCAGCAGGATGCTGGGCAGCGGGAAGATGAGCACCACGAGGATGCCCATGACGCCGATGGCCAGGAACAGGTCCGGGCGATTGAGGAGCTTCCCCATCGCCCCGCGGCTCATGTCGAAGCCGCCGCCTCCGCCTGCCGTCACATCGGTCATCGACCAGCCTGCTCCCAGCGCGGACACCCACGCACAACCCGGCAATTCTTGCCGGGCTTATGGTGAACGAGTGGTTAAGACGCCTCGAAAAACCGGTCGCGGAACCCTTTCCGGAACGGGCCGTTATCGAAGGACCGCGTCAGGGCCCCCATTGGGCCCGCTACTTGGGTGCGTGGGAATCATCGGTTCCAAGAACCAGCAATACTGGAGAATGATTTTGGATAGACGTTCGTTCGTCATGAGCATGTTCGGCGGCTTGGCCGCGGCCAGCCTGGGCGGTATCGCCCTGTCCCACGCCGCCGAGTGGGGCCCGGTGAGCGCCCCGGTCGCGCCGGGTGACCTCGATGCCGCGACCAAAGCCGGCCTCGACAAGGCCGACGCCGACTTCAGCCAGGTGGTGGTGCGCGAGCGGGTCATTCGCCGCCGCGGCCGCTATGGCCGGCCCGTCGTCCGCGAGCGCATCATCGTGCGCCGCCGCCCGCGGGCCTATTATGGCCGCCGCCGCGGCCCCATCGTGCGCCGTCGCGTGATCGTGCGCTGATCGACACGTCGGCGCCGCCATCCCTGGCGGCGCCGACGACCGGACCGGAAGAGCCTCCGACGCAACCGCGCATCCTTCATATGCATTACCCGTAAGCACGGATTTCAGGCTATGAACGCAAGGTAAGGTCAGCAAACCAACAGAATCGGAGTACGCCGTGGACAGACGTTCATTCATCGCGACACTGATCGGCGGCCTCGCCGCAGCAAGCCTCGGAGGCATGGCCACGGCCGAGGCGGCCCAGCCGATTCCAACGCCGACCCCGGCGCCGGAACACGGCCCCGCGCGTGACGACGAGACGGTGAACGCCGAACTCGCCGAGGGGCTGGGCAAGACCGATGCGGAGTTCAGCCAGTACTATTACCGCCGGCCGCGCTACTACGCCCGGCCCCGGTACTATGCCCGGCCGCGCTATTATGCGCGTCCCCGCGTTTACGCCCGCCCGCGTTACTATGCCCGCCCGCGCTACCGCCGGCGCTATTACTGAGCGGCGGGAGACGGATCAGAGCGCGTTGACGCGCGCCTGACCCGGCTCGGCGACCGTGATGCCAGCGGATGTGTATTCGCTGAGCTTATTGCGCAGCGTGCGGATCGAGATCCCCAGGATCTTGGCCGCATGCGTCCGGTTGCCGAGACAATGGTCGAGCGTGTCGAGGATCAACTCGCGCTCGACATCGGCGACCGTATGGCCAACGAGCGAGCGGGTGACGGCCTCCGCCGTCTGCGCGGCGCGGGCCGCGCTGTCGCGCCCCGCCGCCGGGCCGAGCGTCTCGCCCTCCGGAGTCAGCACGGCTTCGGCGCCGATCTCGGCGCCCCGCGCGAGCAGCACCGCGCGGTGGATCGTATTCTCCAGTTCGCGGACATTGCCCCGCCAGCCGTTCGACAGCAGCAGCTTGCGCGCGTCGGCGGCGATCGGGCGGACCGGCACGCCGTTCAGGTCGGCGTATTTGCGGGCGAAGTGATCGGCCAGGGCGAGGATGTCGCCCGGCCGCTCGCGCAGCGCCGGCAGGCGCAGATGCACGACGTTGAGGCGGTAGAACAGGTCTTCGCGGAACGAGCCCTCGCGGACGGCATCGCCGAGATTGCGGTTCGAGGTGGCGATGATGCGCAGATCGACCTTGACCGGCGTCGTGCCGCCGACGCGGTCGATCATCCGCTCCTGCAACGCGCGCAGCAGCTTGGCCTGAAGCCGGACATCCATCTCGGAGATTTCGTCGAGCAGCAGCGTGCCGCCATTGGCCTCCTCGAACTTGCCGATGCGGCGCGCGATCGCGCCGGTGAAGGCGCCCTTCTCATGGCCGAACAGCTCGGATTCCAGCAGGTTGTCGGGAATCGCCGCGCAATTGACCGCCACGAAGGGCCTGTCCTTGCGCAGCGACTTCTGGTGCAGGTGACGCGCGATCACCTCCTTGCCGGTGCCGCTCTCCCCGGTCACCAGCACCGGCGCGTCCGAGCGCGCGACCTGGGCCGCCAGCTGCACCACGCGCTCCATCGCCGGATCCTTCCAGATCAGGCTCGACTGGTCGGCGGCGACAGCCTCCAGCACGGCCGCGATCAGCTCAGGATCGGGCGGCAGCGGCACATATTCGCGCGCCCCGGCCTGGATCGCCGCGACGGCGGCCCGGGCATCGGTCGAGGTTCCGCAGGCGACGATCGGGGTCCGGATGCGCTCGGCCTCGAGCGCGGCGACGAACTGCGCCACCGGCAGCGTGACCTCGACCATCAGCAGATCGGCGCCCTTGGCGCGCAGCACCGCGAGCGTCTGCTCCAGCCCCTCCGTATGGGTGACGTTGGCGCCATGCGAGATCGCGATCTTGGCGGCCGCGATGAGTTGTCCCTTGAGACCGCCGGCAATGATGAGGCGCATGGCTCAGGCCCTTCTGCGTGAAGATTTGGCGTGCGGACCGGCCATCACCGGTCCGCCTTGATGATTTCGGTCATGGTCACGCCGAGGCGATCCTCGACGACCACGACCTCGCCGCGGGCGACGAGGCGCTCGTTGACGAAGATGTCGATCGCCTCGCCGACGCGCCGGTCGAGCTCCAGGACGGCGCCCGGCACGATCTGGAGCAGGTCGCCGATCGCGATCTTGGACGACCCCAGCACGGCCGAGACATTGACCGGGACGTCGAAGACCTGCTCGAGGTCCTCGGCCGTCTTGACCGGGATCGGGCCCGACCGCGCGACCGAGGCGTCGTTGTGATCGAAGGACAGGTCCGCCGGGTTCAGTGGCGGCAGCTTGAGGTCATTGTCGGCGCTCATCGCTCAATCCTCACTGCGCGGGTGGCCGGAAGCCGGGGAAGGCGGTCGCGACCGCCTGATCCACCAGCAGCTTCAGCCGCTCCGCCTCGATGACGAAACCGCCATCGGCCCATTCGATGCGCCCGTCCCCGGGCGCGATGTCCGGCTCGCCCAGCACCACCAGGCGACCCGCGAAACCCATTTCCTGCGCCAGCCGCTTGACCAGCCCCTCCGCCGCCTCGACGGCGGCGTCGTTGACCCGCATGACCAGATGCGGCGCCTGCCGCGCCTGCGCGAGGCACTCCCGCAGACCGTTCTCCAGCGCTGCGAGGGGGCGCTCGTCGAGCGCCGCACCCGCCAGCGCCTTCGCCGCGACGATGGCGACATAGGCGGCCCTCGCCTCGACCTCGGCCGCATGCGCGGCCTCATGTGCGACGAGCCGCTCGGCCGAGCGGGCCAGCTGCGCGAGCAGCCCGTTGAGCTGGTTCTCCGCGTCCCGGCGGCCCTCCTCGCGGCCGAGCGCGAGCCCCTCGGCCCGCGCGGCCGCGACCTCGGCCTCGCCGGCGGCGCGCCGTCCACCCTCGCGGAAATCGGTCCCGAACGTGAATCTCGTGGCTGTGTTCATCGTCAATAGACCAGCTCGTCCTCGGAATTGCCCTTGGACAGGACAATCTCGCCCTTGTCGGCGAGCTCCTTGGTCAGGGTGACCAGCTTCGTCTGCGCCTCGTCGACCTCCTTGAGGCGGATCGGCCCGAGGCTCTGAATGTCGTCCTGCATGTTCTTGACCGCGCGCTGGGACATCGCGCTGAAGAAGAAGTCGCGCATGGACTCGCTCGCGCCCTTGAGCGCCCGGGTCAGCGTATCCTTGTCGACCTGGCGCATCAGCGTCTGCAGGCCGGCCGGATCGAGCTTGCCCAGATCCTCGAAGGTGAACATCAGCGCCCGGATGCGCGCGGCCGAATCCTGGTTCGAGACGTCGAGGGCGGAGAGGAAGCGCATCTCGGTCTGCCGGTCGAAGCCGTTGAAGATTTCCGCCATCATCTCGTGCGGGTCGCGGCGGCGCGTCGCGGTCAGCGTGGCGACGAATTCGGTGCGCAGCGTGTTCTCGATATGGTCGAGCGCTTCCTTCTGGACCGATTCGAGCCGCAGCATCCGCCCGACGACCTCGATCGAGAGATCATTGGGCAGGTTGCGCAGCACATTGGCTGAGTGCTCGGGGCGGATCTTGGAGAGAATCACGGCGATCGTTTGCGGGTACTCGTTCTTCAGGAAGTTGGCGAGCACCACGGCATCGATGTTGCCGAGCTTCTGCCACATGTTGCGGCCGGCGGGGCCGCGGATTTCTTCCATGATCATGGCGACCTGGTCGGTCGGCAGGATCTTCTCGAGCAGCGAGATCGTACGGTCGAAGGAGCCGGTGACGGCGCCGGCGCTGGACAGCTTGCCCACGAAATCCAGCATCAGCCGCTCGACATCGTCGGCATCGACCGTGCCGAGCTCCGCCATGGCGCGGGTGATGATGCGGATTTCCTCGTCGTCGAGCTCCGACCAGATGTTCTTGCCGTGCTGTTCCCCCAGCACGAGCAGGATGACCGCGGCCCGCTGCGGCCCGGTCATCTCGTCGATGTTGGTGACGCCGATGCCACCGCCCTCGATGGAGCCGGTGTCCCGGCCGCCAGCGGCGCGCGTCGCGAGGGAACGTTCGTCGGCCATGGCTCAGTGACCCGTCATGCCGCGGCTCTTTCGTGGATCCAGGTCCGCAGCACCGCGACGCTGTCCGCCGGGTTCTGCGCGACCATCTGGCCGATCTTCTCGACCGACTGAGCCTTGAGCTGCCCCTTGATCTGCGCGACGGCGAGCATCCGCTCCGACGGCATGTCGACCTGGAGCGGATCGCCTTCGCCACCGGTGGCCAGCGCCCGCGTACCCGCCGGATCGCCCGTGGAATCGGGCGCGGCGATCGCCACGCCGTTGCGCATGAACATCGGCAGCGCTCGTGTCGCGGCCCCCGGATCGGGCGTCAGAACCTGCTTGAGCAGCGGCCGGACGACGACCATGAGCACGATCAGCGTCAGCAGGGCGATCACGCCGATTTCGGCGAAGCGCACCACGTCCTCCTTGGTGAAGGAGAGCAGCTGCTGCATCAGGCTCTGCTCGACGAGCTCGGTCACCGTCGGCGGTGCCTCGGCGAAGCGCAGGTTGACGACCTCGAGCTTGTCGCCGCGGGACTCGTCGAAGCCGGCCGCCGTACGCACCAGCTGGCCGATCCGCTCGAGATCCTCGTTGCTGCGCGGCTGGTAGCTCACCTCGCCATTGGCGCCGCGGCTATAGGTGCCGTCGACCAGAACGGCGACCGAGAGGCGCTTGACGCGTCCGCCCTCCAGCACCTCGGTGCGGGTCGTCCGTGAGATCTCGTAATTGACGACCTCCTCGTTCTTCTGGGAGTTGTCCGGGGCGCGTTGCCGCCCTGGCCCGGCTGGGCTCCCGGCAGTTCGTTGCCGACGGTGACGCCGCCGCCACCCTCCGAGGTGGTCGAGGCCTCCGTGCGGTTCTGGCTGGAGCGGACGACGCGGCTCTCGGGATCAAAGGTCTCGGAGCGGCTCTCGATGCGGTTGACGTCGAGTGCGGCGGAAACCTGCACGCGGGCGCGGCCATGGCCGACGATGCTGGCGACGATATCCTCGATCTGGAGCTTGAGCCGGCGCTCGATCCCGACCTGGCGCTCCTCGATGCCGAGCCCTGCGGCGCCGTTTTCCGACTGGGCGCCGTCGGCCAGCAGGCGACCCCGCTCGTCGACGATCGAGACCCGCTCGGGCCTCAGCCCGTCGACGGCCGAGGAGACGAGATGGCGGATCGCGCGGACCTGCGCCGCATCGAGTTCTCCCGCCAGCTTGAGCGCGATCGAGGCGCGCGGCGGCTCGCGGTCGCGCTCGAACAGGCGCTTCTCCGGGATCACGAGATGCACGCGCGCCGCCTGGACGCGGCTGATCGAGCGGATCGTCCGCGACAGCTCGCCCTCGAGCGCACGCATGTGATTGATGTTCTGGACGAAGCTGGTCGAGGAAAAGGCATCGCCCTTGTCGAAGATCTCGTAGCCGACGCCGCCGCCGGCCGGGATGCCCTTGCTGGCGAGATCGAGCCGCAGCCGCGGCACGACGGTCTTGTCCACCAGGATGGTCTGGCCGTCGCCACGCAGCTCGTACTTCACGCCGCGCGTGTCGAGATCCTTGAGGATGGCGCTGACGTCCGACGAGTTCAGGTCGGAAAACAGCACGCCCATGGTCGGCTGGGACATGCGCAGCATGACGAAGGCGAAGAACCCGACCAGCGCGAGCGTGACCGCCAGCATGGCCGCCAGGCGGGGCGCCCCGAAACGCGAGAACTGTTCGACGATGCCGCTCACGCCGCTATCCGTTTCACAAAGCCGTCCTGCCCGCGCCTGATCGCGGGTCACTAGGCAAGTTTTTCCCGGTGCGTGGTTAGCGCCCGGTTAATTTTTGCCGGGCGGCCGTTAAAGATTGTGGGCGCGACCGGCATCGGACCGGCTGGAGGCGGCCTGCCGGAACGCAAAAGGCGCCGGTCCGGGGACCGACGCCTTGGAGGATATCGCAGGGTTGGCAGCGACTACTGCCGGTAATGCTGGATGCGTGTGGTTCGCAGGCCGGCCAGACCGTGCTGGTCGATCGACATCTGCCAGCTCAGGAACTCATCCACCGTCAGCGTGTAGCGCTGGCAGGCTTCTTCGAGGCTGAGCAGGCCGCCGCGCACAGCGGCAACGACCTCTGCCTTGCGCCGGATCACCCAGCGGCGGGTATTCATCGGCGGGAGGTCCGCGATCGTCAGCGGACTTCCGTCCGGTCCGATCACGTATTTAACCCGCGGTCGCAAAGGCTCGGTCATGGTACACTCACACAACTCAACAGAGCTACTTGTGATGAGCATAGGGCCACCGCTTTAAGAATTGCCTAAGGCGAAGGCGCTGGCTTTCGACATCGGTGATTCGCTCTCACTGCGTCCGGACGACGCTCTTGACCTTGTCGATCGGCACGCTGATCGCGCCGATCTTCAGCGTCGGAATCGAGCCGGTGAAGTCGACGCCGTCGACCACGCCGCTGATCTTGGTCGTGGCGGTCATCGTGGCACCGGCCGTGTCCTTGGCGTCGATCGTGACCGTGTATTCGCCGTCCGCCGCCGTCTGCGCGGTCGAGGTCTTGCCGTCCCAGGTGAATTTCTGGTCTCCGGCGACGAGCGTCCTGGTCTGCGTCTGCACGACGCTGCCCTTCGAATCCTTGATCGTGATCGTCGCGACGCCGCCGCGCGGCACGTTGACCTGCCACTCGGCCTTGCCCTTCTCCAGCCGCGTCGTCGCCCCGTCGGAGGTGATCGTCGCGCCGATGAATCCGACCGCGCTCGTCGCGGTGCCGGCCGAGTTGAGGCTCAGCAGCGAGCTCAGCGTCTCGTTGGTCTTGAGCTGCTGCTCGACGCCGGCGAACTGCACGAGCTGCTGCGTGAACTGGTTGGTGTCGAGCGGATCGAGCGGCGACTGGTTCTTGAGCTGCGTCGTCAGCAGGGTCAGGAACTGGTCGAAGTTCTGCGCGATCGCAGCCCCGCCGGAAACGGTGGTGGAGTTGCTTGTGGTGCTCGTCGTGTTCGAGGTCGAGCTGGTGGTGCTGGAGACGGCCATGGCGCTCCTCCTTGGATCAGACGCTCATGTCCACGCCGCCGAGCCGCACGAAGCGGCGCTGGGGCGCAGATGACGTCACGAGGGGGGGGTCTTCGGCGGAATCGGCGGTGTTCAGCAGCCCGCGCGAGCGCTGCGGCGCCTCGTCCTGCTGCCGCTGCTGACGGAAGCCCGACTGGTCGGAGGGATCGCGCAGGCTGATGTCGACACCGGCATCGGAGGGCTTCAGCCCCGCCTGCTCGAAGGCGCGCTCGAGCGTGCGGGCATCGCGCTGCAGCAGATGCAGGGTCTCGACGCGGTCCACGACCATCTTCGCGCTCACCTCGCCGGTGTCGGAGATCGAGAGCGTGACATCGACGCGGCCGAGCTCGCCCGGATCCAGCCGGATGTCGAACTGGCGCGCTCCGGCCAGGGCCTTGAGTCCGATCTCGATCGGCAGGACATGCAGCGGGGTCGGCGGCCCCTCGGCCGCCGTCTGACCATGCGCCTGGCCGGGCGGGGCTACGATCGGATCCGGCGTGGTCATCAGGCGCAGCGGATCGGGCCGGGCCGCACCCTGCTGGGGCTGCACCGACGCATCGATGGCGTTCAGCAGGGTCTCGAAGCGCTCGGCCGGCTTGGTCTCGGTCCCGGCGACGGGCTGGAGCGCCGGACCGCCTTCGGCCTTGGCCAGCTTGTCGAGGCCTTCGCGCGGAGCCTGCGGCAGGGCCTCGGCCTTCGGGGCAGCGCCGGTTTCGGCCGCCAGCAGCGACAGATGGGGTTGCGCCGGGGTGCCCGGCCGCGTCGGCATGCGCTCGCCCCCATCGGCAGCCTTGCCGGGCTCCGCGGTCTCGGCACCGGCCTGGGCGGCGATGCCGCTGGCTGCGGTGCCCGCTGCGGTAAGAGCAGCCGACTCGGCGGCAAGCGCGGCCGCATCGGCCTGTTTCGTCTGCTTCTGTTCGTCGCCGACGGCCGCCGTGCCGGCTGCCGTCGCGGCGGGGATCTCGGGCGTGACGGGCGCGGGAACAAGCTGCGGCGATACCGGCACGGGCGTCGGCACGGCGGCGTCGGCCGCCGTGGCCGTGGCGCTCTCGCCGGCCTTCGCTTCCTCGCCGCCCTCCGTGGCGCCTGCGGCTTTCGTCTTGACCGTCGGCATCGGCAACATCTCGCCGGCGACCAGCGAGGGATCGACCAGCGGGGTCGGCTTCGCCTGGCTCTCGCCCTCGGCGGCGGCTGCGATGCTGACGAGCGCCGCGATGTCGAGCTTCGGACCCGTCGGCCCGACCGACGGCTGGGCCTCCGGGGTTGCGGCGACGGGCTTGCCGGGCTCGGCGAGCGAAGGCTTGGCGGGCGGCGTCTTCGCGTCCGGCTCGGCCGCGGCGGTCTCGTCGGAAGCCGCGGCCTTGGCGCGGTTCTCGGCCTGGGCCTGGGTCCGCGCGTTTTGACCATCGGTGGCGCGCTGTGTCTCCTGAGCGTCGCGCGCGACCGAATCCGCCGCAGCGACCGTATCCCTGCGGGCTTCGCGGTTCGCCGTCCGCGTGTCCGGTGCCGGCTCGTCCGCCGGCAGGGCAAAGCTCTCGCGCGAAGCGTCGGCGTCGCGATCGGCCATGCGCCGGCGTGCGGCCGCGCCGTCAGCGGGAGAGGGGGAACTCGACAGGGGCTGTATCGACATCGTCTCGTCCGCAACACGGGCGCAGAACGCCCCTGCGGCTCTCTCAGCAATGCCTGGGCCAGGACCAGAATCAATGAATTCAGAGCGTTAGAAGCAGGAAGCCCGATCGGCCGCGGCAAGATCGGCCGCTTCGGGGCCTCCGGGCGGCAGCTTTTGCCCATCGCGGCTGGCCGCGCCGCGCCAAAACCGGTATAGAGCCCGCGTCTCGCCTCCCCCGCCGCAGGACTGCCCCGCTTTCCATGACCGCGCCCCGCAACTCCCTCGACATCGCCAAGCCGCCCGCGGCCACGCGCGTCGTGGCGGCGATGTCGGGCGGCGTCGATTCATCGGTCGTGGCGGCGCTGCTCAAGCGCGAGGGCTATGACGTCGTCGGCGTGACGCTGCAGCTCTATGACCATGGCGCCGCCGTCCACCGCGCCGGGGCCTGCTGCGCCGGGCAGGACATCCATGACGCGCGCCGCGTCGCCGAGCAGATCGGCATTCCCCATTACGTGCTCGATTACGAGAACCGCTTCCGCGACGCCGTGATCGAGCGCTTCGCCGAGAGCTATCTCGCCGGCGAGACGCCGATCCCCTGCGTCGAGTGCAACCGCACGGTGAAGTTCCAGGATCTGCTCGGGCTCGCCCGCGAGCTCGGGGCCGACGCGCTGGCGACCGGCCATTACGTCGTCGGCCGCGAGCTGGCCAATGGCCACCGCGGCCTGTTCCGCGCGGCCGACGTCAGCCGCGACCAGAGCTATTTCCTCTATGCCACGACGCAGGAGCAGCTCGACCTGCTGCGCTTCCCGCTCGGCAGCATCGACAAGGCGCAGACCCGCGCGCTCGCCGCCGAACTCGGCCTCGGCATCGCCGACAAGCCCGACAGCCAGGACATCTGCTTCGTCCCCAATGGCCGTTATGCCGACGTGATCGAGCGGCTGAAGCCGGGCGCGGCACGGCCGGGCGAAATCGTCCATCTCGACGGCCGGGTGCTCGGCCGCCACGAGGGCGTGCTGCGCTTCACCGTCGGCCAGCGCAAGGGCCTCGGCCTGAGCACGCCGGAGCCGCTTTATGTCCTGCGGCTCGACGCCGACGAGGCCCGCGTCATCGTCGGCCCGCGCGAGGCGCTCAACGTCCGCGAGGTCCGGCTGCGCGATCTCAACTGGCTCGGCGAAATGCCGCTCGATGCCCTGCCGCCGGAAGGCCTCGAGGTCGCCGTGCGGGTGCGCTCGACGCGCCCCCCGCGCGAGGCGCGTCTCCTGCGCGACGAAACCGGGCTGAAGGTCGAGCTCGCCACCGACGAGGAGGGCGTCTCGCCCGGCCAGGCCTGCGTGATCTATGCCGATGCCGGCCCCGGCGCCCGCGTGCTCGGCGGCGGTACCATCATCCGCCCCGAATTGCGGATGCCGCAGACGCGGCCCACCGCCGACCTCGCCCTCTCCTGACGCCGGCTGCCCGGCTCCTCTTCGTCCATCCCGTTCGCGAGCCGCTCCATGCCGGTGCCAGACCATCTCGAAAGCCAGAAGCGCGTCTATGCCGTCTGGGCGCGCATCTATGACCGGATCTACCAGAACCTGCTGGCCGGGCCGCAGCGCGAGGCGGTGGCCGCCGCCTGTGCCTGCGGGCCCGACATCCTCGAGATCGGCGTCGGCACGGGCCTGACCCTGCCCTACTTCACCGCCGGATCGCGCGTCGTCGGCGCCGATCTGTCGCTCGACATGCTGAAAGTGGCCAACCGCAAGGTCGCCGGCCAGGGCCTTTCGCATGTCCGCGGGCTGATGGTGATGGACGCCTGCCGGCTCGGCTTCGCCGACGAGGCCTTCGACGCCGTCACCGCGCAATTCGTCATCACCCTGGTGCCCGACCCCGAGCAGGCGCTGACCGAGATGGACCGCGTGCTGAAGCCCGGCGGCGAGATCGTGATCTCCAGCCGCCTCGTCGACGATGGCGGGCCCTTCGCGGCGATCTGGTCGGCGCTCGCGCCGCTGGCCCGCGCCGTCGGCTGGAGCTCGGACTTCAAGGTCAGCCGCCTGACCGGCTGGGCCGCCCGCACCGGGCGCTACGAGACCACCCATGTCGGCTCGGGCTATTTCAAGGTGGTGCGGCTGCGCAAGCTCGCTTCCGCCGTCGGTAAAGTCTGACGCAGCGAGGCTTGACGAGCCCCGGCTCGCCCCCCTATATCGCGGCCTCCGACGGACGGCTGCCTTTGGGCGGGCCGGTCATTGGGGCGGGGTAGCTCAGCTGGTTAGAGCAGCGGAATCATAATCCGCGTGTCGGGGGTTCAAGTCCCTCTCCCGCTACCAACATTATCTCGGTTGAATCAAAGCGTTAGATCGCTTCTGAGGTGCCTTGCCGGGTTGCCGCAGGACACGAGACGTCGAAAAACGGCCATCCGAAAGCGTCGCTGACGCAAAGATCCCGAGCCGACGTTTGCACCAGCAACCGGGCTCGCAATAGCCGACGGTTCGCTAGTGAAGCGTTCGTTGACGGCACGAACCGATGTTCCGCCTCCAAAAATGGGCGGCCAGTAACGGTGCTCCCCCGAGAATCTTGTGATTTCGGTCCAATCCCCGATCGTCCTAGGGATCGCTCTTGCCGGACCATTGAGACGCCGCCAGCAGCAGCGAGGTGATCACGATCATGATCGTCGAGATCGCAGCGATGGTCGGGTCGATCTGGTCGCGAAGGGCCATGAACATGGCGCGTGTCAGCGTCGAGTTGTCTCCGCCCGAGACGAACAGCGAGACGACCACCTCGTCGAAGGAGGTCAGGAAGGAGAGCAGCGCCGAGGTGACGATGGCGAAGCGGATCTGCGGCATCGTCACCTGAACGAAGGCCTGCGTCCGCGTGGCGCCGAGGCTGCGCGCGACGCGCTCCTGATCGAGGTCGAAACTCTTCAAGGCCGATCCGACGATCATCATCACGATCGGTACGGCCAGGATCGTGTGCGCCAGCACAATGCCGAGGAAGGAGTTGACCATCTTCAACTGCACGAAGGCATAGAAGAGCGCGATTCCGACCAGGATCACCGGGACGATGGTCGGCGTCAGCAGCGCCAGGATCGCGACGCCGGCGAAACGCAGCCGCGAGACGTGCAGGCCATAGGCGGCGAGCGTGCCGACCGGCGTCGCCAGCAGAGCCGTGCAGATTCCCGCCTTGAGCGAGGTCGCGGTCGCCGCCATCCAGCTTCCCGAGGAGAAATAGGCCTCGTACCAGCGCAGCGACCATTGCCGGGGCGGGAACTCGAGATACTGCGAGTGGGAAAACGACATCGGGATCACGATCAGCGTCGGCAGGGCGAGGAACGCCAGGACCAGAACGCCGACGGCGTAGAGCCAGAGCCGCGAGCGATGCGTGATCTGCGTGTCGCTGGCGGCACGGTCGAGCCAGCCCATGCTCAATGCCCTCCGCCGAACAGGCCGGCGCCGCGCGAGAGCCGCGCCGCCAGCATGAGGACGACGAGCGTGATCACCAGCAGCACGACGCCGAGCGCGCTGGCCGCGCCCCAGTTGAAGAACAGCTCGATGTCGTTGGCGATCCGGTTGGAGACCATCGTCACCTTGCCGCCGCCGAGCATGGCCGGCGTCACGTAGAAGCCCAGCGACAGCACGAAGACGAGCGCCGAGCCGGCGGCGAGCCCCGGCAGCGACAGCGGAAAGAACACGGTCCAGAAGCCATGGGCCGGCGTCGAGCCGAGGCTGGAAGCGGCGCGCAGCAGGTCGCGGTCGATGGCCCGCATCGTGCTGTAGAGCGGCAGGACGAGGAAGGGCAGCATGATGTGCACCATGCCGATCAGCGTGCCGCCGACATTGTGGACGAGCTGCAGCGGCTCATTCCAGAGGCCGAGCTCGATGCCCCATGTGTTGATCAGGCCTCTGCGCTGCAGCAGCACCAGCCAAGCATAGGTCCGCACCAGAAGCGAAGTCCAGAACGGCAGCAGGACCGCGATCATGCACAGATTGGCCGCGCGTCGCGGCAGCTGCGACAGGAAATAGGCGAGCGGATAGCCGAGCAGGACGCAGATGACCGTGGTCGCGAGGCTGATCTCGAAGGTGGTGCGGAAGGTCCGGCCATAGGAGGGCTCGGCCAGCATGCGCCGGTAGTGCTCGAGGCTCAGTGCGCCCGCATCGTCCTGGAAGGACAGCCAGAACAGCCAGCCCACCGGCAGCAGCACCATGATGCCGACGAGCAGCAGCGCCGGCGCCGCCAGCGCGGCCAGCCCCAGCCTTTCGCGCCAATGGTCGCGGCGCAGCGCGGCGGCGTGGAAGTCGCCTCCCTGGTCCCGGGCGAGGTCGAGCGAGGGCGCCATCACGCCTCTGCTCTCGCTTCATCTGTGAGCAGGACCGTGTCGCCGACTGCGATGCCGACCGTGATGGGCGAGCCGCCGGCCGGCGGAGGCGCGTCGTCGCCGCGCGTGGGCATGCGCAGGGTCACCGGGCTGCCATCGTTCAGGACGATCTGCAGGAGCAGCGTGTCGCCCTGATAGATCGCACTCTGCACATGCCCCTCGAAGCGGTTCATCGCCTCGCTCTCGCTGCCGTCCAGAATGCGCAGCCGCTCCGGGCGCAGCAGCATCACACAGCGTCCCTGCGCCACCGGAACCTGCGGCGCCCGGATGACGGTGCCCGCCACCCGGCAGATCCCGTCCGCGACATCGACATCGAGGAACGAGGATTCGCCGATGAACTCCGCCACGAAGCGGCTTCCGGGGTGGTCGTAAATGGCGCGCGGCGCATCGATCCGGGCGATCTTGCCGCGGTCGAGCACGGCGATGCGGTCCGACATGGTCAGCGCTTCGCGCTGGTCATGCGTGACATAGACGGTGGTGGTGCCGAGCCGGTCATGGAGCTGCCTCAGCTCGATCTGCATGCGCTCGCGCAACTGCTTGTCGAGCGCCGACAGCGGCTCGTCCATCAGGATGATGCGCGGCTCGAAGACGATGGCGCGGGCCAGCGCGACGCGCTGGCGCTGGCCGCCCGAAAGCTGGGTGACGCTGCGCTCGCCATAGCCGCCGAGCTGGAACATCTCCAGCGCGGCCTCGACGCGCCGGGCGATCTCGGCCGCCGGCACGCGCCGCAGCCGCAGCGGAAACCCGATATTGCGGGCCACGCTCATATGCGGGAACAGCGCATAGTTCTGGAAGACCATGCCGATCTCGCGCTTGTGCGGCGCTAGCCGGACGACCTCGCGCTCGCCGAAGCGGATGCTGCCCTTGTCGGGGCGCAGGAAGCCGGCGATCGCCATCAGCAGGGTCGTCTTGCCCGAACCCGACGGCCCCAAAAGGGTCAGGAACTCGCCGGGCCGGATGTCGAGATCGACCTCGTCGAGCACGGTCACGGCGCCATAGGCCTTGCTCAGGCGCCGGACGGCGATGGGCAGCGCATTGCCCATCGCGGGAGCGGGAGAAACCGCGGCGGACATCGCCATCGGCTCCCCGTGATCGGCCGCCTGCCTCATTCGGTCAGCATGTTCTGGTAGGCGGCCGAAGCCTGCGCCTCGAACTTCGTGTACCAGGCGAGGTCGATCGGCAGTTGCTTGGCGGCATTGTCGGGATGCGACGGCAGGGTCTTGGCATAGGCCGCCTCGATCAGGCCGAGCTCGTAGGCCTTCTTGTTGGTCGGGCCATAGGTGATGTATTTGGTGAACTCGGCCTGGTATTCCGGCTTGCTGATCTCGGCGAGGAACTTCATCGCCAGATCCTTGTTCGGCGCGCCCTTGGCGATGCCATAGCAGTCATAGTCGAGCAGGGCCTGGTTGAAGGTGTAGGCGACCTTCGCCCCGTCCTTGGCGGCGACGTCGAAGCGGCCGTTCCAGCCGGTGATCATGTCGACCTCGCCGTCCTTCATGAGCTGGGCGTGCTGGGCGCCGGACGCCCACCACACCGCGACATGCGGCTTCAGCTCGCGGATCTTCTTGATCGCGCGGTCGATGCCGCCGGGCTGCGACAGCACCTCGTAGACCTTCTCCGGCGGCACGCCGTCGGCCATCAGGGCCGGCTCGAGCGAACCGGCGACGCCCTTGCGGTAGGAGCGCTTGCCGGGAAACTTCTTCACGTCCCAGAAATCGGCCCAGCTCTGCGGCCCGTTCTGGCCATAGGTCTTGGTGTTCCAGGCCAGCACCGTCGAGAACACGTCGCCACCGACGCAATGCTCCTGCGCCGTGCCGGGAATGAAGTTCGAGGTGTCGATGATCGTGTAGTCCAGTTTCTCGAGGATTCCCTCGGAGCCGGCGCGCGCCGCGCTGCCCGAGCCGCTGGCGACGATGTCCCAGGTCACGGCGCCTGCCTTCACCTTGAGGCGCAGATCGGCGATGCCGCTATAGGTCTCTTCCTTGAGCTTGATGCCGAGCTTCTTGGCGGCGGGGACGAACAGCGCCTTGCTCTGCGCCTCCTGGTAGGAACCGCCGAAGGAAACGACGGTGAGCTCCTGGGCGAAGGCGGGCATCGCGCCGGCCAGGCTGAGGAGAAGGACGAGGGTCGATCGCGACGGCAGGATCGGCTGGGGCATGTCATGTCTCCTGATCTGAACGACACAGTTGCATCGGCAGTCGGAAGGTCGCCGCGGCGCCCCGTCCCACCTCTGTCACGCTGGAGAGTTTGTTGGAATTGGTCTGCCCATAAGGTCCATTCTGAGAATTCGGGAAGGCCAATCCGGCCCGATCAGCGCGTCAGCCGGTCGCGCCAGCGGTAGAACAGCACGGATGGCGCCAGGAACCAGGGGTTGCCGCTGTAGAATGGCCTGGTCTGGAACGGCAGATCGTCGAAGGCGGTCGCGCCCTCGGCCAGGCCGAGCACCTGCTGGCCCAGCCGCATGCCGAGATAGCTCGCCATGCCCACCCCCGAGCCGCAATAGCCCATCGCGTAGTACATCCCGTCATGGCGGCCGATATGCGCCAGCTCGTCGAAGGTGTAGGCGACGAAGCCGCACCAGGAATGGCTGATGCGGGTCCTGGCCAGTTCGGGAAAGATCCCGGCAAGGTCGGCATGGAGTTTCGGCCCGCTGCGGCGCGGATCGGTCTCGCTCAGCGAGACACGCCCGCCGAACAGGATGCGGCGCCGGTCCGGCGAGGCGCGGTAGTAGTAGACGACCTTGCGGGTGTCGCTGACGATGCGGTTGCGTGGAATGAGCCTGTCCACGAGCGCCGGGTCGAGCGCCTCGGTCGCGATCACATAGCTGCCGATCGGGATGACGCGGCGGCGCATCCAGCCGGTGAGCGGGCCGGTATAGCCGTTGGTGGCGATGACGACGTCGCGCGCGGCGATGGTCCCGCGCGGCGTCTCGACCCGAAAGCCCTGACCCGTGCGCGCAATGGCGGTTGCCGGGCAGAACGGCACCAGCTGCGCCCCCGCGGCCAGGACGCGCTCCAGCAGCCCCTGATGGTAGCGCGCCGGGTCGATCGAGGCGTGCTCGGCGAAGATCGCGCCGCCATGATAGAGGTCCGAGCCGATCTCGCTGTGCTGCTCGGCCCGCGGCACGATGTGGCAGGCGACCTCGAGACCCTTTGGCTGGTTGGCGACGGTACGCGCCAGTTCCTCGTATTGCCCCGGCGAATGGGCGGCGTGAAACCGCCCGACCACGCCGAAATCGCAATCGATGCCCTCTTCGCGAACGAATTCGCCGAGCCATGTCAGCGAGCGCCGGCCCTCCTGGTGGATCGCGACCGCCTTGGCCTCGCCATGGCGGCGGGTCAGTTCCGCAAGGCCCGGCTTGATGCTGGTCGAGATCTGGCCGCCATTGCGCGTGCTGCAGCCGAAGCCGGCAGCCTCGGCGTCGAGCACCACCGTGCTGCGGCCGCCGCGCGCAATCTGCAGTGCCGCCTGGAGACCGGTGTAGCCCGAGCCGATGATGACGACATCGACCTGCTGTGGCGGGTCCGACGCCGGCAGATCGGGGCGCGGCACGCCATCCCACCAATAGGGCGCCGCCTTGAAATCGGCGCTGAACAAATCGCTCGACATGCCGTCGTGTCCTCCCGGCCCGATCAGAGCCGTGCCACCACACTCTTGAGCTTGCAGTAGCTGCGCAAGCCCGCCATGCCCTTGGCCCGGCCGAAACCGGATTTACGGTTGCCGCCGAAGGGCATGGCGACGCCGCCGGCGAAGAACTCGTTGATGTAGACCTGGCCCGCATCGACCGCCCGGGCGAAGCGCCAGGCTGAGCCGTGGTCGCGTGTGTAGATGCCGGCGACGAGGGCGTAGGGCGTCGCGTTCGCGGCCGCGATCGCCTCGTCCAGCCCCTGGACGATCTGCACGGCCAGCACCGGCCCGAAGATCTCCTCCTGAACCAGCGGATCGTCGAGGCCATCAGCGAGGATGATGGTCGGCCGGTAGAACCAGCCCCCGCCGCACTCGGCGTCCGGAACGATGCCGCCGCCGGTCAGGATACGGTTGCCGGCGGCGCGCGCCCGCGCGACATGAGCGTCGATGCGGGCGAGCTGCTGAGGCGAGTTGATCGGCCCGATCTGCGCCTCGCTCAGGCCGTGCCCGAGCGCCATGGCCTCGACGCGCGCGGCGAGCCGATCGAGCACCTCCTGCGCGATCGCTTTCTCCACGATCAGCCGGGAGCCGGCCGAGCAGATCTGGCCGGCATTCTCGTAGATCGCGCCGATCACGCCCTCGACGGCCGCCTCGATCTCGCAATCGGCCATCAGCACGACCGGCGACTTGCCTCCGAGTTCGAGTTGCAAACGCGTGACGTGCTCGGCCGCCGCCCGCATGACGCTCTGGCCGGTCGCGACCGAGCCGGTGAAGGTGATGTGGTCGATGCCGGAATGGGCGACGAGCGCGGCGCCAGCCTCGGCGCCGGTGCCGGCGACGACGTTGAGAACGCCCGCCGGCAACCCAGCCTCGTGCAGCAGCTCCGCCAGCATCAGCGTGGTGAACGGCGTCTGCTCGGCCGGCTTGACGACGAGCGTGCAGCCGGCGGCCAGCGCCGGCGCGATGCCGCGGGCCGCGGTCGAGAGCGGATAGTTCCAGGGGACAATCTGCGCGACCACGCCGACCGGCTCCTCGATCGTCACGCCGAGATAGTCCGGCCCGAGCGGCACGCTGTCGCCCTGCAGCTTGTCGGCGGCCCCGGCGTAATAGGCGAGGCAGCGGACGACGCCTCCGACATCGCCCTCGGACTCGGCCAGCAACTTGCCGGAATCGAGCGTCTCGACGACGGCGAAGCGCGCAGCCCTCTCGTGCAGGAGATGGCTCGCTCGCATCAGGATCTCGCCCCGCGCCGCCGGTGTCAGGCGGGACCAGGGCCCCGACAAGGCTGCCCGCGCCGCCACCACCGCCCGCGAGACATCCTCGGCAGAACCGGCAGCGACGGTCGCAAACGGCACGCCGCGGCCGGGATCGAAGCTCTCCATCTTCGCGCCCGAGATCGACGCCACGAAGCGCCCGTCGATGAAATGCCCGAACGGCAGCCCCGCCACCGTGCCGCTCCGCCGCGCCTCTTCGACCAGTTCCGCCCGGTCGAAGCTCACGAAGCCACCTCCGTCACCTGGTAGGTGGCCCGCTCGAGCCAGGAGGGCTCGATCTCGACGCCCCAGCCGGGTTCTGAGGGAATCGCGACCATGCCGTCCTTGGCCTTGGGCGGGTTGCGCAGCAGGCCCTGCTCCCACGGGTAATAGTCGGGCCCCTCGATCGAGAACTCGACATAGGGCCCGGCATTGGCGAGCGCGCCCATGACATGCAGCGTGAACACCGTCACCAGCGACTGGTTTGCCGAATGCGGCGTCACCGGCAGCCCGGCAGCGGCCGCCCAGCGCGCCACGGTCAGCATGCGCCCGACACCGCCGATATAGCAGATGTCGGGTTGCACCACGTCGACGACGCGGCCCTCGATCATCGCCCGCCACACCGCGAGGTCGCAATCCTGCTCGCCCCCGGTCACGTCGAGATCGAGCGCCTCGCGCACCTCGCGCGTCCAGGCATGCTCCCAGTAGGGGCAGGGCTCCTCGAAATGCACGACGCCATGGTCCTGCAGCATGCGGCCGACCGCGATCGCCCTGGCCGGCGAATAGCCGCTGTTGGCATCGACCAGCAGGGTCGCATCCGCCCCCAGCGCCGCGCGCACCTGCGGGACGATGGCGTCGGTGCGGCCCGGCCACTCGTCCCGGTCGCGGCCGCATTCGCGCCCGACCCGGAACTTGAAGGTCTTGAAGCCATGGGCGTCGCGCAGGCGGACGAGACGCTGCGCTTCCGCCTCCGGCGTGATCTCGCCGCGCTTCATGCTGGAGGCGTAGACCGGGAACGGCCGCGGCGTGCCACCGAGCAGTTCGCAGACGCTTTTGCGCTCCTTGCGCCCGCGCCAGTCCCACACGGCCGTGTCGAGCCCGGTCAGGGCGCGGCAGAGATAGGAGCCTGGGAACTTGTGTTCGCGCTCGCCGATGGTGGCGACGAGCTCGTCGATAGCCAGGGCATCCTCGCCGATCGCCCAGCGCGCGACCTGGCGGTGGAAGACGGTGGCGGTGATGTCGGCATTGTAGGGGGAGAGCTGCCCCCAGCCCTGGCTGCCATCCTCGCAGGTCACGCGGACGAAGCCGACATCCACCGTGGTGAAGCTTTCGAGCCGCGTGATCTTCATAGCCACTGCCAATGCTGACGCTGCGACGCCGCGCGATTGCGGCCTCCGGCATGTCCGGAGAGGGGGCTTGAATTGGTCTGAACCCAAGGTCCATTCTGATCAAAGCAGCAGTCCAATCCTCAGGGCGCGCGCATCGGAGACATCATGGTCAAGCGCGAGGAGGGCGTCCTGCTGCAGTCGATCGTGCTGGATCGCGATGGGCCGCACGGGCTGAGCGTGCAGATCTGCGTGGGCCTGCGCGAGTTGATCCTGAGCGGCGCGCTCAAGGTCGGCGAGCGCCTGCCGGCGACGCGCACGCTGGCGCAGGAGTTCGGCGTCGCCCGCACCACGATCGTCGAGAGCTTCGACCGTCTCGCGGCCGAGGGGCTGGTCGAGACGCGCGTCGGCGCCGGCACCTATGTCAGCCAGGCGCTGGCGAGCGAGCGGCCGGCGCCGGCCGCCGCCGCGGTGGCCGTGCCGACCGCGAAGGTGCGGCTGGCTCAGGCAATGGACTCCGCCTCGAAGCTGTTCGGCGCGCGCCTGCCGCACCAGCCGCGCGCCTTCACCACGGCGATGCCCGCCTTCGATGCCTTCCCGATGGCGCAATGGGCCAAGCTGTCCGGCCGGCACTGGCGCAGGGCGCGCCAGCAGGTGCTGGGCTATCCCGATCCTCATGGCGAGGCGGTGCTGCGGCAGGCGATCGCAGCCCATCTGCGCCTCAACCGGGGCATCGCCTGTGAATGGCAGCAGATCTTCATCGTCGCAGGCGCCCAGCAGGCCTTCCAGCTCCTCGCGGCGACGCTGATCAACCCCGGCGACAAGGTCTGGTTCGAAAATCCCGGCGCCATCGGCGCCCGCAACAGCCTGATCCTGTCGGGGGCCGACATCGTGCCGGTGCCGGTCGACGAGGCCGGTCTCGTCGTCGAGGAAGGCCTGCGCCGCGCGCCGGACTTCAAGCTCGCCTTCGTCACCCCCGCCCATCAGCAGCCGCTCGGCGCCAAGATGAGTCTCGAACGTCGCCTCGCTTTGCTCGAAGCGGCCCAGGCGAGCGCGGCCTGGATCATCGAGGACGATTGGGACGGCGAATTCTGCTTCCAGGGCGCACCGATGGCGACGCTGACCAGCATCGACCTCACCGGTCGGGTGATCTATGTCGGCACCTTCTCGAAGACATTGTTCCCGTCGCTGCGCCTGGGCTTCCTGGTCGCGCCGCCGCAACTCGCCGGGCAGATCGGCATTTGCCTCGACGCCTATTCACCGGGCGTGCCGACCGCGCTGCAGGGCATCGTCGCCGACTTCATCGTCGAGGGCCATTTCGCCACCCATGTCCGGCGCATGCGCAAGCTTTACCAGGAGCGCCACCAGGCGCTGCTGGAGGCGGCAGCGACCCATCTGGCCGGAGATCTCGACGTCGTCCCGACCCATACCGGCATGCACACCATCGCCTATCTGCGCGAGGGGCTCGACGCCGTCGCGTTGACCCGAGCCGCCGCGGAACGGGGCATCACGGTCGCGCCGATCAGCCGCTTCGGCCTGGAGCCGGTCGCGCGCGACGGGCTCGTCCTCGGCTTCAGCGGCTTCACGCCCGCGCAGATCCTGGCCGGTGTCCTGGGCCTGCGACAGGCGATCGGCGATCTCGCGGCGCGCTGAACCGCGACAGAAATTGGACTGGTGAGCCGCACAGAACGGCCCTTCGTGACGAGCCCAATTCAACCTACAGCCTGTACGCCGCAAACGATCGAAGCCGGCAGGGAGTTCGCCTTGGAGGAGTGGGACGTCATCGTCATCGGCGCCGGTTCGGCCGGTTGTGCGCTGGCCGGGCGTCTGGCTTTGTCCGGGCGCGACCGCATCCTCGTGCTGGAGGCCGGCCCGCGCGACCTGAACCCCTGGCTCCACCTGCCGATCGGCTACGGCAAGACCTTCTACCACCCGCGCCTCAACTGGATGTACCGGACGGAACGCCAGCCCGGCCTGGCCGAGCGGGAAATCTACCAGCCACGCGGGAAGGTGGTCGGCGGCTCCTCGGCGATCAACGCGATGGTCTACATGCGCGGCCAGGCCGAGGATTTCGACGGCTGGGAGCGCATGGGCAATCCCGGCTGGGGCTGGCGCGACGTGCTCGCCACCTACCGGCGCATGGAGGACCACGCGCTTGGCGCCTCGGCCTGGCATGGCGCCGGCGGCCCGCTGCATGTGGAAGACATCTCGAAAGCCGTGCATCCCCTGACGCCGCTGTTCGTCCAGGCGGCCCAGGAAGCCGGACTGCCCTTCAATCCGGATCTGAACGGCGAGACCTGCGAGGGCGCCGGCATCTACCAGATCACCGCACGCGGCGGCCTGCGCGAATCCGCGGCCCGCGCCTATCTGCACCCGGCCCGCCGGAGCGGGCGCGTCAAGGTCGAAACCGGCATCCTCGTCTCGCGCATCCTGTTCGAGGGGACGCGCGCCGTGGCGGTCGAGGGCTGGCGCGGCGCGGAGCGCGTGAGCTACCGGGCCCAGAGTGAGATCGTCGTCGCAGCAGGCGCGATCAATTCGCCCCAACTGCTGCAACTCTCGGGCATCGGCGCGCCGGACGCGCTGGCCCGGCATGGCATCACAACCGTTCAGGCGTTGCCGGCGGTCGGCCGGCATCTGCAGGATCATCTCTGCTACGACCATGTCTACCGGTCGCGGCGTCCGAGCCTGAACGACGATCTCCTGTCCTGGCCCGGCCGCATCCGGATGGCGCTGACCTATCTCCTGCACCGGCGCGGCCCGCTCTCGCTCAGCGTCAACCAGGGCGGCGGCTATCTGAAAACGCGGCTCGATCTGGAGCGGCCCGACATGCAGCTCTATTTCTCGCCGCTGAGCTACGAGCGGGCGCTGCCCGGCGTGCGGGCGCTGATGAAGCCCGATCCCTTTCCCGGCTTCAGCACCAGCGTCTCCCCCTGCCGGCCCCACAGCCGCGGCCATGTCGCGATCCGCTCTCCCGACCCCCGCGTCGCACCCGAGATCGCGCCGAACTATCTGTCCGACCCGCGCGACGTCGTCGACATCCTCGCCGGAGCCCGCTTCCTGCGCCGGCTGGCAGCGACGCCAACCTTTGCCGCCCTGATCGAGAGCGAGATCAAGCCCGGCCCGCACTGCAGCGACGATGCGGCCCTGCTCCAGTCGATCCGCCAGCAGGCCTATTCGGTCTTCCACCCCTGCGGAACCTGCCGCATGGGTCCCGACCCCGCCGACTCCGTGGTCGATCCCCGACTGCGGGTGCACGGACTGGAAGGCCTGCGCGTCGCCGATGCCTCGATCTTCCCGACGATTCCCTCGGGCAACACCAATGCGCCGGCGATGATGGTGGGCGAGCGCGCGGCCGACCTCATGCTCGCTCGCTGAAACTGCGCATTGCCATTGCTGCTGGGATCGCTGACACAGGCCCGGGACCTTCGCCACCCCCGCTTTTTACCCGAGGAGACACCATGATCACGCGCCACGAAGTCACCGGACGGTTGAGCAAGGTGCTCGTCGCCAACGGGTTCGCCTTTCTCTCGGGCCTGACCGCCAAGGACCGCAGCGGCGGCGTCAAGGAGCAGACCGCCGACATCCTCGCGCAGATCGACGGCTATCTGGCGCTCGCCGGAACCGACAAGACCCGCATCGTCGTCGCCAATATCTGGCTCAAGGACATTTCGACCTTCGCCGAGATGAACGCAGCCTGGGAAGCCTGGGTCGACCCGTCGCAGCCCCCGGCGCGGGCCACCGTCGAGTCGCGCCTCGCCGCCGAGAACATCCTCGTCGAGATCCAGGTCCAGGCGCTGGCCGCCAGCGCCTAGACTGGCGGCTCATCGGCCAGAAAACCGAAACTGGATTGGATCGAGGGCGGACCTGTGAGGGGGGCAGTATGGCCCCTCTCTCGCTACCAACGGATCTCCCGCCAGCGCGGCGGGTCGGCATTATCCCATACTGGTCAGATGCGCGGCCGGTCGCAGGGCCTCATGGCCGCACCGGACCGCCTCCCTCCGCACATCGCGCCGGCTTCATGGGCGGAGCAGGCATCGATCTGCGTCCTGATCAGGGCGATCTTCGGACGCGATAGTCAAACTGCGGCGCGTTCCAATTGATCAAACGCAAGGCGGAGCGGTTTATCGCGAGCCAGAATCCGCTTGGATGAGCAAAAGGCCACAAGCCGCGAGACGGACCGGATCCGGCGACCGCTTACGTGTCGCAAAGGGGCGGCGTTCTCGGAAACGGGGCCGCCTCATCCCGGCCGACGGGATAGGCCCGATCGCCGCTGCACAATGACGGGGAGCGTAGACGATGGCGCGAACGGCCTACATGCCTCTTGGGACCTATGGCAAGGTGATCGCCGACGAGGCCATTCTCGCCGCGACCGGCTTGGCAGCAGCGCTGCGCTGCAACCTGCATGTCGGGGCCTTCACCGTCGACCTGCCGCCGGTCTACGCACCGCTGGGCGGAGCGCTCCTCGATATTCCCGGGCTGGTTCGCGCCGCGGAAGAGCAGAGCAACGCCGAATGCGAGCGTCTGAGGAACCTCGTCGAAGCGGCCTGCCGCGCGAAAATCGAATTGAGTTTCAAAACCCGGAAGGTGGCGTTGGGGGCGGAGCCCGATGCGGCAGCCGCACAGGCACGCTATTTCGACCTGTCCGTGCTGCCCTGGGCCACCGAAGCCTACGGGGCACAGGACGTCGCGCAGGGGGTGATCTTCGGCTCGGGCCGCCCGGCGGTTCTGGTGCCGGCTTCGGCGAGGCTGGCGAGCCTCGATCACCTCGCGATCGCCTGGGATGGCAGCCGCGTCGCCGCGCGCGCCTTGGGGGATGCGCTGACCCTGCTGGCCCCGGGCGGGCGCGTCACGGTCCTGACGGTTACCGACGAGAAGACGCTGCACGGCGCCGATATCGCAGGCACACTGACATCGTCCCTGCAGGCGCGCGGTGTGAACGCCACGGCGAACAACACCACGCTCGGTGCCAGAACGATTGCCGTGGCTTTGCAGGAGGCCGCCCTCGCAGCAGGTGCGCAGATGCTCGCCATGGGTGGCTTCGGCCATTCCCGCCTGCGGGATTTTGTCCTCGGTGGTGCGACCAAGAGCGTCCTCGTCGACCTGCGCCTGCCGGTCCTGCTCGCCCATTGACGCGCGGCCCCGGGGGGAGGCCGCAAAGGCCGGAGCCATCTGGCACGGCGTCCCCCATGGGGCAGACCGCAGCCCTCCTGGCTTCCGGCACCAGCCGGCACGCCTCAGAGGCAGTTCACCCAGAGAACCCGTGTCTCGCCCGAAGCCGCATTGGCGAAGCGGTGCGGCCGCGAGGACAGGAAGCGGAAGCTGTCGCCCTCCTGCAGCGTCCAGCTCTCCTGCTCGATGCTGAGGTTCATCGCGCCGCTCATCACCAGCCCGGCTTCCTCGCCGCCATGGGTGTAGAGTTCGTCGCCGGTGCTGGCGCCCGGCTCCATCTCGACCAGATAGAGGCTGAGCTTGGCGCCCTCGCTATGCGGGGTCAGGAGCTGCTTGCGGATGCCGGAGCGCCAGAGCTGGAGCTCGCTGCGCCCGCCCGCACGCACGATCGTCGCAGTCTGGGAGGAAGCCCCCTCCCCGGTCTTGGGAAAGAGATCGCCGATGCCGACGCCCAGCGCATCCGCCATGCTGGCGAGCGCCCGCAGCGTCGGCGAGGATTTGCCGCGCTCGATCTGGCTGAGGAACCCGATCGAGAGATTGGTCCGGCCCGCCAGATCGACCAGCGAGAGGCGGCGCTCGCGGCGCAGGCGGCGCAGGCCGGCCCCGATCTCCGAATCGACTTCCGGCCGGGACGGCGTGGCGGCAGGGCTGCTCATGAACGCTCCATTCGTCGCCGCTATTTCATGCACGTGAAATCGCTTGCCGACAAGTTTGTCCTATGCTCGTATCTTCACGCAGGTGAAATTCCTGCGACCGCGTCACGCAGGCGCACTTTCAGAGGATATGGCCATGGAACGTCGGACCTTTCTGTCGATGCTGGCAGGCAGCGCGCTTGCCGGCGGGCTGAGCCCGGCCTGGGCGCAGGCGGTGCTGAAGGTCGGCTCGACGCCGACGGGCAGCCCCTTCACCTTCCTCGACACCAAGACCAACACCATCGAAGGCGTGATGGTCGACCTGATCAAGGCGATCGCCGCCGTCTCCGACTTCAAGGTCGAGGTCGAGGGCATGCAGTTCTCGACGCTGATCCCGTCCCTGACCGGCAACAAGGTCGATATCGTCGCCGCCGCGATGTACATCACCCCGGTCCGCAAGGAGGTGATCGACTTCTCCGACCCGATCTACACCTATGGCGAGGGCCTGATCGTGCCCGCCACCGACACGAAGGACTACGTCACGCTGGAGGAACTGAAGGGCAAGACGATCGGCGTGCAGATCGGCACGGCCTATGTCGACAAGCTGCAGACCTCCGGCCTGTTCTCGGAGGTGAAGCTCTACAAGACACTGCCGGACATCCTCGCCGACGTGAACGCCGCCCGCGTCCAGGCCGCCGTCTTCGACCTGCCGATCATCGCCTACAATCTCTCGCAGGGACAGTTCCCGCGCGTGCGCATCGTCAAGAGCTACAAGCCGGTCATCTCCGGCTCGGTCGGCATCGGCGTGCGCAAGACCGACGGCGAGCTGCTGAAGAAGATCAATGTCGGCCTCGCCAAGCTCAAGGCCGACGGCACGGTCGACAAGATCCTGGCCAAGTGGGGCCTCGCCTGAGCCCGGTCGGGTTCTCCCGCGCGAACCACACCGTCATCCCGGACAAGCCGCGCAGCGGCGCTGATCCGGGATCCACCACGAGGCTCTGCGCCCGACGATGGATCCCGGAGCTCCGCTTCGCTGCGTCCGGGATGACGGCCTGGGGCCTTTGCGCCTCCAACGCATAGTCGATCGCCAGAATTCACCGCCAGAACCGCATGCAAACCTTCCTGCGCGACGCCACCCAGTTCCTGCCGCTGCTGCTGCAGGGCGTGAAATTCACGATCATCGTCGCGCTGGGCTCGCTCGCGCTCTCGACCGTGCTCGGCCTGGTCTGGGCGCTGATGCGCGTCTCCGGCATCGGCTGGCTGGCGACCACCGCCAAGATCGTCGTCAACACGCTGCGCGGCATCCCGATCCTGGTGCAGCTGTTCTACATCTACTTCGTGCTGCCGGAGTTCGGCATTGCGCTTTCGGCGCTGCAGGCGGCGATCATCGGGCTCGGCATCGCCTATTCGGCCTATCAATCCGAGAACTTCCGCGCCGGCATCGAGGCGATCGACCACGGCCAGATCGAGGCCGCGCAGTCGATCGGCATGGGCTGGGGCCTGACCATGCGTCGGGTGATCCTGCCGCAGGCGATCCGCCTCGTGCTGCCGCCCTACGGCAACATCATGGTGATGATGCTGAAGGATTCCTCGCAGGCCTCGACCATCACGGTGGCGGAGCTGACGCTGCAGGGCACGCTGATCGCCTCCTCCACCTTCAAGAACATGACCGTCTACACGCTGGTCGCCCTGCTCTACCTGGCGATGTGCCTGCCGCTGATGGGGCTGGTGAGCTGGCTCGAACGCCGCTTCGGCAAGGGGGCCAGGCGATGACCGGGCATGTGGTCGCGGGCGCGCCGATGATCGAGATCACCGGCGTCACCAAGAGCTTCGGCTCGTTTCCGGTGCTGAAGGGCATCACGGCGAGCGTCGCCAGGGGCGAGGTCGTCTGCCTGATCGGACCGTCCGGCTCCGGCAAGTCGACGATCCTGCGCTGCATCAACGGGCTCGAATCCTATGATGGCGGCGCGATCACGATCGACGGCGAGCGCGTCGAGCGCGACAAGCCCTCGATCGTCGGCATCCGCACCGCGATGGCGATGGTGTTCCAGCGCTTCAACCTGTTCCCGCACCGCACGGCGCTGGAGAATGTCGTCGAGGGACCGATCTTCGTGAAGAAGGAGCCGGTGGCCCAGGCGATGGCGCGCGGACGCGAACTGCTCGATCGTGTCGGGCTGGGCAACAAGATGGATGCCTATCCCGGCCAGCTCTCGGGCGGACAGATGCAGCGCGTCGCCATCGCGCGCGCGCTGTGCATGCAGCCCAAGGCGATCCTGTTCGACGAACCAACCTCGGCGCTCGACCCCGAACTCGTCGGCGAGGTCCTGCAGGTGATGAAGAGCCTGGCCGAAGAGGGCATGACCATGCTCGTCGTCACCCATGAGATGGGCTTCGCCCGCGAGGTCGCCGACCGCGTGCTCTTCCTCGACGGCGGCGTCATCGTCGAGCAGGGCCCCTCGCGCGAGGTGTTGAGCGCGCCGACCCATCCGCGCACGCAGGATTTCCTGCGCCGCGTGCTGCGTCCGATCTGAGGAGCAAGCCCCGTGGCCGAACCCTTCCCGCTCGCCCCCTCGCTCTGGTTTGCGACCGCGCCAGCCGCCGCGCCGACACCGCCGCTCGCGCAGGACGTCAGCGCCGATGTCTGCGTGATCGGCGCGGGCTTCGCCGGACTGTCGACAGCGCTGCATCTGGCGGAGGCCGGCGTCTCGGTCGTGGTGCTCGAGAGCCATGAGCCCGGCTGGGGTGGGTCGGGCCGCAATGGCGGGCAGGTCATCCCCGGCATCAAATATGATCCGAGCGAAATCCTCGCCAAGTTCGGCCCCGTCGCGGGCGAGGCCCTGATCGGCTTCGTTGGATCCACCGCCGATCTCGTCTTCGACCTGATCGCGAAGCACGGCATGGACGTGCCGCACAAGCGCGCCGGCTGGATTCAGGGCGCGCATACGCCGGCCATGGTCGAGACGGTCAAGCGCCGGTCCGCCGAGTGGCAGGCACGCGGCGTCGACGCGCAGTTCCTCGACCAGGACGCCGCTGCCCGCCTGCTCGGGACGGATCGCTATCTCGCCGGCTGGGTCGACCGGCGCGCCGGCGGCGTGCAGCCGCTGGCCTATGCCCGCGGCCTGGCGAAGGCTGCACTCGCCGCCGGCGCCGCCATCCACGGCCAGAGCAAGGTCGTCTCGCTCGCCCGCAACGGCGCGAACTGGACCGTGCGGACCGCCCAAGGCGCAACGGTGACGGCCCCGCGCGTCGTCGTCGCCACCAATGGCTACACCGGCGACCTGATCCCGAAGCTGCGCCAGACCGTGATCCGGCCGAATTCCTTCATCGTCGCGACGCAGCCGCTGTCCGACAATGTCGCCGGCACGATCCTGCCCGAGGGCCAGGTCGTCTCGGACACCCGCCAGCTGCTGCTCTACTTCCGCAAGGACCATCAGAACCGGCTGCTGATGGGCGGCCGCGGCCCCTTCCGCGAGCCGAGGGACACGTCCGACTGGGCCCATCTCGAGCGCGTCGTCGGCAAGATGTATCCGCAAGCGAAGGGCGTGCCCTTCGACTTCCGCTGGTGCGGCCGGGTGGCACTGACGCGCGATTTCCTTCCGCATCTGCACGAGCCGGAGCCCGGCCTGCTCGTCGACATCGGCTGCATGGGTCGCGGCGTCGGGCTGCAGAGCGCCATGGGCAAGGCGATGGCGGGCTATATCGCCACCGGCGACAAGGGCCACCTGCCCTTCCCGGTCGTGCCGATCACGCCGCTGCCGCTGCACGCGCTGAACGAGCTCTACGTCTCGGCGATCATCGCCTGGTACCGCCTCACCGATGGCGGCATGAAGGACAAGGCGGCCTGAGGGCCGGCGGCGGGCCTCCCCGCCACCGGCACGGATCGCTCAGACGCAGCGCCCGCCATCCACCGCCAGCACGCTGCCGGTCACCATCTCGGATTCGTCCGAGCACAGGAACAGCGCGGCATTGGCGATGTCCTGCGGCGTCGAGAACCGGCCCCACGGAATCGTCGCGGTGAAGGCCTTGCGCTTTTCCGGCGTGTCCTCGCCCATGAAGGTCGCCAGCAGCGGCGTCTCGCCCGCCACGGGCGCGATCGCGTTGACGCGGATCCGGTCCGGCGCCAGCTCCACCGCCATCGACTTCGACAGCAGGTTGGCCGCCCCCTTCGAGCCGTTGTACCAGGTCAGGCCCGGCCGGGGCCGGACGCCCGCCGTCGAACCGATGTTGAGGATCACGCCGCCGCCATGCTCGCGGAAATGCGGCACCGTCGCCTTCGCCATCAGATAGATCGACTTGACGTTGACGTCGAAGACGCGGTCGAACTCCTCCTCGCTGACGTCGAGCATGGGCTGGTTGCGGTGGCTGATGCCGGCATTGTTGACGACAATGTCGAGCCGGCCGACCTTGGCGATGACGCGCGCCACGGCCTTCTCGACGCTCTTGCCCTTGCCGACGTCGCAGGTCACGGCGAAGGCCCGGCGGCCGATCGCCTGCGCCGCTTCCTTGGCCTTGTCGCCGTTGAGGTCCAGCAGCGCCACCCGCGCGCCCTCGCGCACGAAGGTCTCGGCGATGCCGAAGCCGAACCCCTGCGCCGCGCCGGTGACCAGCGCCGTCTTGCCCTTCAGTCTCATGATCTGTCCTCGGTCTTCCTGGGAATGCCATGTTTTTGGGAACGCCATCTTTGGCCGGGCCCGATGCCCGCGACCAATGCGATTTGGCGATCCCGCTCAGACGGAAATGCTATGGCCGCGCGCGCGGCCGCCCGCATGCCACCCGCTTATGCCGGGGATCGCGAAACGATCTTTGACAGGCCCCGCCATTTGCGGCCCGATGGCGGCAACGACACAAGCCTGCCGAGGAACGCCTTCATGAAATGCCGCGCCGCCGTCCTGCACGCCAGCCCCGTCTCCGCCCCTTACGCGCAGAGCCGGCCGCTCTCGATCGAGGAGATCGAGCTCGCCCCGCCGGGGCCAGGCGAGGTGCTGGTTCGGGTCCGTGCCGCCGGTCTCTGCCATTCCGATCTCTCGGTGATCGACGGCAACCGGCCGCGCCCCGTGCCGATGGTGCTCGGCCATGAGGCGGCAGGCGAGGTCGTCGAGCCCGGCCCCGGCGTCCAGGATCTGAAGAAGGGCGACCGCGTCATCATGGTCTTCGTGCCCTCCTGCGGCCATTGCTCGCCCTGCAGCGAGGGCCGCCCGGCGCTCTGCGAGCCCGGCAATGCCGCCAACGGCATCGGCGAACTGATCGGCGGTGGCCGCCGGCTCTCGGCCCATGGCAAGCCGGTGCATCACCATGTCGGCGTGTCCGCCTTCGCCGAATACGCCGTGATCTCGCGCCACTCGCTGGTGAAGCTCGAGGCCGACATTCCCCATGAGATCGCCGCGCTCTTCGGCTGCGCGGTGCTGACCGGCGTCGGCGCTGCCGTGAACACGGCCAAGGTCCGGGCCGGCGAAACAGTGGCCGTGGTCGGCCTCGGCGGCGTCGGCCTGAGCGCACTGCTGGGCGCGGCCGCCTGCGGCGCGTCCCGCGTCATCGCCGTCGATCTGTCCGAGGAGAAGCTCGCCATCGCGCGCGATCTCGGCGCGACCGATACCTTCAACGCGGGTGACCCCGGCGTCATCGAGGCAATCCGCGCCGCGACCAAGGGCGGCGTCGATCACGGGCTGGAGATGGCGGGCTCGGTCAAGGCGCTCGACCTCGCCTACCAGATCACGCGGCGTGGCGGCACGACCACGACCGCGGGCCTCGCCAACCCCGCCCACACCCTGTCGCTAGCGCCCGTGCGCCTCGTCGGCGAGGAGCGCACGCTGAAGGGCTCCTATGTGGGCTCCTGCATTCCGATGCGCGACATCCCCCGCTTCGTCGACCTCTACCAGCGCGGCAAGCTGCCGGTCGACAGGCTGATGACCAGCCAGAGCGGGCTCGACGGCATCAACGAGGGCTTCGACGCCTTGAATGAAGGCCGCACGATCCGTCACATCATCATGATGTGAGAGAGAGCGTCATTCTCGGGCGGAGCGACGCTTCGACCCGAGAATCTCTGGCAAGAGATGCTTGGGCATGAGATGCTCGGGTCGAGCCCGAGCATGACGCGCCCTGCCCCCTCACCCGTGCTTGTGCACGATCGTCTTGGTCACCGCGAACTCCTCCAGCGCGGCGAAACCCTTCTCGCGGCCATGGCCGGATTTGCCGGTGCCCCCGAAAGGCAGCTCGATGCCGCCGCCGGCGCCATAGCCGTTGATGAAGACCTGGCCGGCGCGGACCTTCTTGGCGACGCGCTGCTGGCGCCCGCCATCCTTGGTCCAGACCGCCGCGACGAGGCCGTATTCGGTCGAGTTGGCGAGCTTGATCGCATCCGCCTCGTCGCTGAAGGGGAAGGCGGCGAGCACCGGGCCGAAGACCTCCTCCTGCTCCAGCCGGTTGCCGCGCGGCACCTTCCCGAACAGCGTCGGCGTCACGTAGAAACCGCCATTCGGCACGCCCTGCGCGATCTGGCCCTCGGCGATCACGGGGATGCCGGCCTCGCGCGCCTGGTCGATGAAGCTCTGCACGCGGCCACGCTGCTTGGCGTTGATCACCGGGCCGCAATCGAGGTCCATCTCCGGCGTGCCGGCGCGCAGCTTGGTGAACTCCTTGGCGACCGCGCCCATGAAGTCGTCATAGACGCGCTCCTGCACCAGCACGCGCGAGCCGGCCGAGCAGGTCTGCCCGGTGTTCTGCACGATCGCCTTGCAGACGATCGGCACGGCGGCGTCGAAGTCGGCATCGTCGAAGACGATCTGGGGCGACTTACCGCCGAGCTCGAGCGTGCAGGGGATCAGATGCTCGGCGCAGGCGTGCTGCACCATCTTGCCGACCTCGGGCGAGCCGGTGAAGGACATGAAATCGACGCCGTGATGGGCCGAGAGCGCCGCGCCCGCCTCGTGCCCGCGGCCGGTAACGATGTTGATCGCGCCATCGGGGAAACCGACCTCGGAGGCCAGAACCGCCAGCCGCAGCGCCGTCTGACAGGCCTCTTCGGCCGGCTTTAGCACCACGGCGTTGCCCATCGCGAGCGCCGCCGTCAGCGACCGCCCGAACATCTGCGCCGGGTAGTTCCAGGGCAGGATATGCCCGGTGACGCCATGGGGCTCATGGATGACGTTCACGCTGTAGCCGTTGAGGAAGGGCACGATATGCCCATGCACCTTGTCGGCCGCGCCGCCATAGAACTCGAAATAGCGGGCGGTCGCCTCGATATCGGCCCGGGCCTGCGCCATCGGCTTGCCGGTGTCCTGCGCCTCGGTGCGGGCGAGTTCGTCGAAATTGTCGAGCACCTTGAGACCGAGCTTGGCGATCAGCCGGCCGCGCTCGGCTGCCGTCAGCCTGCCCCAGGCGCCCTCATAGGCGGCACGCGCCGCCTTCACGGCGTCGTCGATATCCTCCGCCGTGCCGCAGGCGATGCGGGTGAACTCCTCGCCCGTGGCGGGCGCCAGCACGGCCATGGTCTCGCCGCTGCGACCGGCCACGTGGCGGCCGTTGATGAAGTGCTGGGTCATGGGGTGTCTCCTAACTCGACAACGAGTGCCTGATCTCAACAATCGCATCGTCATCCGGGGCTCCGCGCGGCGAAGTCCCGGGATCCATCGGAAGGCTCCGGAGCCCCCCGATGGATTCCGAAACTGCGCCGCTTGCGCGGCTTGTCCAGAATGACGGTGTGTGTTCCGTCCGCGACCTAATGCAGCCCCGCTGCTTCGAGCGAACTCGCCGCCAGGCCGCCGGCCACCTCCGTGACCTCGCCGCGCTCGATCGCATAGGCGCGCTCGGCGAAGCTGCGCAGCAGACTGGGGTTGGATTCGGTGATGAGCAACGCGATCTCGGGATGGCTGTCGCGCAGCGCGCGCAGGGCGGTCGCGTAGCGCTGCGCCAGCACCGGGGCGAGACCCTGGAAGGGTTCGTCGAGCAGGATGACGCGCTGCCCCACCATCAGCGCCCGGGCCAGCGCCGCCATCTTGCCCTGACCGCCGGAAAGTCCCGCGGCCGCGCGGTGGCGCAGTTCGGCCAGCTCCGGCAGCACCTGATAAATCCCCTCCAGCCGCCTGGCGATCTCGGCGCCCGGCACCTTCATCACCTCGGCCGGCAGGCGGATGTTCTCCTCGATCGAGAAGCTCGAGAACAGCCGCCGGTCCTCCGGCGCGTAGCCGATGCCGAGCCGCGGCCGCTCATGCGGCGGGACCGTCAGGATCGGCCGGCCGTCAAAGGCGATCGTGCCCTCGGTCACCGTCATGAAGCCCATGATGGCGCGCAGCAGGCTGGTCTTGCCGGCGCCGTTGCGCCCGATCAGCGCCACGGTTGCACCCTCGTCCAGCGCGAAATCGACCTTGCGCAGCACCTGCACGCCCTCGATGACGGCCGACAGTCCCCTGATCTCCAGCATGGCTAGACTCCCACCCCGATCACGGTTTCGCGGACCTCGGGATGATTGAGAATCTCGTCGGGCGTGCCTTCCAGTGCGATGCGCCCGCCCGACCAGACCGCGACGCGGCTGGCGTAGCGCGCGACCACGTCCATGTCGTGCTCGACGAAGATCGCAGTCGTGGCGCGGGCGTCGAGCGCGCGCGTCAGCGTGTCCATCACCTGGAATTTCTCGGAGCTGGAGACGCCCGAGGTCGGCTCGTCCATGAAGATCAGCTTCGGGTCGAGCGCCAGCGCCACCGCGATGTCGATCAGCTTGCGCATGCCTTCGGGCAGTTCCCGCACCAAGCGCTCGGCGGTGTCGCGCAGGCCGACGCTGTCAAGCAGCGCGACCATCTCCTCGCGCTTGGGATGGCGGTCGAGACGCAGGAAGGGCGACCAGGTGCCCTCGCGTGCGCTCAGCGCCAGCAGCAGGTTCTCCATCACCGTGTTGTCGGTGAAGAGCTGCGGGATCTGGAAGGAACGGCCGATGCCGCGCCGCGTGATCGTGCGCGGCGACAGGCCCGTCACATCCTGCCCCGCGAAGATCACGCGGCCCGACTGCGGCTTCAGATAGCCGGTGCAGAGGTTGATGAAGGTGGTCTTGCCGGCGCCGTTGGGGCCGATGATGGCGATGCGCTCGTTGGCCCGCACGCTCAGCGAGGCGCCATTGGCCGCCAGCACGCCGCCGAAGCGCAGTTCGAGATCGCGCGCCTCGAGGATGATCTCGCTCATCGGCCGCCCTCCCCGCCGGCGCCGGGTGCGGCCGCGCGCTTGCGGCCGGCGATCAGCCCGTAGAGCCCGCTCGGCGCGAAGAAGATGATGACGAGCAGCATCACGCCCAGCACCGCATGCCAGGTCTCCGGCGCATGCACGGCCGCATAGCCGCGGATGATCTGGAACATCAGCGCGCCGAGGAAGGGCCCCGCCACGCCGCCGACGCCACCCAGGATCGCGATGAAGACGAACTCGCCCGAGCGAACCCAATAGGCCAGCTCCGGCGTGACATGGCCCGAGACCAGCGCGATGATCGCGCCCCCGAGTCCCGCCAGCAGCCCCGAGAGCAGATAGGCGCCGTAGAGCACCTTGCGGCTGGAGACGCCGAGATATTCCAGCCGCGTCTCGTTGGACTTGATCGCCTCCAGCGCCTTGCCGCCGGGCGAGACGAGGTAGCGCGCCACACCGAGCGCCGCGACCACCGCCAGCGCCAGGGTGATGTAGAACATCCAGAACTCGAAGGTTTCGCGATCGAGCGTCATGCCCGCCAGCGTCGGCCGCGGCACGCGCTTGCCGTCGGCGCCGCCGGTCACCGAGAACAGCTTCTCGAGCAGCGAGAAGAACACCATCGAGATGGCGAGGTTGAGCATGCCGAAGAAGATCGCGCGGTAGCGCACGATGAAGAGCCCGACGACCGCCGCGACGAGCCCCGAGGCCGCGGTCGCGATCGGCACCAGCAGCAAAACCTCGTGGCCGAGCTTCGCCGCCGCCATGAAGGCGACGACATAGGCCGAGAAGGCGAAGAACAGCCCGTGGCCGAAGGAGACTTGGCCCGCCCGCAGCAGGACGAGGATGCCGAGCGCCGCCAGCCCCTCGCACAGCGCGACGGTGAGGATGACCGTCGCCCAGGGCGAGATCAGCGGAAAGACGATGAGCGCGATCAGCAGCGCCGCGCCGATGAGGTATTGGCGCGCCATCAGACTTTCCTCGTCTGCAGCGTGGTGAACAGGCCTTCCGGCTTGATCAGCAGCACCGCGACCATGATCAGATAGGGGATCAGCACATCGAACTCCGGCGCGAAATAGACCGCCGCCGAGCGCCCCAGCCCGATCATCAGCGCCGCGACCGCAGCGCCCTCGATCCGCCCCAGCCCGGCCGTGGCCGCCACCGCGAAGGAGAGCACGATCATCCCCGAGCCGATGCCCGGCGTCAGCGAGGTCGTCGCCGAGGAGAGCGCCCCGCCCAGCGCCGCCAGCGAGGCGCCGATCATGAAGGTGAAGAGATAGATCCGCGTCGCGTTGATGCCCATCGCCATCGCCGCCTCGCGGTCCTGCGTCACGGCGACGATAGCGCGCCCGAAGGCGGTCCGGCGCAGGAACAGCCGCAGGCCGACCAGCACGGCCAGCGCCACCAGCGGGATCAGGATGAGCTGGTAGCGCGTGTAGAAGATGCCGAAGACCTCGACTGTGCCGAGCCAGTTCATCGGCGCATTGGCGAAGAGCGGCTGCGTGCCGAAGACGACCTTCTGCGCATCCTCCAGGATCATGAAGACGGCGAAGGTGACCAGCAGCTGCAGCACCTCCTCCTTGCCGTAGATGCGCCGCAGCAGCAGCGCCTCGACCAGCCCGCCGACGACGACGCCGACGAGGATGGCCGAGATCAGGAACAGCGGGAAGGCGAGCCAGGTCGGCAGGCCCATCCCGGCCGCCGCCAGCACGGCGCTCGCCGCGACATAGGCGCCGATCGCGTAGAACGAGCCATGCGCGACGTTGAGCACGCCGAGCACGCCGAAGATCAGCGACAGCCCGACCGCCACCAGGAACAGCAGCGAGCCATAGGCGAGGCCGTCGAGCGCGGCGAGGAAGAGCATTTCAGGAGGCATTGGGTTTCCGCGACCTGTCCCCTCCCCCTGGGGGGGAGGGGTTAGGGTTGGGGGGCGTCCCGCTCGGCGAGCGGTTGCGTAACGAGACGGAACGGCAGCACCGCCGCCGCTTACTGCGGACTTCGATTGTTCGGGGCTTTCCGCCCCCCACCCCTTCCCCTCCCCAAGAGGGGGAGGGGTGAGGACAGGAGACTCCCGCGCCCTACTTCGAATAGTCGAAGGTCTCGATCGACTTGTCGTTGACCAGATCCGGCTTGACCTTGGCGAACCAGTCGAGTGACTTCTCGCCGACCGGCGTGGTCACCAGCTTTCCGGGATAGAGCGCCATCTTGTCGTAGACGGCGAAGGGGTACTCCGGCACGCGCTTGGTGGTGCCGAGCAGCTGGTCCTCGAGCCCCTGATGGTCCGAGCGGATGGTGATCGTCCCGGTCAGCGACTTGAACTCCAGCCCCTCGAAGGCGGCGATGACCTGCTCCTTGGTCGGCCACTTGCCGCCATTGGCCGCCCCGGCCTTCTCATAGGCCTTGGCGAGCCCGGTGACGGCCTGGTTCATGTGGAAGGTCGGATAGATCGGATAGACATTGGTCTTCTCGCGGTACTTCTTCACGAAGTTCTGCATCTCGGCCGAGTTCTTGTGCTTGGGATGCAGGAAGTAATGGTCGCCGCGGCCGCCGACGATCACACCCTCCGGCATCACGGCACCGAGGCGCTCCATCGAGCTTTCGGCGAGCGGCAGCACGAAGGTCGACTGCTTCAGGAGCCCGCGCGCGGCGGCCTGCTGGACGAAGGTGTCGAGATCGCCGCCCCAGGAGGTCGAGAGCACGACGTCGGGCCGCAGCGCCGAGAGGCGCGTGATCTCGGTCGAGAAATCGGGCGCGCCGAATTTCGGGAACAGCTCGGCGACGATCCTGACATCCGGCTTCAGAGCCTTCAGCCCGGCCTGGAACAGCGCCCAGGACTCACGCCCCCAGGCATAGTCCTGGTTGACCACCGCGATCGTCTTGAAGTCCGGCTTGACCTTCATCAGGTAGAGCAGCGTCGCCATCATCTCGGCGCCGGCATGGCCCTGGGTGCGGACCGAATACTTCCACTTGCCTTCCTCGAAGATAGTCTGCGTGCCGCAGTCCCACATCACGTTGACGACCTTGAGGTCCTCGGCGACGGGGGCGAGCGCGTTGCAGGAGCCCGACGAGATCGCACCGAACATCACCTGCGCGCCCTGGTCCTGGACGACGCGGCGATACTCCGAAATCAGCTGGTTGGTGCCCGCGCCCTCATCGACATAGACAGGCTTCACCGGCACGCCGAGGATACCGCCCTTGGCGTTGAGTTCCTCGAAGAACAGGTCGGCGGCATTGCGGCCGGGCACGCCGAAGACCGAAGCGGGTCCCGACAGGAAGGTCGCGATTCCCACGACGAGTTCCTTCGGCTTGTCCTGCGCCAGCGCCGGCAGCGCCATCAGCGCTCCCAGGGCAAATGCGGCTGCAGCTGATCTCTTGGTGCCCATCGTGACCTCTCCCTGAATGGTTTCTGGAGCGCGCTCTTGGGTGGCACGCTGCCTGGAGCGCAGAGGGGTGCATGGGCGATCCGGCAGGACAAGTAGGATAAAACGATGAGGGCCATAGGGATTATCTATGGAGATCGCGGCACAGCGAGGATTTCGCTATGGCCCTCATCGCAAAACCCTATTTGACTTAGGTTCGGCTTCGACGGCCCGTCTGCGGTGGTGGATGGGACAGCGGCTCGCCGGAACGACGATGAATGCGCTCGAAGGAATTCTGGTGGTGGCGCTGGAGCAGGCGGTGGCCGTGCCGACCGCGACCTGCAAGCTCGCCGATGCCGGCGCGCGCGTCATCAAGCTGGAGCGCGCCGAGGGCGACTTCGCCCGCGGCTATGACGATTATGCGAAAGGCCTGTCCTCCTATTTCGTCTGGCTCAACCGCGGCAAGGAATCCTGCCGTGTCGATCTCAAGCAGGCCGACGACCGCGCCATGGTCGAGGCCATGCTGGCGCAGGCCGACATCTTCATCCAGAACCTTGCGCCGGGTGCCACCGGCCGGCTCGGCCTGGGCGCAGCTGAACTGCGCGCGCGCTATCCCCGGCTGATCACCTGCGATGTCTCGGGCTACGCGCCGGGCACGCCGCACCACACCCGCAAGGCCTATGACCTCTTGGTCCAGGCGGAATCGGGTCTGGCCGCCATCACCGGCACGCAGGCCTCGGGGCCGTCCCGTATCGGCGTCTCGATCGCCGACATCGCCACCGGCCAGGCGGCCTATGCCGCGATCCTGGAAGCGCTGCTGCGTCGCGCGAAGACCGGCGAGGGCTCAGCGATCCAGCTCTCGCTGTTCGACACGCTCGGCGACCTGATGAACGTGCCCTATCTGACGCGGCGTTATGGCGGCATCGAGCCGCCGCGACTGGGGCTCGCCCACCCCTCCATCGCTCCCTATGGGGTCTTCTCCACGGCGGATGGCGATGTGCTGATCTCGATCCAGAGCGAGCGCGAATGGCAGATCCTCGCCCGCGAGGTCCTGGGCAGCGCGGCACTCGCCGAGGACGCCCGCTTCGCCACCAATGTCCTGCGGGTGCGGCAACGCGAGACGGTGGATCACGAGGTGCAGGCCCTGCTCGCCACGCGGTCCTTCGCCGAGGTCACCGCCGCGCTCGATCGCTACGCCATCGCCTATGGCACCGTCTCCAGCGTCGGCGATCTGATCACGCACCCCGCCGCGACCGCCCTGGCCACGCCCACGCCGTCTGGCCCGGTCGAGGTCCTCGCCCCGCCCGCCATCGTCGACGGGCAGCGCGTCACGATGCGCCCCGTGCCGGCGCTCGGCCAGCATGACGAGGCGTTGCGGGCGGAATTCGGCCGCTCTCCGGGCCCTTGAAGACAGCAACCATGCAGCACCCATCCGACCATGCCGAGATCCGCGACGCCGTCGCCCGCCTCTGCGCCGGCTTCCCCGGCGAGTACTGGCGAAAGCTCGACCGCGAGATGGCCTATCCGACCGCGTTCGTCGCGGCGCTCACCGAAAGCGGCTTCCTCTCGGCGCTGATCCCCGAGGCCTATGGCGGCGCCGGCCTGACGCTGTCGGCGGCGAGCGTCATCATGGAGGAGATCCAGCGCCAGGGCTGCAATGGCGGCGCCTGCCATGCCCAGATGTATGTGATGGGCACGGTGCTGCGCCACGGCTCGGAGGCGCAGAAGCAGGCCTGGCTGCCGCGTGTCGCCTCGGGCGAACTGCGTCTGCAGGCCTTCGGCGTCACCGAGCCGACCAGCGGCACCGACACCACCGCGCTCCGGACCACAGCACGTCGCGAGGGCGACCACTACGTCGTCAATGGCCAGAAGATCTGGACGAGCCGCGCCGCGCAGTCGGACCTGATGCTGCTGCTGGCGCGCACCACGCCGCGCGAGCAGGTCGCCAAGCGCACCGACGGCCTCTCGGTCTTCCTGCTCGACATGCGCGAGGCGCTCAAAGGCGGGCTCACCATCCGGCCGATCCGGACGATGATGAACCACGCCACCACCGAGGTCTTCTTCGACAATGTCCGCATCCCCGCTGACAACCTCGTCGGCGAGGAGGGCAAGGGCTTCCGCTACATCCTCTCGGGGATGAACGCCGAGCGCATCCTGATCGCCGCCGAATGCGTCGGCGACGCCAAATGGTTCATCGAGAAGGCCTCGGCCTACGCCAAGGAGCGCCAGGTCTTCGGCCGGCCGATCGGCCAGAACCAGGGCATCCAGTTTCCGATCGCGCGGGCCTACGCCAATATGCGCGCCGCCGAGCTGATGGTGCGGGAGGCCGTGCGGCTCTACGAGGCCGGCGAGAATGCCGGCGCGGAGGCGAACATGGCCAAGATGCTCGCGGCGGACGCCTCCTTCGAGGCGGCCAATGCCTGCATCCAGACCCATGGCGGCTTCGGCTTCGCCGAGGAATACGACATCGAGCGCAAGTTCAGGGAGACGCGGCTCTACCAGGTAGCCCCGATCTCGACCAATCTGATCCTCTCCTATCTCGCGGAGCATGTGCTGGGCATGCCGCGGTCGTATTGAAGGCGCTCGCATCGATGGACACCGACCATCTCCGCGGCTGGATTGGCCGCACGGAGGAAGCCTCGGACCTCGTCACGCCGCGCCTGGTCGAGAGCTTCGCGGCCACCTTCGCGCCCCATCTCGCGCACGGCCCGCAGGGCGAAGCGCCCTTGGCGCTGCACTGGTGCCTCGCCCCCCAGATCGCGCCGATGAGCGCGCTCGGCCCCGATGGTCATCCGGCGAAGGGCGATTTCCTGCCGCCGGTTCCGCTGCCGCGCCGGATGTGGGCGGGCGGGCGCCTCGAGGCGCTGGCACCGCTGCGCGAGGGCGATCTCGTGGCGCGCCGCTCGACCATCGGCGACGTTACCGCCAAGGAGGGCCGCACCGGCGCGCTCTGCTTCGTCGCCGTCCATCACGAGGTCTCGACCCCGCGCGGTCTCGCCCTGCGCGAGCGCCACGACATCGTCTACCGCGAGGCCTCGAGCCTGCCGGCCGCAGCGCCCGCCGCCAACGCCGCGCCGGAGCCGGCCGATCTCGTCTGGGAGGTCGAGGCCAGCCCGACCCTGCTCTTCCGCTACTCGGCCCTGACCTTCAACGGCCACCGCATCCATTACGACCAGCCCTATGCGACGGCCGAGGAAGGCTATGCCGGGCTCGTCGTCCATGGTCCGATCCAGGCGACGCTGATGCTCAACATCGCCGCGACCCTGGCGGGGACGACGACGCTGGCGCTCGACTATCGCGGCCTGAGCCCGCTGATCGCCGGCGGCCGCTTTGCCGTCAAAGCCCGGCGCAACGCCGACGGCAGCCTCCGGACCTGGACCGAAGGCGCCGATGGGCGCCTGCGGATGGAAGGAACGGCGCGTCCGTTATAACCGGCGCGCGCCTGGTCTCACCCGTACAGCGTCGGCGGTCCGCCATCCTGGCCCAGCGTCGCCGTCCAGGTCTCGTCGGTGACGAGGCCGCGCAGGATCTCCCAGGACAATTGCCCGATGGCGCGCGCTGCCGCCGGCATCGGCCGCTCGGTCGAATAGGCGAGATAGACCTTGCGGTAGAGCGTCGGGCGCTCCAGCGGCCAGGTCCGGAACAGCCCGGCCTTCTCCTGCGCCGCCACCGCCATCCGCGGCAGGATGCTGTAGCCGAAGCCCTGCTCCACCAGCCGCTTGATCTGGCTGTAGGATTCGATCTCGATCGCCGGCTGGATGGTTGTCCCCGCCGAGGCCGCTGCCTCGTCGATCTGGTCGCGCAGGCCGTGCCCGATGCCGGGCAGGATCAGGTCGAGCGCCGCCGCATCGGCCATCGCGACAGCCTGCCCCGCCGGCGCCGGCGCACCCGCTGCGCCGGGGGCGCAGAACAGGCAGAGCTCCTCGGTCAGGACATGGTGGATGCCAAGCCCCTTCGGATCGGAGGTCGAGTAGATCATCGCGAGATCGACCTCGCCGCGGCGCAGCCAGTCGAGCACGAAGCCGCTCATCGCCTCGGCGATTCGGATGCGGATCGCCGGATAGCGTTCGCGCGCCGCCTGGATCAGCGGCACACTGAACTGCTCGCTCACCGTGCCCGGCAGGCCGATGCGGACCTCGCCGCCCGGCAGTTCGGCCTCGCCGCGCACCGCCTCGCGCAGCGCCCCGAATTCGGCGAGGATGATATGGGCGCGGGCCAGCAGGCGCTCGCCGGCTTCCGTCGGCAGCACCCCGCGCGTGCCGCGATGCAGCAGCGCGACGCCGAGCTCATCCTCCATATGCCGCAGATGCTGGCTCAGCGCCGGCTGCGCCACGCGCAGCTTGGTGGCCGCCTTGGAGAAGGAGCCCTGCTCGACGATGGCCGCGAAATACCGGAGCTGCCGTAGATCCATGGCCGATTTGGTCTCCTTGAGGCCTGCGGCGAGCCGCATGCCTGCATAACGGCGCAGGGCGGCCGTGACCAGCGACGCCCCGCGCGCCCGCCAGCTTTGCGTTATGGCCGCTAGAGCGAACCGGTATTGGTCCGGTCGCCGAGGCAGGTGCATCGTCCTGCCCGGAGCCGAAGGAGAGGCGAATGCCCCCTCGTGCAGACCCAAGAGCACAGGCCGCAAAGCCGGCCCCCACCGCCATCAGGAGGAAAATGCCATGTCGAACGACCCGTTCCGTCTGCCGTCGGCGAGCCGCCGCGGCTTCCTGGGCGCAGCCGCCGCCCTCGCCGCCACCGGTGGAAGCCTCCCGCTGGTCGGGCCGGCAGCGGCCAAGGCGCCGCTGTCCAAGACGCAGCCGGCCTATTTCTACCGCTTCATGCTCGGCACGGCGGAGGTCACCGTCGTCTCGGACGGACCGCTGCCGCTCGGCGACCCCGGCACGAGCTTCCTCGGCGTCCCCAAGGACACCGTCTACGGCATGCTGGAAAGCAGCTTCCTGCCCAAGGACAACGTCGTCCTCGAGCAGAACATCCCGATCGTGAACTTCGGCGACCGGCTCGTCATGTTCGACACCGGCATGGGCTTCTCGAAGATGTTCGGTCCGACGACGGGACGTCTGGCCAAGAGCATGGACGAAGCCGGCATCAAGCCCGCCGACATCGACGACATCGTCTGCAGCCATGCCCATGTCGACCATATCGGCGGCATCTGCAGCGCCGACGGCAAGCCGCTCTTCCCGAATGCCCGCATCCATATCAGCCAGCTCGATTTCGATTTCTGGACCGACGAGAGCAAGCTCGGCTCGCCGCTCAAGGCCTTCGTCGAACATGCCCGCGCCAACCTGATGCCGGTGCGCGACCGCATCGTCTTCTTCAAGGACCAGCAGGAATTCCTGCCCGGCGTGCAGGCGATCGCAGCACCCGGCCACACCGCCGGACACCACATCTTCAGGGTCGCCTCGGCCGGCAAATCCTTCGTCTTCCTCGGCGACCTGACACACCACGCCGTGCTGCTGACCGAGAACCCGCGCCTCGAATTCGCCTATGACAGCGACCCCAAGCAGGCGGTGCAGTCCCGCGTGCGGCTCTTGACGATGCTGGCGCAGGAGAAGACGCCGGTGATGTCCTACCACTTCGCCTGGCCGGGCTTCGGCAATCTCGCCAAGGCGGGCGACGGCTTCCGCTACTATCCGGCGCCGATGCAGCTCATCCCCGTCTGAGACTGATCAGGCGTCGACCTCGCTCGCGCCTGGCGGGCCATAACCCGGCAGGCGCGACACCACCCCGGTCACCGGCCGCAGATGCTCGTCGAGGACGGCGCGCGCGCGCCCCTCGTCGAAGGCCCGCAGCGCCGCGATGAAATCACGATGCTCGACGCGGATGCGCTCGATCCGACCCGGATCCACCGCCAGCGCCCGCATCGCAACGCGCTGCTGGCGCGCCCCTAGCGACTGGTAGAGCTCGGACAGCACCTCGTTGCCGAGCGCCTGCACCATCCCGAAATGGAATTCGCGGTTGAGCTCGACACGGGCGAAATGGTCGCTGCCGGCGATCGCGTCGAGCCGGTCGAGAATCGCCTCCATCGTCTCGGGCAGCACGATCTTCTCCCGGCAGATGCGGGCGACGGCGTAGCCCTCGATCATGCGGCGCGTCTCGTAGAGATCGGCCAGTTCCTGTGCCGTGACCTGCCGCACCAGCGCCCCGCGGCGCGGCAGCAGGTCGATGAAGCGCTCCGCCTCAAGCCGGTGAAACGCCTCGCGGACCGGCGTCCGCGACACGCCCATAACCGAGGAGATCGCCTCCTCCTCGACGAAGGAGCCTCCGGCATAGACGCCGCGCAGGATCTGCTCGCGGACATGCGCATAGACCCGCTCGCGAGCCGGCCGGCTCTCGGCATCCTGCACCTGGGGCGGCGTCATCACGTTCAACGTCGGGAGTCCTCATCGGGCATGTCGATGCGGCAACTCTAGGCGCTTCGGTGCCAGACATCAAAAATCCGCCATGTATACACGACGCATGGCCGCCATGCGCTGCCGGACTGGCGTCGCCGCCCCGATGGCGCTCTTCTTGCCAGACGAGGGACGCCGGACAGATGCGACAACGCGCACGGCGACGACGACCACAGCGAGGAGAAAGCCGATGACGATCTCACGCCGCACGATGCTGGCCGCCGGCCTGGCCGCACCCTTCGCGAGCCTGCCGCTGCTGTCCCGCCCGGCCAGCGCCCGGCGTGCCGCCGGCATCCTGCGCTACGGCCTGTCGGCCTTTCCGCCCAATCTCCAGCCCTGGGTCTCGACCGGCGCCTCGGCCGGCACGGTCAAGATGCTGATCCACCGCAGCCTCGTCTCCTACAGCCCCAATGGCGAGCTGCGCGGCGAACTGGCGACCTCCTGGTCGCTCGACGGCGACGGCGCCTGGGTCTTCAAGCTCCGGCCCGGCTGCGTTTTCCACAATGGCGACCCGGTCACCGCCGAGGACGTGAAGTGGTCGATCGAGCAGATCGCCGGCGAGAAATCGACCGCCTATATGCGCAGCCAGTTCCAGAGCGTCGAGCGCATCGAGATCCCCGATCCCGGCACGATCCGCCTGGTCACCAAGACGCCGCAGGCGACGCTGCCGAGCTGGTTTGGCAACTACAACACCTTCATCCTCTCGCGGAAATCGACGCCCACCGAGTTCATCGGCGCCGGCCCCTTCCGGCTGGTCGGCCAGGAGCGCGGCTCCTCGGTCGAGATCACGGCCTTCGACAAATTCTACAAGCCCGGCATCCCGAAGCTGAAGGGCATCAAGTTCGTCGTCTATGCCGACGAGAACCTGCGCTTCGCCGCCCTGCAGTCGGGCGATGTCGACATGATCGAATACGTCCCCTGGCAGTCGATGGCGGCGGTCGAGGCCGATCCGCGCCTCAAGCTCGACACCCAGCAGGGGCCGTTCATGGACGTGCTGTTCAACGGCTCCAAGCCGCCCTTCAACGATCCGCGCGTGCGCCGCGCCGTCGCCCACGCCGTGCGGCGGGAGGACATCGTCAAGGTCGCCTTCTTCGGCCGCGGCAAGCCGCTCGAGGGCCTGCCGATCGCCGAGGGCACGCCCTGGTGGGACAAGGACCTCGCCCATGGCTGGAACTATGACCCTGCCCGCGCCAAGGCGCTGCTGACGGAAGCGGGCTTCGGCAACGGCTTCCAGACGACCCTGCTCGCGACCGCCCAGTTCGGCATGCACAAGGACACCGCCGAGATCGTCCAGCAGCACCTCGCCGCGGTCGGCATCCAGTGCGAACTGCAGTTGCCCGACTGGTCGACCCGCGTCGCCCGCGGCTCGAAGGGCCAGTACGACATGGCGATCCACGGCGTCTCCTCGGACAACAACGATCCCGACGGGCTGACGGTCGTTCTCGACACCTCGCTCTCGCCGAGCCATGGCCGCTCCTTCCGCGTCGACGCGCCGCGCACCATCGCCGCCCTCGCGAAGGGCCGCGCTGAGTTCGACCAGGCCAAGCGCGTCGAGATCTACAAGGAGATGCAGCGCGCCGCGCTCGAGGAGGTGCCGCTCGTCGGCCTCGCCTGGCGCTCGCAGGGCTACGGCATGGACAAGAGCGTCGTGGGCTTCACCAACCTGCCCGGCGCCCTCTCCAACTCCTCCGGCAACATGCTCGAAGAGACCTATTTCGGATGAGTGCGACCTGGCTGGCGCGCAAGCTGACCGTCGTCGCAGGACTCGCCTGGCTCGTCGCGACGATCGTCTTCCTGGCGCTGCACATGGTGCCCGGCGACCCCGCCGAGCTCCTGCTCTCGACCGGCGGCGTCTCGCCGGACCCGGCCTCCGTCGCCGAGCTGCGCGAGAAGCTCGGGCTGGAGCGGCCGCTCCTCGTGCAATACGCCGCCTTCATCAGTGGGCTGCTGCGCGGCGATCTCGGCACCTCCCTCATCGACGATTACCCGGTGATCAGCGAGATCGCGCTGCGCCTGCCGCGCACGCTGGAGCTGATCGCGGCGGGCAGCGTCATCGCCATCCTCGTCGGCGTTCCGGCGGGTGTCTTCGCCGCGCTCGATCGTGGTGGCGCCTTCGACCGCGCCGCCTCGGGCGTCACCGCGCTGCTGCTCGCCGTGCCGGTCTTCGTGCTGGGCACGTTGCTCGTGCTGCTCTTCGCGCAGACGCTGCGGATCATGCCCGCCGGCGGATTCGTGCCCTTCGCGCAGGACCCGGTGCAGCATCTGAAGCTGCTGATCCTCCCCGCCATCGCCATCGCCAAGGGGCTGGCGGCGGTGCTGTTCCGGATGACGCGCGCGGCGATGCTGGACGCACTCGCCAACGACTATGTCCGCACCGCCCGCGCCAAGGGGCTCTCGCCCACCCGCGTCATCGTCGTCCATGTCCTGCGCAACGCGCTCAACCCGGTCGTCACCGTGCTCGGCCTGCAGATGGGCACGCTGCTCGGCGGCACGGTGCTGGTCGAATACGTCTTCAACTGGCCGGGCATGTCGACGCCGCTGCTGCGCGCCGTCGAGGGCCGCGACTATCCCATGGTGGTCGGCATCGTGCTGACGATCTCGGTGCTGTTCCTGCTGCTCAACCTCGTGGTCGAGCTCGTCCACGCCCTGCTCGACCCGCGGGTGGCCCACTCATGAGCGGCAGCCGGCATTTCAAGCGCCTCTGGCTGCCCGGCGGCTTCGTCGCCCTGATCGCGCTGGCCGCGCTCTGCGCGCCGCTCTTCCCCCTGCCCGACCCGATCCGCCAGGACGTCGCCAACCGGCTCGCCGGCCCCATGGCCGGCTCCTGGCTGGGCCGCGACGAGTTCGGGCGGGACGTGCTGGCGCGCCTGCTCTGGGGCGCGCGCACCAGCCTCGGCGTGGCCTTCGTCTCCGCCCTGACGGCCGGCGCCATCGGCGTGCTGCTCGGGCTGATCGGCGGCTGGGGCAAGGGCGCGGCCGCCTTCCTTTCCGTGCGCAGCATGGACGTAGTGCTGTGCTTCCCGCCGGTGCTGCTCGCCCTGCTGGTGGTGACGCTGCTCGGCCCGGGCGCCGCGACGCTGATCCTCGTGCTCTCGGTGCTCTATCTGCCGGGCTTCGCCCGCGTCACCCATGCCGAGGTCCTCGCGGTCAAGAACCGCGACTATGTCGAGGCGACGCGCGCGCTCGGCGCCCGGCCCGCCTATCTCTTGCTGCGGACCGTGCTGCCCAACATCGCCGGGCCGATCCTGGTCCAGCTCTCGCTGGCGGTCGCCGCCGCCGTCGTTCTGGAGAGCGGGCTCTCCTTCCTCGGTCTCGGCGTCGTCCCGCCCGCCCCCTCCTGGGGGCTGATGATCCGCGGCGCGCGCGCCACCATGGAGCAGGCGCCGCTGCTGCTGGTCTGGCCCTGCGCGGCACTTACGCTCACCATCCTCGCCATGAACCTGCTCTGCGACGGCCTGCGCGACGCGCTCGACCCGCGCACCGCCGGCCGTTGAACCACCACCGAACCCTGCAAGGACACAGTCCCATGGCTGCCAAAACCGACCCCCTCGTCCATATGGGCACGATCACCGGGGGCGAGGCCCGCGAGATCCTGAAGGACAACCCCGTCATCCTGCTCCCCATGGGCAGCCATGAGGACCAGGGCCCTCACGCCCCGATGGGTGACTACCTTCTCGCCGAGAAGATCGCCGAGCTCGCCGCCATCCGCGCCAGCAAGGCCGGGACGCGCACGCTGGTGGCGCCCGTGCTGCCCTTCGGCGGCGCCGACTGGTTCGGCTCGATGACCGGCGGCATCGCGATCTCGCAGGCGACGCTGACCACCGTCATCGCCGAGATGGTGGATTCGCTGCATCGCAATGGCCTCACCCGGATCATCGTCATCAACGGCCATGGCGGCAATGTCGGCCCGATCTCGGAGGTCGCCCGCGAACTCTATCTGCGCGAGCAGATCGTCCTGCCGAGCCTTTATCTCTGGCGTATCGGCTACGGCCTGCTGCCGGGCATCCTCGGCGGAGCCGACAAGGCCGCCGCCGTCGCCGGCCACGGCGCCGACCCGCTGACCTCGATCGGCCTGCATCTCTTCCCCGAGCTGATCCGCAAGGACCTGATCCCCGACGCCAAGCCGCTGAAGCGCGACCCCATCCTCGACCTGCCCTTCACCGGGCTCGGCCTCGCGAGCTTCGAGGGCCACGAGGTCGCGATGCCCAACGAATATGACGAGACCTACAATCTCGGCGTCGCCAAGGGCGATCCGCGCCTCTGCTCGGCCGAGACCGGCGCCGCGCTGACCGAGAAGCTGACCGACATCTGCGCCCGCTTCATCGCGCATTTCGCCAGCAAGGTCGAAGCCTGACCCGGCCTGCCGCCGCGGCATGCCGCGGCGGCCCTCCCCAGCCTCGTCGGAACGGGCGATGGTGTCGCGGCTCGACCTCCCTCCGGAAGCACACCTGCCATGACCACGACCGCCCGCGCCCCCCGCGTCACTCCCTTCACCTGCGACAAGAAGCCGGCGACGGGCTCGCGCGGCATGGTCGTCACCAATCATCCCCTCGCCTCGGCGGCGGGCTCGCAGATGCTGCTGGCGGGGGGCAATGCGGTCGATGCGGCGGTGGCCGCCCTCTTTGCCCTGACCGTCGTCGAGCCGATGATGGTCGGCATCCTCGGCGGCGGGCTCGCCCATATCCGCATGGCCGATGGCCGCCATGTCGTACTCGACGGGCTCTCGACCGCGCCGCGGCGAGCAACGCCGGACATGTATGACTGCCTCTCCGACGAGATCGGCAGGCAGCGCGACGTCCGCGACCGGGAGAATGTGGTCGGCCCCAGGGCCGTGGCCGTGCCCGGCGCGCTGGCCGGCTGGTGCGAGGCGCTCGCCCGCTTCGGCACGCTGCCGCTCGCCGAGGTGCTCCAGCCCGCCATCGGGCTGGCCGAGCGCGGCTTCACGGTCACGCCCTACCTCTCCAACTGCATCGCCGACAATGTCGCCGATCTCTCGCGCGATCCGGGCCTCTCGGCGCTGTTCCTGCGCGATGGTGCGGCCCTGCCTGCGGGCACGAGGCTCGTCCAATCCGACTACGCGCGCAGCCTGCGCCTGATCGCCGCGACCGGCCCGGCTGCGCTCTATGGCGGCCCGCTCGGAAAGGCACTGACCGATTTCATGGCGGCAAATGAGGGCCTGATCGGCCAAGACGATCTCGCCGCCTATCGCGTCGAGACGCGCGAACCCATTCGCGGCCACTATCGCGGCCACGAGATCCTGGGGCCGCCGCCGCCGGCCTCGTCCGGCGTCCACATCGCGCAGATGCTCAACATCCTCGAGGGCTACGACATCGGCGCGCTCGGCTTCGGCTCGCCCGACGCGATCCATCTTCTGGCCGAGGCCCTCAAGATCGCCTTCGCCGACCGCGCCGTGGCCACCGCCGACCCCGCCTTCGTCAAGGTTCCGGTCGCCCGGCTGATCGACAAGGCCTATGCCGACGAACGCCGCGCCCTGATCGAGCTGGACCGCGCCAAGGCCTGGACGGCCGGCCTTTCCGGGGGCGAGTCGGCCGACACGACGCATGTCACAGTCGCCGATGCCGACGGCAACGTCGTCACCGCGACACAGACCATCAACGGCCTGTTCGGCGCCTGCACGCAGATCCCGGGCACGGGGATGCTGGCCAACAACTACATGTTCAATTTCGACCCGCATCCCGGCCGCGCGCTCTCGATCGCGCCCGGCAAGCGCGTCTTCACCTCGATGGCGCCGATGATCGTGCTGAAGGAGGGCCGGCTCGCCTTCGCGCTCGGCCTTCCCGGCGCGCTGCGCATCTTCCCCTCCGCCCTGCAGGCGATCGTCAACCTGATCGACCACGGCATGAGCCTGCAGGAGGCCGTCGAGGCGCCGCGCATCTGGACCGAAGGCGGCGTGCTCGAACTCGAGGAGGCCTTTCCCGAGACGGTGGCAGACGCGCTGCGTGCGCGCGGTCACCGTATCGTCCGGATGCCGCGCATCGCCGGCGGCATGAACGCCATCCGCTTCGACGCGGACGGCACGCTCACTGGCGCCGCATGCTGGCGTGCCGACGGCACGCCCGTCGCGGTCTCGGGCGGCCTCGCCCGCGCCGGCGCCCGCTTCACGATCTGACAACGGAACCCGACGATGACCGAGACCATCTGCCTCCTCGACATGACCACGCCGGCGCGCGCCGAGAAGCTGCGCGCCCTGCTGCCGCCGGGCTTCGTGCTGACCCATGGCACCGCCCGGGGCGACGAGCACATGAAGGAGATCATCGCCGAGGCGGATTATGCCATCTCCGGCCAGGTCGCCGTCTCCGGCGACGTCCTGCGCGCCGGCAAGAAGCTGAAGCTGCTGCACAAATGGGGCGTCGGCTACGACAACATCGACATCGCCACAGCGAAGGAACTCGGCATCAAGGTCGCCCGGACCACGGGCAGCAACGCGCTTCCCGTCGCCGAATTCGCGCTGGGACTCATGATCTCGGCCCTGCGCTACATCGGCTACGGCCATGCCGAGCTGAAGAAGGGGCACTGGAGCACAGGCAGCCTGCCGGGCGAGACCTTCATGCTCTCGGGCAAGACGGTCGGCCTCATCGGCTTCGGCGCGATCGGCCAGAACGTCGCCAGGCTGCTCCGGGGCTTCGGCTGCACCATCCTCTACAGCAAGCGCCAGCCCCTGACGGCGCAGGAGGAGGCCACCCTCGGCGTCCGCCATGCCACCCTGGACGAGATCCTGGCGCAGGCGGACATCGTCTCGCTGCACTGCCCGCTGACGCCTGAGACCACCAACCTGATCGGCCGCGAGGCCTTCGCCAGGATGAAGAAGACGGCTGTGCTCATCAATGTCGCGCGCGGCGGGGTCGTCGACGAATCGGCGTTGGTGACCGCGCTGCGCGACCGCGAGATCGCCGGCGCGGCGATGGACGTCTACGCGATCGAGCCGCTGCCGGCCGACAGCGAATTGCTGACGCTCGACAATCTCGTGGTCACGCCGCATCTCGCGGCGATGGCCGCGGACAACTTCGCCCCGACCGTGTCGCGGATGTTCGCCAACATCGCCCATGTCTCGCGCGGCGAGCCGGTGCCAGCCAAGGATCTCGTCGTCTGAGGCTGCGACACCCCGTCCAGCGGGCCCATTGATATGCATCAAGGCCCGCCGGCACCGCCCCCTCTAAGCCTCGTCCATGACAGCGTGCGCGAAGAGCGCCGCAGGGTGAGCAGGGGCTGGGCATGGCGACGACGGGCAATCCGATCCGACAGGCGACGACAGGCGAGTTGACGGGCATCGCGCTCGCCGCAGTGACCTTTCTGGGTCTTCTGCTGATCGCCGCGAAGACCGACCATGGCGCCTACGCCTTCCATGCCGCCGTCGGCATGGCGGCGGCGCTGGCGACCATCTTCCTGATCGGCAACCGCTGCTTCAAGCCGGGCACCGGGCCCGCGCCGCAGGAGATCGACGGCCGGCCCAATTACAACATGGACCCGGTCAAGTTCGGCACCATCGCGGCGATGTTCTGGGGCATCGCCGGCTTCACGGTCGGGCTGATCATTGCGCTCCAGCTCGCCTTCCCGGTCCTGAACTTCGATCTGCCCTGGATCAATTTCGGACGCCTGCGCCCGCTGCACACCTCGGCGGTAATCTTCGCCTTCGGCGGCAACGTCCTGATCGCGACCTCCTTCTACGTCGTCCAGCGCACCTCGCGCGCCCGGCTGGCGGGCGATCTGTCGCCCTGGTTCGTGGTGCTCGGCTACAACCTGTTCATCGTCATCGCCGGCACGGGCTACCTGCTCGGCATCACCCAGGGCAAGGAATACGCCGAGCCGGAATGGTACGCCGATCTCTGGCTGACGATCGTCTGGGTCGTCTATCTGCTGGTCTTCCTGCTGACGCTGGCCAAGCGCAAGGAACCCCACATCTATGTGGCGAACTGGTTCTACCTCGCCTTCATCGTCACCATCGCGGTTCTGCATCTCGGCAACAACCTCGCGCTGCCGGTCTCGATCTTCTCGCCGAAGTCCTACATCGTCTGGTCCGGCGTGCAGGATGCCATGTTCCAGTGGTGGTACGGCCATAACGCGGTCGGCTTCTTCCTCACCGCCGGCTTCCTCGCGATCATGTACTACTTCGTGCCCAAGCGCGCGAACCGGCCGGTCTACAGCTACCGCCTCTCGATCATCCACTTCTGGGCGCTGATCTTCATCTATATCTGGGCCGGCCCCCACCACCTGCACTACACCGCCCTGCCCGACTGGGCGCAGACGCTCGGCATGACCTTCTCGATCATGCTGTGGATGCCCTCCTGGGGCGGCATGATCAACGGAATCATGACCCTCTCGGGCGCCTGGGACAAGCTGCGCACCGACCCCGTGCTGCGCCTGATGGTCGTCTCGCTCGCCTTCTACGGCATGTCGACCTTCGAGGGCCCGCTGATGTCGATCAAGGCGGTCAACTCGCTCTCGCACTATACCGACTGGACCATCGGCCACGTCCATTCCGGCGCGCTCGGCTGGGTCGCCTACATCTCCTTCGGCGCGATCTACTGCCTCGTGCCCTGGCTGTGGAACCGCAAGGAGCTGTATTCGCTCAAGCTGGTGAACTGGCACTTCTGGATCTCGACGCTCGGCATCGTGCTCTACATCTCGGCGATGTGGGTCTCGGGCATCCTCCAGGGCCTGATGTGGCGGGCCTACACCTCGCTCGGCTTCCTCGAATACTCCTTCATCGAGACCGTCGCGGCGATGCACCCCTTCTACGTCATCCGCGCGCTCGGCGGCGCGCTCTTCCTGGCCGGCGCTCTGATCATGGTCTTCAACGTCTGGATGACCATCACCAGCGGCGAGCCGGAGAGCGCCCAGGACAACGCCCCGCTTCAGCCCCGCCTCGTGCCGGCCGAGTAAGGACCGCTTTCATGACCACCATCGAACACAAGGCCCCGCGCAAGTCGCTCTGGTCCAAGCACAAGATCTTCGAGACCAACTCCATCGTCCTGATCATCGGCGTCCTGCTGGTGATCTCGGTCGGCGGCCTGGTCGAGATCGCCCCGCTCTTCTACCTGAAGAACACGATCGAGAAGGTCGAGGGCATGCGCCCCTACACGCCGCTCGAGCTGGCCGGCCGCGCCATCTATGTCCGCGAGGGCTGCTACAACTGCCACAGCCAGATGATCCGGCCGCTGCGTGACGAGGTCGAGCGCTACGGGCATTACTCGCTGGCCGCCGAGAGCATGTACGACAAGCCCTTCCAGTGGGGCTCGAAGCGCACGGGGCCGGACCTCGCCCGCGTCGGCGGCAAGTATTCCGACGAATGGCAGCGCGCCCATCTGGTCGATCCGCGCTCGCTGGTGCCGCAGTCGATCATGCCGGGCTACCCCTTCCTGACGAAGACGGAGCTCAGGTTCGACGACATCGCCGACGAGCTGCGTGCCAATCGCGGCGGTGGGGTGCCCTACACCGACGAGATGATCGCCCAGGCTGCGAGCGACCTGCGCGCCCAGGCCACGCCGGAGCATCCCAAGGCGGGCGAACTCGAGAGCCGCTACCCCAAGGTCCAGGCGCGCGACTTCGACGGCGACCCGACCCGCATCACCGAGGCCGACGCGCTGATCGCCTACCTCCAGGTGCTGGGCACGCTCGTCGACTTCAAGCTCTACGACAACAAAGCCAACATCCGCTGAGCGAGGGGACCATGGACACGACCTATCAGTGGCTCGCGCGTTTCGCGCAGTCCGCCGGCCTCCTCTACTTCGTCGGAATCTTTCTCGCCGTCTGCGTCTACGCCTTCTGGCCGGCCAACCGGGCCCGGTTCGAGGAGGCGGCCCGCACCCCGCTGCAGGACGACTGAATCATGGCTCAGCATCAGGACAATCACGAGGTGGACGCCCATACCGGCGTGTCCACGACCGGCCATGAATGGGACGGGATCCGCGAACTCAACACGCCGCTGCCGCGCTGGTGGCTCGGCATCTTCTACGCCACCATCGTCTGGGCCGTGGGATACTGGATCGTCTATCCGGCCTGGCCGCTGATCACCACGACGACCCAGGGCGTGATCGGCTACGCCTCGCGCAACGACATCGCCCGCGATCTCGCTCTGCTGCAGCAGCAGCGCGCCGGCCAGGCACAGGGGCTGACCGAGGCGTCGCTGGAGCAGATCAAGGCTGATCCCTCGCTCTTCCGCATCGCCATGGCGCAGGGCAAGGCGGCCTTCGGCGACAACTGCGCCGCCTGCCACGGCGTCGGCGGCGGCGGAGCCAAGGGCTACCCCAATCTGAACGACGACGAATGGCTCTGGGGCGGCAGCCTCGGAGAGATTCACCAGACCCTGCAGAACGGCATCCGCGTCGCCGGCAACGCCGAGACGCGCATCAGCCAGATGCCGGCCTTCGGCAAGGACGGCCTGCTGAAGCCGGCCGAGATCCGCGTCGTCGCCAACCATGTCCGCGCGCTGGCCGGCCTGCCGACGGAGCAGGGCGTGGACCTGGCCAAGGGGCCCGAGCTGTTCGCCACCAACTGCGCCGCCTGCCATGGCGACGCGGGCAAGGGCAACAAGGAGCTCGGCGCGCCGAACCTGACCGATGCGATCTCGCTCTACGGCATGGACATGGCCTCGCTCACCGAGACCCTCACCAACAGCCGCGCCGGCGTGATGCCGGCCTGGGGCCAGCGCCTCGACCCCACCACGGTGAAGGCCCTGACCCTCTACGTCCATTCGCTCGGAGGAGGCCAGTAACATGGCCTCCCAGGAGACGGAACTCGGCGACCTGCCGCTCTTCGCGGCAACGAAGAAGGTCTATCCGCAAAGCGTGTCCGGTCCCTACCGGCGCGCCAAGTGGCTGATCCTCGGGCTCTGTCTCGGCGTGTATTACCTGCTGCCCTTCCTGCGCTGGGACCGCGGGCCGAACCTGCCGAACCAGGCGGTGCTGGCCGACATCGCCAATGCGCGGTTCTACTTCTTCTTCATCGAGATCTGGCCGCAGGAGGTCTACTACTTCACCGGCCTCCTCATCATGGCCGCTTTCGTGCTGTTCATGATGAACGCGATCGCCGGACGGGTCTGGTGCGGCTATCTCTGCCCGCAGACCGTCTGGACCGACCTCTTCCTGACGGTGGAGCGCTTCTTCGAAGGCGACCGGCGCGAGCGCATCAAGCTCGACGAAGGCCCCTGGACCCCCAACAAGATCTGGCGAAAGACGGCCAAGCACTTCGTCTGGCTGATGATCGCCTGGTGGACCGGCGGCGCCTGGGTGCTCTACTTCGCCGACGCGCCGACGCTGGTGCGCGATCTCGCGACGCTCCAGGCCCCGTTCACGGCCTATGCCTTCATCGCGATCCTGACCTTCACGACCTATGCGCTCGCCGGCATCATGCGCGAGCAGGTCTGCAACTACATGTGCCCCTGGCCGCGGATCCAGGCTGCGCTCACCGACGACGACGCCCTGAACGTCACCTACCGCTACGACCGTGGCGATCCGCGCGTCTCGGTGAAGCAGGCGGAACGCCTGCGCGCCCAGGGCGAACCCGCGGGCGACTGCGTCGACTGCCGCCAATGCGTCGCCGTCTGCCCGACCGGCATCGACATCCGCGACGGCGCCCAGCTCGACTGCATCCAGTGCGGGCTGTGCATCGACGCCTGCGACAACGTCATGGAGAAGATCAGCCGCCCCAAGGGGCTGATCGCCTACGACACCGACGACAACGTCAAGCGCCGCCTCGCCGGCGAAAAGCCGGTCTACAACCCGCTGCGGCTGCGCACGATGATCTATGCGGCACTGATCCTCGTCGTCGGCGGAGCCATGGTCTATCAGCTCGCCACGCGCCGCACGATCGAGATGTCCGTGCTGCACGATCGCGCGCCGCTCTTCGTGATGCTGAGCGACGGCTCGATCCGCAACGCCTACACCATCCGCATCCTGAACAAGCGGCCCGACGAACGCCCCGTCGCCCTGACGGTGCATGGCCTGCCGGGCGTCCGGATCGAGGCGGTCGGCGTCGCCGCGACGGCAGATCTGCGCCCGGTCGTCTCGGTCGCGCCCGACTCGTCGCGGGAGGTGCGCGTCCTCGTCACCCTGCCGCCCGACATCCGCCCCGAGAAGACCCAGACCATCACCTTCACCGCCGCCGATCTCTTCGCCGGCGAGATGGTGACCGCGACCGACCATTTCATCGCGCCCTGAAGGGGCACGCCATGTCCTGCTGTGGAGCCTTCATCATGCCTGTGGATCTGACAGCGCAGGTTCGTCCGCGCAGCGCCCAGCCCTTCCGTCTCAGCGGCCGCATGGTGGCGGGCGCGCTGATCGGCTTCTTCCTGGTCGTCGCGGGGGTGAACGCCGTGATGATGACCATCGCGATCACCACCATGCCCGGCGTCGACGTGAAGAGCGCCTATGAGACGAGCCAGCGCTTCAACGGCGAGATCGCCCGCATGCAGGCGCAGGAGCAGCGCGGCTGGCAGGCCAGCGCGCAAATCCGCCGGTCGGGAGCCGATGCCGTGGTGACGCTGTCGCTGCGCGACAACGCGGGCGCGCCGGTCACCGGCCTTCTCGTCGAGGCGCGGCTCGAACATCCCGCCGCCCGTCGTGAGGATCATGCGGCGCCATTGAACGAAGGCTCCGCCGGCGACTACACCGCCATCATCCCGGAGGTTCACGGCGGCCGCTGGACGCTCGCCGTCCAGGCCGCTCGGGGCACCGAAACGGTCTTCGTCTCGCGCAGCCGCGTCGTGTTGAAGGACTGAGCCGACATGGCCACGCAGCAGGATCTCTCCGTCTTCGTCCGCCATGGCGAGGGCGGCGTCGCGGGCATGGAGCTGGCGGTGGAGGGCATTCGCTGCGCCGGCTGCATGCACGCCATCGAGAGCGGGCTGGCCAAGGACGCGTCCATCCTCAAGGCGCGCGTCAACCTCGCCCTGAAGCGCGTCACCGTCGAGTGGAAGGAGGGCGCGCTGCGGCCGGAGGGCGTCATCGAGCGGCTCGGTGCGCTCGGCTTCAAGGCCTATCCCTTCCTGCCCTCGGCCGAGCGCGACAGCGTCACGCTCGAGGAGCGCCGGCTGCTGCGCTACCTCGCCGTCGCGGGCTTTGCCGCCATGAACATCATGCTGCTGTCGGTCTCGGTCTGGTCTGGCGCCAATGGCGACCTCAGCCCGGTCACGCGCGACTTCTTCCATTGGCTCTCGGCCCTGATCGCTCTGCCGACCGCGGCCTATGCCGGGCGCCCCTTCTTCGAGAGCGCGCTGCGGGCCCTGCGCGCGGGCGGCGTCAACATGGACGTCCCGATCACACTCGGCATCGTGCTCGCGCTCGGCATGTCTGTCGTCGAGACGGCCAACCATTCCGACCACGCCTATTTCGACGGCGCGGTCATGCTGATCTTCTTCCTGCTGATCGGCCGCTATCTCGACCAGATGATGCGGCGGCGCACGCGCGACCTCGCCGGCAATCTCGCCGCGCTGAAGGCGGAGACCGCGACGCGGCTGCTGCCGGACGGCACCACCGTGACCCTGCCGATCGCCGCGATCGCGCCGGGCGACCTCGTCCTCGTCCAGCCGGGCGAGCGCGTCTGCGTCGACGGCCGCGTCGAGAGCGGCCGCTCGGAGATCGACCGCAGCCTCGTCACCGGGGAGACCGACCCCGCCCCGATCGCCGCCGGCGGCCAGGTCCATGCCGGCACGATGAACCTGTCCGGCGCCCTGTCGGTCCGCGTCGAGGCGGCCGGCACCGGTACGCTGCTCGACGAAATCGACAAGCTGATGGCCCAGGCCGTCGAGAGCCGCTCGCGCTATGTGCGCCTCTCGGATCGCGCCGCGCGGCTCTATGCCCCGCTCGTCCACGCCACGGCGCTGGCCACGCTGGTCGGCTGGATCGTCTTCGGCCTCGCCTGGCAGCAGGCGCTGATCATCGCCATCACCGTGCTGATAATCACCTGCCCCTGCGCGCTGGGACTGGCGATTCCCGCCGTGCAGGTCGTCGCCGCCTCGGCGCTGTTCCGCCGCCAGGTGATGCTCAAGGAGGGCGACGCGCTGGAGCGGCTGGCCGAGGCCGACATGGTCGTGTTCGACAAGACCGGCACCCTGACGCTGCCCGAGCCCGATCTCCTCAATGCGGATGCGATCGGCCCCGAGATCCTGCGGGCCGCCGCCTCGCTCGCCGCGGCCAGCCGCCACCCCCTCGCCCAAGCGATCGGGCGCGCGGCCGGCAGCCCCGCCCCCTGCGCCGAGACGCAGGAGCATCGCGGGTTGGGCATCGCCGCGCTCGTCGCGGGCGAGGAGATGCGGCTGGGCAGCCCGGCCTTCTGCGAGGCCGAGGCGCTCGCAGCGGAAGCCGGCGCCCGCTTCCCCACCGCCTCGCTCATTGCCTGGCGGCACGGCGACCGGCGCGCCGTCTTCGCCGTCGGCCAGAAGCTGCGCCCCGATGCGCGCGCCTGCGTCGAGGCGCTGCGCCGCCTCGGCCTCGAGCCCATGATCCTCTCGGGTGATCGCGAGGCGGCGGTCGCCGCCGTCGCCCGCGACCTCGGCATCGCCGACTGGCGCTCGGGCCTGCGGCCCGACGAGAAGCTGCACGCGCTCGACGATCTCGCGAAGCACGGCCGCAAGGTCCTGATGGTCGGCGACGGACTCAACGATGCTCCCGCCCTGGCCAAGGCCCATGTCTCGATGTCGCCGATCAGTGCGACCCACCTCGCCCAGGCGGCGGCCGACATCGTCTTCCTCGGTGACAGCCTCAACCCCGTGGCGACCAGCCTCGCCATCGCCCGCAAGGCCCGCGCGCTGATGATGGAGAACCTCTGGTTCGCGGTGCTCTACAACGCCATCGCCGTGCCCATCGCCATCGCCGGCCTGGCGACCCCGCTGGTCGCCGCCGCCGCCATGTCCGGCTCGTCCCTGGTGGTGACGCTCAACGCGCTGCGCGCGGCGCACCGGCCGGTCGCGGCGATCGAGGAGGCTGCGTCATGAACATTCTCGTCGTGCTGTTTCCGCTGGCGCTGGGCATGGGCCTCGCCGGGCTGGCGGCCTTCTTCTGGTGCATGCGGACGGGCCAGTACGCCGACATCGAGGGTTCGGCCTGGCGCGTGCTGCAGGATGACGACCTCGGGCTCGAGGCGGATGGGCTGGACGACCGGCCCGACGAAACGGTGCCTCAGCCGAAGGCCGGAGACCGCCGCGCCCCTTCATTGACACAGGGCCCGATCTGAAACATGGGGTGACCCTGCGGGGACCGTGTTCGGCAACGGACTCGCTCCCTCTCCTGACCGGGCGGAACGGGCCTCATGACCACGGTTTCACCCCGCCGCGTCCTGCTCACCGGCGCGGCCGGCTTCGTCGGTTACCATGTCACGCAGGCGCTGCTGGCGCGCGGCATCGCCGTGCTCGGGATCGACAACCTGACGCCCTATTACGATCCCGCTCTCAAGCAGGCCCGGCTCGACAGGCTCCTGCCGCAAGAGGGGTTTCGCTTCGAGCCGATCGACATCGCCGACCATGACGCGCTCGCCGGCGCTTTCTCCCGCTTCGCGCCGGACGTCGTGATCCATCTGGCGGCACAGGCCGGCGTGCGCTACTCGCTCGACAATCCCCGCGCCTACGCCCACTCCAACCTCGACGGCTTCCTCTCGGTGCTGGAGGCCTGCCGGCACCACCCCGTCCAGCATCTCGTCTATGCCTCGTCCAGTTCCGTCTACGGCGCCAACGCGAAGGTGCCCTTCAGCGAGCATGACGGCGCCGACCATCCCGTCTCGCTCTACGCCGCGACCAAGCGCGCCAACGAGCTGATGGCCCACAGCTATGCGCAGCTCTACGGCATCCCCGCGACCGGCCTGCGCTTCTTCACCGTCTACGGCCCCTGGGGCCGGCCGGACATGGCCTATTTCAAGTTCACCAAGGCGATCCTCGAAGGCCGGCCGATCGACGTCTATGCCGAGGCGGAGATGAGCCGGGACTTCACCTATGTCGACGACATCAGCGAGGCGATCGTGCGCCTCGCGGCCCTGCCGCCCGCCCCGGGCGGGGCCGGCGCCGGCCAGGACCCCGCCACGGCGGACGCGCCCTGGCGGATCTACAACATCGGCAACCACACGCCCGTCCGCCTCGACCGCTTCATCGCGGTGATCGAGGCCGCCTGCGGCAAGACCGCGATCAAGCGCCATCTGCCGATGCAGCCGGGCGACGTCCGCGCGACCTATGCCGACGTGTCGGACCTGATGGCCCGCGTCGACTTCAGGCCCGATACGCCGATCGAGACCGGCATCGCGCGCTTCGTCGCCTGGTATCGCGACTTCTACGGGATGGCGCAGGCGTGATCAGTTCCTGACGACGTCGCGCGAGAACCGGGCAACCGATTCGTCGAGCCGGCGGGCCGAGGCGTCGACGCCGGCGGCGGCAGCCGAGACCTGACGGCCATTGTCCATGGTGCGCGCCGCATCCGCGACGACGAGATCGATCGCCGCCGTGGTGTTCTCCGCCTCGCGCACGGTGCCCGCCAGCAGGGCGACCATGGTTCGGATCGCCTCGGCCTGCTGATCGACGGCGACGACGATGTCGCCGGTCACCCCGACGATCGCATCGGTGGAGACGCTGATGTTCATCACCGCCGCCAGCGAGCGTTCCGTCGCGGCGCGCACCTCTTCGATGCGCTCCGAGATCTCCTGCGTGGCCGCCTCGGTGCGGGCCGCCAGCCCCTTCACCTCGGTGGCGACGACGGCGAAGCCACGCCCGGCCAGCCCGGCGCGGGCCGCCTCGATGGTCGCGTTGAGCGCGAGCAGATTGGTCTGGGCCGCGATCTCCCGGATCAGGGCCGAAACATCGCCGATGTCGCGCACCGCCTGCGTCAGCTGCGTCTTCACGGCAATCGAGGCCGCGACGTCCGAGGCCGCCGTCCGCACCAGCTGCGTGGTCTTGTCGGCCTCGGCGCGGATCTGCGCGATCGTGTTGGTGAGCCGGTGTGAATGGGATTCGACGCAGGTGATGTCGCTCATGGCTTCCGACACCTTCGTCAGCACGCCGGCGAGCTTGTCCTGCGATCGCTGGGAGATCGAGACGAGTTGCTCGGCCGCACCGTTCATGTGGTCGACCGACTGGAAGACCGGCTGCAGGATCGCGCCGATCTCTTGCCGGAAGGCCGCTGCCTGCCGCTCGACCTCTTCGCGTCGCGCCTCCTCGACCCGAGCCTGGGCCTTCGCTTCCTGCCCGAGCGCCTGGGCGCTGCTGATGGCGCGGACGCGGTCGATGAAGAGTTGCGCCATGCTGCGCAGCGAGACCAGCATCACCGAGCCGTAGATCGCCTGGAAGGTCAGGTTCTCGAGCATGTGATCGCCCGGCGACAGCGCGATGTGGATCACGCGCGCACCCAGGATGATCCCTGCGAAGAGCAGCGCCGCCGACGGCATGCTCGCCATCGTGAAGGTCCCCGCGCAGACGAGGCCGGCGAGCAGCGTCGCGGTCAGCACCTCCATCTCCGGGACGGCGATGGGATTGAAGACGACGGCCATGACCACCCAGGGCAGCGCCATCAGGGCGGAGTCGATCAGGATGCGGTCGTTGAACTTGGCCGAGGGGCTATCCTCGCGATTGCGTTCGCGGATCCGCGTGATGCGCAGGATGCCGAGGACGCCGATCGCGACCACCGCCGCACTCCAGAACAGCGGAAACCAGAGCCAGCCATGGATCATCGCCGTGATCGCGACCAGCACGGCGGACAGGAGATTGGAGAGCAGGATGGCGGGAAGAACGCGCGCGAACAGATTGCCCTGCGCCTTGCGCAGGGCCGCCGCTTCGGGCTCGTCCAGCCGTGACAGGCCCAATAAGCGGCTGACCCACGCATCGTAGCGCGCCGGCCATGAGTCTCTCACCGTGAGGGCTGTCGACGCCGGCTTCGTCACGTTCACGCTCAACTCCCGCGACCAGGGCCAAGCGGGAAACATCGCAGAGACGTCTCAAGGGTCCGTTAACGATAACGTCGTCGAGGCTGCGCCAGGGAGGGGTACCGGGCCAAACGGCCCGCGGCGGCGGTCAGGACCAGCCAGGTCGCCACGCCGCGAATTCGGCCTTGGTCTGCTCGTTCGCTGGATAGAGCCCGAAGATGCCCTGCCCGCCGCGCACGCGCTCAGCGACGAAATCCTCGTAGGCCGTCTGCTCATAGACTTCGGGCGCGATCTCGTTGGCGAGATGGGCGGGAATGACGCACACCCCCTCGCCATCGCCGACGATGATGTCGCCGGGATAGACGGCGACATCGCCGCAGGCGATCGGCGCGTTGATGTCGAGCGCGTGGTGGCGGATCAGGTTGGTCGGCGCGCTCGGGCGGTTGTGATAGGCTGGGATCACCATGGCTGCGATCTCGGGGGAGTCCCGGAAGCCACCATCGGTGACAATGCCCGCGACGCCGCGCTGCATCAGCCGCGACACCAGGATGCCGCCGGCCGAGGCCGCGCGCGGGTCCTTGCGTGAGTCGATCACCATGACATGGCCGGGCGGGCAATCCTCGACCGCGCGGCGCTGGGGATGCTGCGTCCCCTCGAAGGTGCCGAGATGATCGAGATCCTCCCGCGCCGGGATGTAGCGCAGCGTGAACGCCTCGCCGACCATGCTCTCCGCCTTCTGGCTGAGCGGCCGCACGTCCTGGATGAAGACGTTGCGGAAGCCGCGCTTGAACAGCGCCGTGGTCAGCGTCGCGGTCGAGACGCGCTTGAGCTTCTTGCGGTTGTCGTCGGTGAGGGTGGTCATGGCATATCCAAACATCTGCTTAGGGTGAAGGCTCGACGTTCATCGTCAGTGCGAGCGGAGTGAAGCAATCCAGGGGGCTCGCCCTACGCCGTCCTGGATTGCTTCGTCGCTGACGCTCCTCGCAATGACGGCAAGGCAGGCGGCCGCGCTGGCGGGATGACCGGCCCTTCGATCACTCGATCCGGACATTCGCCTTCTGCGCCACATCAGCCCAGCGCTTGGTCTCGGCGGCGATATGGGCGGTGAACTGCTCCTGGGTCGAACCGACGGGATCGACGCCAAGCTTCTTCATCTGATCGATCACACCGGGCTCGCGCATGATCGCCTGAACCTCGGTCGAGAGCTTGGCGACGATCTCCTTGGGCACGCCCGAGGGCGCGAAGAAGCCGTGCCAGGAGGCGGCGGCGTAACCGGGAATGAACTCGGCCAGCGCCGGCATGTCCTTGGCGACGACGAGACGCTCGGGCGTGGCGGTCGCGAGCGCCCGGATCTTGCCGGCCTCGACATGCGGCCAGGCGATGGTGATGTTGTCGAAGGTGATCTGGATCTGGCCCGCGAGCAGGTCCTGCGTCACCTGCCCGCTCGAGCGGTAGGGCACATGCACCATGTCGGTGCCGGTCGAGACCTTGAACAGCTCGGCCGCCATATGGGTCGAGGTGCCTGCCCCCGAGGAACCGAAGGAATACTTGTTGGGGTTCTTCTTCAGCAGATCGATCAGCTCCGGCACCGTCTTCACCGGCAGGTCGATATTGACCATCAGGATGTTGGGCACGCTCGCCACCTGCGAGATCGGGGCGAAGTCCTTGATGTGGTCAAAGGGCATCTTGGCGTAGACGGCCGGGTTGATCGCATGGGTCGAGACCGTGCCCATGGTCAGCGTGTAGCCGTCGGGCGTCGCCCGCGCGGCGGCCGCGACACCCGTGTTGCCGCCGGCGCCGGGCCGGTTCTCGACGATGAACTTGCCGTTGAGACGGGCGCCGAGACGCTCGGCCAGCACGCGGCCGAGCAGGTCGGTCGTCCCACCCGCTGCGAAGGGGACGATGATCGTCACCACCTTGTTGCCTGGATAGTCGCTCTGCGCCAGCGCGACCGGAGCGGCCAGCAGGCATGCGGCGGCCAACGCCGCCCTGCGTGTCATCGTCATCGATTGTCCTCCCATGGCAGCCACAGAGCCGGCGGGGTTCGCCAGCGCGGTCCGTTGTCGGATCCTTGCCCCATCCGATAGCACAGGATTCCAGATTTGAAATCTGAAATTTCAGGCTTGTCGCCGCTTGTCCTTTGTGGTGAGTGATGCGGTGATGGAGCCGAGACTTCGCGGGCCGCGTAGCGGATTCGCGAGGGCCGACGCCCGCCCCCGGACCGACGATGCCGCAGACCCTGACCATCGAACCCGTCGCCCCTCACCTGCTGCGCTCGCTGCGCGAGCATGTGCATGAGCGGCTGCGCCGGGCGATCGTCGCCGGGCGGTTCCGCAATGGCGAGCGCTTGAACGAGCGGCATCTGGCCGAGATGCTCGGCGTCAGCACGACGCCGGTGAAGGACGCCATCCGCAAGCTGGAGAGCGAGGGGCTGGTGCGCACCGAGGCGCGCCGCGGCGTCTTCGTCGAGTTTTCCGCCCGCCAGGCGCTGGAGATGGCGCTGGGGCGCGCCGCGCTCGAAAGCGTCATGACCCATATCGCCGCCAACCGCTTGGGCGATGCCGACATCACCGAGATCGGCCGTCTGATCGAGGAAATGGCCCATGCGACCCAGCACAGCGCGCTGGAGGACCTCGTCACCCTGAACGAGGCCTATCACGGCGCGATCCACCGCATCTCGGGCTGCGGCTATCTCGAGCGCCGGCTCGACGGGCAGCGCATGTACGACCACGCGCAGCGCATCGCCCTGCTCTCGGAGCCGTCCGAGCGCGGCCAGGGCTTCGAGGAACATCGCTCCATCTACGAGGCACTGCGGGCGCGCGATCCCGCGCTCGCCGAAGAGAGAATGCGCCGCCACATCGTCCGCTCGGCGAAAGCCCATGTGCGGCAGGTGTTCGGCGCCGATGCGGAAGGGTTGGACTATGACGAGTGATAAAATCCGCAGTGCGTTGCGCGGCATTTCGGGCGTGCATGTCACCGCCTGGGGCGCCGACGGCGAGGCCGACTGGGCGGTGACGGGCCAGATCGTGGCGCGCATCGCCGCGGCCGGCATCCACAACATCGTCTCGGCCGGCAACACCGGCGAATTCTACCCGATGACGACGGACGAGGTCGTGCGCAGCCATGCGGTGGCCGCCGAGGCCGCCGCGGGCAAGGCCCTCGTCACCGCCGGCATCGGCCGGTCCTTGCGGGAAGCCGTCTCGACCGGCCGGCTCGCGGCCAAGGCCGGCTGCGATGCGGTGATGGTGCATCACCCGCTCGACCCCTTCGCCGCGCCCCAATCCCAGGCGGACTACATCCTCGCCATTGCCGAGGCGCTGACGCTGCCGCTGGTGGCCTATATCCGCTCGGATGCGATCGGCGTGAAGGACCTGGTGCGCGTCGCGACCCACCCGAATGTCGCCGGCGTGAAGTTCGCCTCGACCAACATGATGCTGCTGTCCGAATGCGTGCGGGCCACGCAGGGAACGCGCGCCAACTGGATCTGCGGCCTCGCCGAGGGCTGGGCGGCGCCCTTCTATGCACTGGGCGCCCGCGGCTTCACCTCCGGCCTGATCAATGTCGCCCCCGAACGCTCGCTCGCCGTCTGGCATGCGCTGGAAAAGGGCGACTACGCCGCCGCGCGGGTCGAGGTCGACGCCATCTCCGGCTTTGAGACGCTACGCACCAAATATGGCAACGGCGCCAATGTCACCGTCGTCAAGGAAGCGCTCGGCCTGCTCGGCACGAATGTCGGCCCCGTCCGCCTGCCCGGCCTGCCGGAGCTCAACGCCGAGGAGAAGGCGCAGCTGCGCGCCATCGTCTCCGGCTGGGGCGCCCAGCGCGCGGCGGCGGAGTAACCCCGTTTCACCACCCACTCCGTCATCCCGGACAAGCCGCAAAGCGGCGTAGCTCCGGGATCCATCGGAGGGCGAACCGCTCTACGATGGATCCCGGGTCTGCGCTTCGCTTGCCCGGGATGACGCAGAGGTTCGAGAGCAAAAAGAACAAGCTGAGGAAACGCCGATGTCGTCCCATCCCCGCAAGACGCCCGACACCCTGCGCTCGAAGCGCTGGTTCGGCGCGAGCGACCTGCGCTCCTTCGGCCATCGCTCGCGGGCGCTGCAGATGGGCTTCGCCCATGACGAGTTCATGGGAAAGCCGGTCATCGGCATCATCAACACCTGGTCCGAGATCAACCCCTGCCACACCCATCTGCGCGACCGCGCGGATGCGGTGAAGCGCGCCGTCTGGACGGCGGGTGGCTTCCCGGTCGAGATCCCAGTGATGTCGGTCTCGGAGCAGTACCAGAAGCCGACCACCATGCTCTATCGCAACTTTCTGGCGATGGAGACGGAGGAATCGATCCGCTCCCACCCGCTCGATGGCGCGGTCCTGCTGGGCGGTTGCGACAAGTCCACGCCGGCCTTGGTCATGGGCGCCTGCAGCGCCGGCCTGCCCTTCATCTTCGTGCCAGCCGGTCCCATGCTGCGCGGCAACTGGGCCGGCAAGGTGCTGGGTTCCGGCGCCGATGTCTGGAAGTACTGGGCCGAGAAGGAAGCCGGCAACATCACCGACGACCAGTGGAAGGACATGGAAAGCGGCATCGCCCGCTCCCATGGCACCTGCATGGTGATGGGCACCGCCGCGACCATGATGAGCCATGCCGAGGTGCTGGGGCTGACCCTGCCCGGCGCCTCCGCCATCCCCGCAGCGGATGCCGCCCATCCCCGCATGGCCGCGGCGTCCGGCAAGCGCATCGTCGAGATGGTCTGGGAGGATCTGACGCCCGACCGCATCCTCACCCGCAAGAGCTTCGAGAATGCGCTGACCGTGCATATGGCCGTCGCCGGCTCGACCAACGCCATCATCCACCTGATCGCGATGGCCGGCCGCGCCGGCGTGTCGCTGACGCCGGATGATTTCGACGCCTTCTCGCGCAGAGTGCCGGTGATCGCGAACCTGCGGCCGTCCGGCGAATTCCTGATGGAGGATTTCTTCTATGCCGGCGGCCTCCCGGCCCTGCTGAAGCAGCTCGAGAGCAAGCTCCACACCGACGCCATGACCGTCACCGGCAAGCCGATCTCGGAGACCATCGCGCTCGCGACCGTCTATGACGACAACGTCATCCGCCCGCTCGACAATGCGGTGACGACCGCCAACGGTCTCGCCGTGCTGAAAGGCAACATCGCCCCCGATGGCTGCGTCATCAAGCCCTCCGCCGCCGAGCCGCGCCTGCTGAAGCATTCAGGCCCCGCGCTGGTTTTCGAGGACTACGACGCGATGATGAAGGCCGTGAACGACGAGAGCCTCGACGTCACCGCCGACCATATCATGGTGCTGAAGAACTGCGGTCCGGTCGGTGGGCCCGGCATGCCCGAATGGGGCATGATGCCGATCCCCAAAAAGCTTTTGAAGCAGGGCGTGCGCGACATGCTGCGCATCTCGGATGCCCGCATGTCCGGCACCAGCTACGGCGCCTGTGTGCTGCATGTCGCCCCTGAAGCCTATATCCGCGGGCCGCTCGCCGCCGTGAAGACCGGCGACGTCATCAGCGTCGATGTCGAGGCCCGCACCATCTCGGTCGCCCTGACCGACGCCGAAATCACCGAGCGCCTCGCCGCCTGGACGCCGCCCGACCGCGACTACCCCCGCGGCTGGGGCAAGATGTCGGCCGCCCACATCCGCCAGGCCGACAAGGGCTGCGACTTCGACTACCTCGAGGGCACGGCGAAGATTCCCGAGCCGGAGATTCACTGAAAGCCGTCATCAGCCTGTCAACGCCGCTGACCAGTTTGCCGCTCCCGTGAGGAGGGGAAGCCATGGTCACGCGTCGTCATCTGCTCGCCGGCGGCATCGCCGCCCCGGCCCTGTTGCCTCGGCTGGTCCGGGCGCAGAGCGACACACGGCCGGTCCTGCGCGTCGCCGTGCAGGCTCTGCCGCCGACGCTGGAGCCGCTCGAGTCGATCTCGAATGTCGGCTTGCGGGTCTCCTACAACGTCTTCGACACGCTCTGGCGCCGCGACTTCCTGGGTGAGGCGGCCGAGGGCGGGCAGAAGCTACTGCCGCATCTCGCCACCGCGCTGCGCCAGCGCGACCCGCTGACCTGGGCGGTCAAGCTTCGTCCGGGCGTGCGGATGCATGACGAGACCGTGCTGAGCGCCGACGACGTGCTCTCCACCTTCTCGCCGGAGCGCATGTACGGGGCTCAGGTTCAACATCATGAGGGACGCGTCAATTTCGGCCATCTCGCGTCGGTCGAGGCGGAATCGCGCGACACCGTCATCCTGCGGACCAAAACGCCCGATGTGGTGATGCCGCAGCGCCTGGCCGCCTATGGCGGCTGGATCCATTCGGCCAAGGCCTATGGCGAGCAGGGCATCGCCGGCCTGCGTCAGAAGCCGGTCGGCAGCGGGCCCTACCGCGTCGCCTCGTTCCAGCGCGATCAGCGCGCCGTTCTCGAAAGCCATGACGACTACTGGATGGGGCGCCCCAAGGCCCGGCAGATCGTCTTCACGGTCGTTCCAGACGCATCGAGCCGGCTGGCCGGACTCCAGGCCGGCGACTTCGATCTGGTCACCAATCTGCTGCCCGAGCAGGCGCAGACACTCTCGGGCAACAGGACGTTCGAGGCCGTCGATGTGCCCTTGGAATTCGCCCACATCCTCTACTACGACACGCGCAACCCGGTCCTTCGGGATGCGCGTGTTCGTCAGGCGCTGAACTACGCCGTCGACTATGACACGCTCGGCCAGTCGCTCTGGGGAGCAGGCTTCAAGCGGATGGCGGCGCTCCAGACGCCGTCTTTCGGCCCGCTCTACGACGGCGAGCGCCGCGGCTTCACCCACGACCCCGAGCGGGCGCGCCAGCTGCTGCGCCAGGCGGGCTACAAGGGGGAGGAGATCGTGATCCGGATCACGCCGGGCTACTATCTGCAGATGCTGCTCGCCGTGCAGGTCATTCAGCAGATGTGGGAGGCCGTCGGCGTCAAGAGCCGCCTCGAGACGATGGAAAACCTGGCGCAGCTGGTCAATCCGGGCGCCGATGTCCGGCCGACCTCGGTCGCCTTCCGCTTTCCCGATCCGCTCGGCGGCGGGCTGCTGGTGCACCTGTCGAAGGACTATTTCCTGCAGAAATCGGGCTTCTGGCAGCCGACGACCTTCAACGCCATCAGCGATGAACTGCGCCTCGCGACCGACCCGGCCGAGCGCAGGCGGCTCTGGCTGCGTCTCATGGACGAATACGAGGCGGAAGCTCCGGCGCTGATCCTCTATCCGGTGCGCGAATACTTCGCCAAGCGCCGCAGCGTGAAATGGACGCACTACCCGCTCTATTACATGGACTTCCGCTCCTTCAACCTCGACTTCGCCTGAGGCCGGCATGACCCGCATCATCATCCTGTCCGACCCGCATCTCTCGCCGACGCACGGCTTCTTCTGGGAGAACTGGCTTCTGGTGCGCGATGCCGCCGCGCGGATCGAGGCCGCCTGCACCATCGTCAACGGCGATCTCTGCATCGACGGCCCCGACAGCGACGCCGAGATGGCATTCGCGGCAGAGGCCCTTCGCGCGTTGCCGGGTACCGTCCTGCCGCTGCCCGGCAATCACGATGTCGGCGACGAGCCCCCCGGCCAGGACGTCAGGCAGTTGATCGACGAGTCCCGCCTGGCCCGCTGGGACCGCTTCATCGGCGCCGATCGCTGGCGCCATGACCTCGACGGCTGGACCCTGCTCGGCGTCAACGCCCAGCTCTTCGGCTCGGGCCTGGCGCGCGAGACCGAGCAGACCGACTGGCTCGACGCGGCGCTCGCCGACAGCCGCGGCCAGCGCGTCGCGCTCGTCCTGCACAAGCCACTCTTCATCGAGCACGCGAATGAGGCCGATCCCACCATCGGCTCGATGGGCCTCGCGCCCCGGCGCGACCTGATGCGACGGCTGGCGGGCGCCGACACGCGGCTGATCGTCAGCGGCCATCTCCACACCCGTCGCGACCGCGTCGTCGAGGGCATCCGCCATCTCTGGGTGCCCTCCTGTGCCTTCGCCGGCAGCCATAGCTATCCGGATGATCCGGCCTGCGGCTTCCTGACGCTCGACCTCGATGGCGACACCGTGACGACCGCGGCGATCCGCCCCGAAGGACTGGTCTCGCATGACCTGGCCGCCATCAAGCAGCACGGCCGCTACAAATTCCTGCGCGAGATGCCGCCCTGCCCGCCTGAACTCGGAAGCGCGACGCAACTGGCTTTGGAGCAGGCGAGCCGCTAGCCTCTCACCGGAAAGCGAGGGCAGGACCGCCGGCGCGATGGAACCAAGCATGATTCACGCGCCGGCCAACCCGCCCTCCCTCTCCTGGCAGGACGCCTTCGAGACGCCGACGAACTCGCAGATCGAGCAGGAACGCTGGGTGCTGGCGATGTGCGGCGGAAGGCGCGGCGGGCGCTTCGCCGAGATCGGCGCCTTCGACGGCGTCCTGCACAGCAACACCTGCTTCCTCGAAGCCGACCATGGCTGGAGCGGCGTGCTGGTCGAGCCCAACCCGATTCTTTTCGCCAGGCTCGCCGCGAGCCGCAAGGCCGCCTGCCTGGAGCGGGCCGTCCATCGCGAGGGCGGCCAGTTCCTGTCCTTCGTCCCCTCACAGGAGATCGGCACACTCGCCGAATACGCCGAGTCGGACGGCTATGCCGAGCACAGGCGCCAGGCGATCAGCGAGAACGGACTGATCACCGTCGAGACCGTAACCTTCGACCAGATGGACGAAGCCGACGGACAGGCGGGCTCGGGCTTCGACTATGTCTCGCTCGACACGGAAGGCTCGGAACTCGACATCCTCAGGACGATCGACCTCTCCCGCAATGCCATCGCGCTCTTCACCATCGAGCATAACTTCGTCGAGCCGCGCCGCGAGACGATGCGTACGCTGCTGGCGGAAGCCGGCTACCAGCGGCTGAATGTCGGCTTCGACGACTGGTACTGGCATGAGGGCCATCTGCGCGCGCGCAATGGCGGGATGCTGCCGGACATCGCCGCCATCAACGCGCATGTGAAGAGCATCTATCTCGACTGAATCGGGCCCGTTCACAGCTCGGCGTCGAAGGTGATGCTGCCGAACGAGGCCTGCACGCGCCCGGCCGCCGAGGCCGTCGCCGAAGCACGCGCCTCGCGGCGCGACAGCACCGTCAAAGCCGGACTTCCGCCCGCGACATTCACCATGCCCGAAACGGCGAAGCTTGCGCTCGGCGTCGCCCGCATTCTGGCCGGCAGCGTCAGGGTCTGGCCCACCGCGCCGCCCGCGGCCTGATAGGCGTCGAGCGAAAGCGAACTCTCGGGCCGCCAGAAATAGCGGGCGCAGAGCAGCTCTTCGAGCGTCGCTGGCCGCGCGACCCAGGCGCTGGCGCGACGCCCGACCTCCAGCTTGATCCGGCGCAGCGTCACGGCAGGCCCGGCCGGCGACAGCCTGACCGAGAGCGCGCCGGTGTCGCCGACGGCCGGCGTCAGCGTCACACTGCGCCGGCCCATCCCCGCGGCAATCGAACCCGAGACGCTGCCGACGGTCACCGAGAGCGCCCCACCCGACAGCCCCTCGACCGACAGCGTCAGTGGCTGGCCGGCGAAGGACGAGAGACCCCACAGCGCCGGCTCGACCGGCTGCACGAGCGCCCCGGCACTGAGGGCGAGGTCATAACCCGCCACGGTGAGCGTCGCCCCGGCCGGGCCCGCCTTCCAGCGGTCGAAGCCATAGATACCCGCAGCCAGCGCGCCGCCGGCGAAGCCCCGCTGGTTGATCTGGAGATCGCCATTGAGCAGGAGATTGCCGCCGCTCGCCCAGGGCGTCGCCGGCAGCGAGACCTCGCCCGTCGACCGCTCGACGGTGAGCGCCTCGGTCCAGGCCGCGCCGTCGCCGCTGACTTTGAGATGCAGGTCGTCGTCGCCGGCGAGGCCGATCTCGGCGCGGCCGGAATAGCCGTCCTGGAACAGCAGGCTCGCCGTCTCGCCAGCGGCCGCCTTGTTGAGCTTGAGCTGGTGCCCGGCGCCGTCATGGTTGAACAGGCTCGCGGGCGCCTGCACCACGAAGCGCGTCGTGACGTCGGCGGTGCCGTTCACGCCCCAGAGGCTGGCGCCGAGGCTGCTGAGCGGGCTATCGCGCCGCCATTCGCTGCCGGTCCAGAGATGGTGCTCGCTCTCATCAGTGACCCAGGCCTGCCAGCCGGCGCGCGGCACCAGGAAGGTCCAGCCGCCATCCTCGAACAGCGCGACCTGGTCGGTGCGGCCGGCGAAGGCGCCCGTCGCGCCGGGCGGGATGATGAACGCCGAAAGCTCGGTCGGCGCCGCCGGCGGCGTGGCCACAGCGCGGCTGTCGACGGTGAGATGCACCAGCGCGTCGAGCCGCGTCAGGGCGTCGTTATGGGTGACGTGCTTCTGCGCCTGCCCGGCGGCGAGCAGGGGCAGGGAAAGCCGCGGCGTTGCGGTCATGGGGCCTCGCGGGGTCGGGCGCCGCCTCGGCGCCGGGGGATGCGACGCCCAGCATCGCTCCCCGCACAGGCGCCGGGGATAAACCCCCTCGCCTATCCCCGCTGCTGCCCCGTCAGAACACCCGCGGCCTCAGGCCCGCATGGAACCAGGAGATCATCGAATAGATGTCGTGGACCGGCCGCCCCGTCGCCGCCTGCACGGCCGCGGCATAGGGCGGCATGTTCGTGCACTCGAGCACGATCGCGCCCACCTCCGGATGCCGCGCCACCAGATCGAGCGCCGCATCGACGACATCCTGCCGCGCCAGATCGACATCCATGTCGTCCTTCTCGGCCTTGATCAGGACGCGGAAGAACTCGCGGCCGCCCTCCGTCCCGGTAACCGGCGTGTCGAGCGGCACGCCCACCTTCTCCAGATGCGCGGGCGTCAGGCTGCCGGCCGAGACCGTGACGACGCCGACCCGCTGGCCCGGCGGCAGCGTCGCCTGCACCCAGGGCACCTGCATCAGCGAGGAGGTCGCGACCGGCACGCCGACGGCCGCCGCGAGCTCGCGCTGGAACAGGGAGAGGAAGCCGCAGTTGGTGGTGATCGCCTCCGCCCCCAACCGCACAAGATCCTGCGCGGCGGCGACGAAGTCCGGCAGCAGCCCGGCGGCCCCCTTGAGCACGACACGGTCAGGGCTAGCCCCGCCCACCACGCGGTAGAGCACGGGGAAGGGCCAGGTGCCGCCATTGCCCATGTCGCCGAGGATTCGCGGGAAGCGCGCCTCCAGCATCAGGATGCCGAGCGGCGCGCCATAGATGGCCTTGCCGCCGCGCGCGATGCGCGGCCCCTGCGATGGTCCCGAAGCGATCGTCATGGCAGTTCCCCGCGTGATGGTGGCGACGCAGACCTAGCCCTGCCAAACGTCCGCGCCAAGGCGGCGGCGGCCCGCTCGCTATGTGACCCCGGCATGGCGCGCGAGGGTGACCCTGCGGTGCAACAGGCGTATGGATGGGCCCGGGCGTCGGAAGCGAGCGCGCCCGCGAGGGCTGAACGTGGATCATCGGCTGGCACAGGGCTGTGGCGTCCCTCTCGGCCGGGATTGCCTGAGCTGCGAGACGCGCCCCCACAGCATCTGCGCCGCCCTGCCGGAGGGCGACCTCCTCGACCTGCACGCCCTCTCGACCTCCGTCCGCTTCGGTGCGCGCGAGATGCTCATGGTCCAGGGCCAGCCTGCGGCGAGCGTCTATAACATCACCTGCGGCTGCGCCCGCCTCTACACCCTGCTGCCGGACGGACGCCGCCAGATCGTCGGCTTCGCGCTGCCGGGGGATTTCATCGGCCTGTCGCTGGCGCAGACGGCCGGTTTTTCCGCCGACGCGATCGGGCCCGTCGCGGCCTGCGCCTTTTCCCGCGCCGGATTCTCGCATTTCGTCGACGCCAGACCCGTGCTGCTGCGGCGCCTGCACGAGCAGGCGAGCCATGAACTGTCCCTGGCGCAGGAACAGCTCATGCTGATTGGCCGCCGCAATGCGCAGGAGCGGATCGTCTGCTTCCTGCTCGGCCTGCAGCAACGCTTCGCCCGCATCGGCCGCCCCTCCGTCACCGTGCCCCTGCCGATGGGCCGGCAGGACATCGCCGATTGTCTCGGCCTGACGATCGAGACGGTGAGCCGGACACTGACCAGACTGTCGCGCGAGCGCATGATCCTGCTCGTGCCGGACGGTGTACGGCTGCTGCACACCGAGCGCCTGGCCGCCATCGCAGCCGGCTGATCGGCGCGCGCCACGCCGCGCCCGCTGTTCCAGAACGGATCAGAACGGCCCGCGCCCGTCGCCGACAGCGTGCCGCCCCACCCGAAATCCAGCGTCTTCCCGCGATTCCGCCCGCGGAACAGCCCATTTTGGCGCGTTCCCATGCGGTATGCCGCTTGCGCTTCCACCGCGAAGACCAGCCCGAGAGCGAAGATCTGTGCCGCTGCCGCACAGCTCGCCCGGGCTTCGGGCGGAGGCGACGAACCGGATGAGCGTCAACGACATCGGCCTGGCCACCTATGCGGCCCGCGAGGGGCGCGCCCGCGCCTGGCGCCACTGGCTCTGGCTGGTGACCGCCGCGACCGACGCGGCGACCGTCGCCCTGATGGTGGGGCTGGTGTCGCTGGCCTATCACCTGCCGGTCTATGGCGATCCGCGGGCCGACAAAGTGACTCTTGAACTCGCCCTGATGCTGGCCGCGATCTTCGTCTTCGTGAACGCGACGCGCGGCCGCTACCAGCTGGCCAATTATCTCTCGACCAAGGGACAGATCACGTCCGCCTTCGCGGTCTGGAACCTGACCATGGTGGCCTTCGTCGCGATCCTGTTCCTGGCCAAGATCGCCGACCACTATTCGCGCGGTGTCGTCCTCGCCAGCTACCTCGCCGGCATCCCCGTCATCGCGCTCGCCCGCTCGGCGATGGTGCGGACGATCTCGATCGGCAGCAAGACGGGCCGCATCACCACCGAGCGCGTCTTCCTGATCGGCCGCGAGCCCGACGTCATGTCCTTCGTCTCGCGTCACCAGCCCTGGAACGTCGGTTTCGCCATCGTCGATGTCGCATTCCTGCGCAGCAACGACGCCCGCCGGATCAACGACCCGGCCGCCGCACTGGCCGCGGATCTGGCGAGCGCGGTGGCGAACTGCCGGAGCAAGCAGCCGGACTCCGTCTTCATCGCCCTGCCATGGTCGGACCAGGAGACCATCGATGCCTGCATCGACGCCTTCATGAACCTGCCGGTGGCGATCCACTTGACGCCCGAGCGGATCATGGACCGCTTCGACCGGCCGCTCATCATGCGCACCGGCAGCCTGACCAGCCTGCGGCTCAACCGGCCGCCACTCTCGGCGCTGGAGATCGCCCTGAAGCGGGGCTTCGATCTCGTCGCCGCCGCGCTCATCCTGGTGCTGTGCGCGCCGCTGCTCCTCCTCGTGGCCGCCCTGATCCGGCTCGACTCGCCGGGCCCGGTGCTGTTCCGCCAGCGGCGCTACGGCTTCAATCAGCAGGCCTTCCGGATCTTCAAGTTCAGGACCATGACCACCACCGACGACGGCGCCGTCATCGTCCAGGCGAAGCGCGACGACCCGCGCGTGACGCGCATCGGCCGGATCCTGCGCCGCTACAACATCGACGAGCTGCCGCAACTCCTCAACGTGCTCGCCGGCCACATGTCACTGGTCGGGCCCCGGCCGCATGCGCTGGCCCATGACCGCGCGTTCGAACGCAAGATCGCGCTCTACGCCCGGCGCCACAACGTCAAGCCCGGCATCACCGGCTGGGCCCAGGTCCACGGGCTGCGCGGCGAGACCGACACCGACGACAAGATGGCCAAGCGCGTCGCCTATGACCACTGGTACATCGACAACTGGTCGATCTGGCTCGACATCGCGATCCTGCTCAGGACGGTCCTCAGCCGGAAGGCCTTCATGAACGCGCGGTAAGGGCTCCGATTAGGAAACAAAAGAGACGTTGAGCAGGCGCCAGTCGGTAAGCCTCTCCCCAGCGACCATAACATGGTCATACCATCCGTCACCGTAAGCGACGACCGTGCCCGCCCCGTCGCGGCCGAGATATACCGCACTCCGACTCGTCGGCGGCGTGCCGGTGTCGGTGACGACCGCGACGCCGTTGCGGGCGACGGAGCGGCCGGTTCCGTCGAAGGCACAGGCGGCGGCATAGCTGCCGGTGCGCAGATCGGCCCCCGCCGCCGTGGCGAGCTGGGCCGAGCCGTCCATCAGCACCGAGAGCCGGTTCGACTGGGCGCGCAGCAGCGAAGAGGCGCCGTTGACGCCGACAATGCGGGCCGCGTTGCGCTCCAGCCTCTGGCCGCGCACCACCAGCGTCGCGGCGCTGCGCTGGAGCAGAGCCTCCAGTACCGGCGAGAACTCGGCGCTCTCGGCGGCCCGGCTCACCGCGGCGCCCGCGGTCGCGATGGAGGGCGAGGCGAAGCTGTTGGCCTCGAGCTGGGCGAGGCGGACATCGCCACTTATCGTCAGCGTGAGCGTGCCCGCCGCCGGGGTGAAGACGAGCGAGACGCGGCTTGCGGCGCCCGCCCCCGCCAGCGGCCCCGCGCTCGACGCGCCCGAAAGCGCGATGCTGCCGGTGCCGGTGAAGGAGAGCGCATAGCTCTGCGCGGTCACCGCCACGCTCTGGCTGGCCGGGGCGGCGCTGTTCAAGAGCAGATTGGCGGAGGCGCCGTTGAGCGCGAGCTGGCGGCGCCCGTTCGTCCAGTCGAAGCGCGGCTGGTCGGCGGCGAGATCGGCCCGCAGAATCCCTTGCGCATCGAGATAGGAGCGCGCCGGCCCCGAGCTGCAGGTGAAGGCGATCAGCTCGGCAAAGCTCGCCGCGCGCTTGACCCGCAGCGCCGCCGCGCTCGCCCCGGCGATGCCGGCGAGCGGAACGGTGGTGATCGCATAGCGATCGGCATTGAAATCGGCGATCGCGGCCAGCTCCGCATAGGCCGGCGCCTCGTACCAGGCGCGCGCGCCCGCGCGGTTCAGGCGGGCGAGATCGAGCGGGTCGCGCCGGCGGCGCGTCAGGGAGACGGGCTGTGCCACCATGGTCAGCCCCAATATTCCAGCGAGCCCTTGCAGGCCGTCGCCGCCCGCAGGCACAGATGCGTCGCCGCCGGCGGCAGGCGCCTCGTTCCGGGATTGAGCACGCTGCCGGCGCCGTCCGTGGCGGTGGACAGCGGCAGGGTCAGCGCCGTGTCGACGAGCCCCGCCTTGACCCGGACGTCGCCGTCGAAGGAGAGCGCGACGAAGCGCGCGCCCGCCGGCACGGCGACGCGCAGCAGCGTGTCGGCCGCCAGCACGATGTCGTGCACGGTGTCGGAGAATTGCGGCGCCTGCGCCAGGCGCCCCGCATTCAGCGGAAACTCTTCATGGAAGGAAAGCATGGTCTGGCCCCTCGCTGGTTGACGAGGGGCCAGACTAGGCCGGCCCCGGGGGACCGGGGATAAGGAGCCGGACGGCTGCGGAGGGCTGCTTATCGGAAGCGAAGCAGCACACATGCCCCTCAAGCAGCGTCCTGTCTGCCTTTCGATGCGTTGAGTGATGCACCTCGGCCGACATCCACATAGGTGAAGCCCTTGGCGCGGACCTGCTCGGCCCGATAGACGTTGCGCAGATCGACCAGGACCGGCGCGGCCATAGCGGCCTTGACGCGGTCGAAATCGAGCGCGCGGAAGATGTTCCACTCGGTCACGATCACCGCGGCATGGGCACCTTCGACGCATTCATAGGCATCGTTGCAGTAGACGACGCCACTCGGCAGCATCGCCTTGGCCTGCTCCATCCCCTCCGGGTCGAAGGCGCGGATGGTGGCGCCGCCGTCCTGCAGGGCCGTGACGATCGACAGCGACGGTGCATCACGCATGTCGTCCGTATTCGGCTTGAAGGTGAGGCCGAGCACGGCGATCGTCTTGCCGCGGACCGAGCCGCCGCAGGCGGCGACGACCTTCTTCGCCATGGCCCGCTTGCGCAGGTCGTTCACCGAGACGACGGCCTCGACGATCCGCGACGGGGTGCCGTAGTCCTGCGCCGTCTTGATCAGGGCCAGCGTGTCCTTCGGGAAGCAGGAGCCGCCATAGCCGGGGCCGGCATGCAGGAACTTGCTGCCGATGCGGTTGTCGAGCCCCATGCCGCGGGCGACGTCCTGGACATTCGCGCCAACCTGCTCGCAGAGATCCGCCATCTCGTTGATGAAGGTGATCTTCGTCGCCAGGAAGGCGTTGGCCGCGTATTTCGTCAGTTCGGCGGTGCGCCGGCTGGTGTTCAGGATCGGCGCGCTGTTGAGGTAGAGCGGCCGGTAGACATCGGCCATCAGCGCCTGGGCGCGCAGATCGTCCGTGCCGATGACGATACGGTCCGGCCGCTTGAAATCGTCGATGGCCGCGCCCTCGCGCAGGAACTCCGGATTGGACACGACGGCGAAATCGGCATCGGGACGCAGTTCGCGGATGATCCGCTCGACCTCGTCGCCGGTCCCCACCGGAACGGTCGATTTGGTGACGATGACGGTATAGCCATTGAGCGACTGGGCGATCTCGCGCGCCGCCGCATAGACATAGGACAGGTCGGCGAAGCCGTCGCCGCGACGCGACGGCGTCCCCACCGCAATGAACACCGCGTCAGCCCTGGCGACCGGCCCCGCCAGATCGGTGGTGAAGGAGAGCCGGCCCGCCTCCGAGTTGCTGCGCACCAGTTCCGAGAGGCCGGGCTCGAAGATCGGGATTTCGCCCTGCTTCAGCGCCGCGATCTTGCTCTCGACCTTGTCGACGCAGACGACCTCGTGCCCGAAATCCGCGAAACATGCGCCGGACACCAGCCCGACATAACCTGATCCGACCATGACGATCTTCATCGGAGTCTCCCTAACGTCGCTCCAAGCCAGTCTTGATTCGGGCGGATGCATCGGTGGTCGCGCCGAAACCCGTCGTCGCGTTACCGATCACGGCCCCCATCACGCGGGCGCCGGTGTCACCCGTTTACGCTCTTGCGTAGATGTCCTCGATCCGAATGATGTCGTCCTCGCCGGTATAGCTGCCGACCTGGACCTCGATCAGTTCGAGCTCGATCTTGCCGGGGTTGCACAGCCGATGCGCGCATCCGATCGGAAGATAGATCGACTCGTTCTCGTGAATGTGGCTGACGCTGCCGTCCAGCGTCACCTCCGCCGTGCCGCGCACCACGACCCAGTGCTCCGAACGGTGGAAATGCTTCTGCAGGCTGAGCTTGGCACCGGGCTTCACATTGATGCGCTTCACCTGGAAGCGGGAGCCGATGTCGATCCGCTGGTACCAGCCCCAGGGGCGGTAGATCCGCAGATGTTCGGTCGCCTCGGGGCGGCCTTGCTGCTTCAGCGTCTCGACCAGCCGCTTCACATGCGGCGCCGCTGATTTGGACGCCACCAGCACCGCGTCGCGCGTCGCGACCACCACCATGTCCGTCAGCCCGATCGTGGTCAGCAGCATCTCGTCGCTGCGCAGGAGCGAGTTGGTGGTGTCGAGTGCGACCACAGGACCGCGCAGCACGTTGCCGTCGCCATCCTTGTCCATCACCTCATGGATCGAGTCCCAGGCGCCGATGTCCGACCAGTCGAACCCGGCCGCGATCACCCCCGCATGCTGCGTCTTCTCCATGACGGCATAGTCGATCGAGATCCGCGGGGCCCGGCCGAAGGCGCGGCCATCGAGGCGGATGAAGTCGAGGTCGGTGGTCGCGCCGTCGAGCGCCTCGCGCGCCGCCGCGATGACATCGGGGGCAAAGCGGGTCAGCTCCTCGATCATCGTCGGGGCGGCGAAAACGAAGTTGCCGCTGTTCCACAGGAAGCCCTGGTCAAGATAGCCCTGCGCCGTCGCGGCATCGGGCTTCTCCACGAAGCGCTTCAGCCGCTTTGTCCGGGCGTCGCCGAGAGCCTCGCCCGCCTCGATGTAACCATAGGCCACAGAGGGCGCCGTCGGCACGATGCCGAGCGTCACGATCAGCCCGGTCGCGGCGAACTCCGCCGCTGCCAGCGCGTCAGCCCGGAAAGCGGCGGCGTTCTCGACGACATGGTCGGCCGCCAGCGCGACGGCCACGGCATCGGGCGCGACGCGGCTCGCGAGCAGGGCCCCGACCGCGATGGCGGCAGCGGAATCACGTCGCTCCGGCTCGAGCACGATCTGCCCCTCGACCCCCACCACCTGCATCTGCTCGGCGACGATGAAGCGGAACTCATGGTTGGTGATCACGATCGGCGGCAGGAAGGGAGCCCCCTTCACGCGCAGCAGAGTCGCCTGGAACGTCGACAGGTCGTCCTCGAGCAGCGCGATGAACTGCTTGGGCATCGAATCCCGGGACAGGGGCCACAGCCGCGTTCCGGCCCCGCCTGCCATGATCACAGGAAGGATCAACGTCATTTCGACACTTTCTCCCGGTTTCTCGCGGGCACGCAAATAAGGCTTGGGAGCCGCACGTTACGGGCACGTGCGCGCGTGCCCCACCGGTCCTACATGGCTTGAACGCCCGAATCCATCTCGCGGCATTGCGGAGCTTAAGAATGAGCTAGCCCGCGCAGTTGACCATTTGGTGTCGGCCTGTCCTGCGCATTCGCCGTGCCCTCACGTCTTGGCTGCGCGGGCCAGGCGCGGCTTGCCACCCCGCGTCATGCCGCCACCGGAGCCGATGCCGAACCAAGCCAAGCCTCTTCGAGGCCGGCCGTCAAAATCGGGTCGACGCAGACCAGCGCGTGCTGCCGCATCCCCTGCGCCTCCCTCGCGATCGACCGGCTGACGAAGGCCTTGTAGCCCAGCCAGGACCCGATGACGCGCGAACAGCCCCCGCAGGAAACCGGAGCCTCGTCGGCAACCATCGCGGGGATGACGATCGAGGGGGCCCCGCATTCACAGGCAGAGAACTGTCCCAATACGGGCGTGCCGGTCACGATCGACTCCCCTTGCAGGCTCATGGCAAAATTCCCAGCAATATCGGGGCCAACCATCTCGCATCCGCCGGACGCAGTGGCGATTGACGGCTGGGGGGCGAGCGATCCGGTCGACGGCCTCAGCCGTCCGATCGCCGCGGGGTCGCGGCGATCTCAGCGGCCATCCGCAGGAGGTAGCCGCCGTAATCGCTCTTGGCGAGCCGTGCCCCGAGGGCCTCCAGCTGGGCAATGTCGATCCAGCCGCGCCGGCAGGCGATCTCCTCCGGGCAGGCGATGCGCAGGTCCTGCCGGCCCTCGAGGGTCCGGACGAACTCGCCGGCCTGCAGCAGGCTGTCGGGCGTCCCGGTGTCGAGCCAGGCGAAGCCGCGCCCCATGCGCTCGACCGACAGCTGGTCGCGCTCGAGATAGAGGCGGTTCACATCGGTGATCTCGAGTTCTCCGCGAGTCGACGGCTCGAGCGACGCGGCGATCTCGACCACCTGCGCGTCATAGAAATAGAGGCCCGTCACCGCCCAGTTCGAGCGCGGCACCTTCGGCTTCTCCACGATGGAGGTCGCTTTCCCGTCGGCGTCGAAGCTGACGACGCCATAGCGCTCGGCATCCCGCACCTGATAAGCGAAGACCGTCGCGCCCGCCTCGCGTCGGCGCGCACGCTTCATCAGCTCGGGCAAACCGTGCCCGTAGAACAGGTTGTCGCCGAGGATCAGCGCCGACGGGCCGCCGGCCACGAACTCGGCTCCGATCAGATAAGCCTGCGCCAGCCCGCCCGGATGCGGCTGCTCGGCATAGCTCAGCGACAGGCCCCACTCCGCGCCGTCGCCGAGCAGGCGCTGGAAATGCGGCAGATCCGTCGGGGTCGAGATGATCAGGATCTCGCGGATGTCCGCCAGCATCAGCGTCGTCAGCGGATAATAGATCATCGGCTTGTCATAGACCGGAAGCAGTTGCTTCGAGACCGCCAGCGTCATCGGGTGCAGCCGCGTGCCGGAGCCACCGGCGAGAATAATGCCCTTCATGAAATCGGCCCCGTTTCCCCGCCTTTGAGCAGCCTAGTCACGCAGGCGGTGGCGGCCCCGCGCCAATGCAGGAGTCTGATGCCGTGAGTGGCCGCGAGCTTCGCACCGTCCAGCCGCGAATTCGCCGGCCGACGCGCCGGCGTCGGATAGTCGGCGGTGGCGATGCGGCGCACCCGGACCGGGCGGCGCCCGGTCGCCGCGGCCTCGGCGAACACGGTCTCGGCCAGTTCGGCCCAGTTCGCCTCGCCCTGCGCCGCCATATGGAAGACGCCGCGCAGAGCCCGATCGGCGGGCGAGCCGACGAGGTTCCGCGCCACGGACAAAACCGCATCCGCAATGTCGAGTGCGGAGGTCGGGCAGCCGGTCTGGTCGCAGACGACAGAAACCTCCTCGCGCTCCGCGCCGAGCCTCAGCATGGTCCGGACGAAGTTCGTCCCGAACGGGCTGTAGACCCAGGCGGTCCGCAGGATCGCATGATCGGGCGTGGCCGCCGCCACGGCCTGCTCGCCGGCGAGCTTGCTGCGTCCATAGGCCGAAATCGGCCCCGTCGCATCGTCCTCGCGATAGGGGCGCTCGAGCGAGCCGTCGAAGACATAGTCGGTCGACAACTGGATGACCGGGACGCCGAGCCCGTGCGCCGCAGCCGCCACCGCCCCGGCCCCGACCGCATTGACGGCGAAGGCCCGCGCCTCTTCCGCTTCCGCCCGGTCCACCGCGGTGAACGCGGCTGCATGGACCACGACATCGGGGCGCGCGGCCGCCAGGGCCGGCGCGATCGTCTCGGGGTGCTCCAGATCGAGTTCGGGCCGCCCGACGGCGAGCAGAGCGACGCCCTGGCCGCCCGCGCGCTCCGCGAGCGCCCGCGCGACCTGACCTTCGCGCCCGGTAACGACGACCCTCACGCGAAATACCGCGGCAGATCGGCCAGACGGGGATGGCGGCGATCCTTGTCGGACAGGATCAGTGTCTCCGGCGCAAAACCCCAGTCAATCCCGATCGCCGGGTCGTCGAAGGCCACGCCGCGGTCATGCTCGGGCGCATAGGGAGCGCTGACCTTGTAGAGCACCTCGGTGTCGGGCTCGAGCGTGACGAAGCCATGCGCGAACCCCGCCGGCACCAGCAGCTGCCACCAGTTCTCCGCCGAGAGTTCGACGGCGACGAACTTGCCGAAGTCCGGCGACGAGGCGCGGATGTCGACCGCGACGTCGAGGATGCGCCCGCGCGGCACCCGCACCAGCTTGTCCTGGGCGAAGGGAGGCGCCTGGAAATGCAGGCCGCGCAGCGTCCCGACCGCTGCCGAGAGCGAATGATTGTCCTGGACGAAGTCGAGCGTGATGCCCGCCTCGGCGAAGGCCGAGCGGCTGTAGGTCTCGGAGAAGAAGCCGCGATGGTCGCCGAACCTCTTCGGCTGGATGATCTTCACATCCGGCAGCGCGGTCGGCTCGACAAGCAGCATGCTCACTGTTCTCCCGGCAGGCCGGCCACCGCGGCCGTCCCCAGCCGCTCGCCGCGATAGACGCCGGAGCGGATGTCGCCCCACCAGTTCCGATGGGCCAGATACCATTCCACGGTCAGGCGCAAGCCGCTGGCGAAGTCGCGGCGCGGGCTCCACCCGAGCTCGCGGCCGATCTTGCCCGCATCGATGGCGTAGCGCGCATCATGTCCGGGCCTGTCCGCGACATAGGTGATCAGTCGTTCATGCGGCCCCGACGGGTCAGGCCGCAGCCCGTCCAGCAGCGTGCAGATGGCGCGCACCACATCTCGGTTCGACAGCTCGTTCTGCCCGCCGATGGCATAGGTCTCGCCGGGCTCGCCCCTCTCGGCGACGAGAAGCAGCGCCTCGGCATGGTCCTCGACATAGAGCCAGTCGCGAACGTTCAGCCCGTTGCCGTAGATCGGCAGGGGTTTGCCCTCGATCCCGTTGATGATCATCAGCGGGATCAGCTTCTCCGGGAAATGATAGGGCCCGTAATTGTTCGAGCAATTGGTGATGAGCGTCGGCAGGCCGTAGGTGTGGTGCCAGGCCCGCACCAGATGGTCGGATGCGGCCTTGGAGGCCGAATAGGGCGAGGTCGGCGCATAGGCCGTCGCCTCGTCGAACAGGCCGTCCGGCCCGAGCGAGCCGAACACCTCGTCGGTCGAGACATGGTGGAACCGGAAGCGGGCCCGCCGCTCCCCGGCCAGGCCACGCCAATGCCTCAGCGCCTCCTGCAGCAGCACGAAGCTGCCGACGATGTTGGTGTCGATGAAGGCAGATGGTCCGTCGATTGAGCGGTCGACATGGCTCTCGGCCGCCAGATGCAGCACGATGTCGGGATCGACCTCGGCGAAGATCGCCCGCATTCGCTCGCCATCAGCGATGTCCGCCTTCTCGAAGCGGAAGCGCGGATCGGCGGCGACCGGCGCCAGCGAGGCGAGATTGCCGGCATAGGTCAGCTTGTCGACGACGCAGACGCTGTGGCCGGTTTCGGCGATCAGCCTGCGTGTGACGGCCGAGCCGATGAACCCCGCACCGCCGGTAACCAGAAACCGCAAAGACGCCGGCAATACCGTTCTCGCTCCCGTTGGACGCGCGCATATAGGGCGCGCGGGCGCTCAGCGTAAACCCCGTGGCCCGGCCCGCCTCGGCTCAGCGGCCCTGCCATTGCGGCGGCCGCTTGCCGAGAAAGGCCTCCATGCCTTCGCGGAAATCGGCGCTGTCATAGCACATCACCACGAGGTCCTCGCCGCCCTCGGCGGGCACCGACGCGTTGACGATGCGGCGCAGCGCCTCCTTCGTGGCCCGCATCGTCAGCGGCGCATGGCCGGCGATGGTCTCGGCCAGTTCGCGGGCCCGGCTCATCAGCGCCGCATGATCGGCGAGAATCTCGCTGTAGAGACCGATGCGCTGGCCCTCCTCCGCTTCGATCAGCCGTGCCGTGAAGACGATGTCCTTGACGCGGGCCGGTCCGAGCAGGGCCGCGAGCCGGGCGTAATTGGCCATCGACAGGCAGTTGCCCAGCGTCCGCGCGATCGGAAAGCCGAAGCGCGCAGACGCCGTCGCGATGCGGATGTCACAGGCGCAGGCGATGCTGGCGCCGCCGCCCGTCACCGCCCCGGCGATCGCCGCGACGAGCGGGATCGGGCAGCACTCGATCGCGGCGAGCACGCGCTCGATCTTGTCTTCATAGTCCAGCGCATCCTGCGGCGAGGCGAAGCTGCGAAACTGCGCGATGTCCGTACCGGCGGCGAAGGCGCGGTCGCCGGCCCCGGTGATGATCAGCACCCTGGGGGCCCCATACGCCGCCGGATCGGCGCAGATCGCCGCCACCCGCTCATACATCGCAAAGGTCAGAGCATTGCGCGCCTGCGGGCGGTTCAGCGTGATCGTGCCGATCCCGTCGTCCACCGCGTAGAGAATCTCGTCGTCCATGCGCTCGCTTCCATCGGCAGCCGGGGGAGCGGGACTATCCGGTCAGGCCTCCACCGCGTCAACGGCGGTAGCCCCCGTCGCGAAGTCACGCCCCGGCGCCGCCTCGATCAGGGCCCGCGTATAGGCATGGGCCGGCGCGGAGAACACCTGCGAGGTCGCGCCCTGCTCGACGATCACCCCCTTCTCCATCACCACGATCCGGTCGCAGATCTGGGCCGCGACCCGCAGGTCGTGGGTGATGAACAGGATCGCCAGGTTGAAGCGCTCCTGGACGTCGGCCAGAAGGGCCAGCACCTGCTTCTGGACGGAGACGTCGAGCGCCGAGACCGCCTCGTCCGCGATCAGGATCTCCGGTTCCATCGCCAGCGCTCGGGCGATCGCGATGCGCTGGCGCTGACCTCCGGAGAACTGGTGCGGATAGCGCTCGAGCGCATTCGGCTGCAGACCGACCAGACCCATCAGGTCGCGGGCGCGCTGCAGCGCGTCCGGTTCGCTCAGGCCGAAATTCATCGGCCCCTCAATGATCGAGGCGCCGACCGTCCGGCGCGGGTTGAGCGACCGGAACGGATCCTGGAACACGACCTGGATCTTGCGGCGATAGGATCGCAGCCGCCGCTCGGGCAGTGGCGCGATGTCGATGTCGGGCACCAGGATGGAGCCGACGCTGGGCGGCATCAGCCGCGCGATGCAGCGCGCCACCGTGGTCTTGCCGGAGCCGGACTCGCCGACGATTCCGACCGTCTCGCCGCGCCGGACCCGGATCGCGACATCCTTCGCCGCATGCACGACCCGCTCCTTCCGGAACAGCGCCTTGGAGCTGTAGGTCTTGCCGAGCCCCACCGTCTCCAGCGCCAGCGGCCCGAGCACCGGCTTGCGCTGCGCCGGCTTCAGGCTCGGCACCGCCCCGATCAGCATCTGCGTGTAGGGATGCTGCGGCCGGGTCAGGATATCGGCGGCGGGCCCCTGCTCGACGACCCGCCCCTTCTCCATCACCACGACCCGGTCGGCGATCTCGGCGACCACACCGAAATCATGGGTGATGAACAGCACGCCCGTGCCGCGGCGGCTCTGCATGTCCTTGATCAGCTTCAGGATCTGCGCCTGCGTCGTGACGTCGAGCGCCGTCGTCGGCTCGTCGGCGATCAGCAAAGCGGGATCGAGGATCAGCGCGGCGGCGATCATCACGCGCTGGCGCTGCCCGCCGGAGATCTGGTGCGGATAGGAGGCGTGCATCCGCTCCGGTTCGGGCAGGCGCATCGATTCCAGCATGGCGAGCACCTGCGCGCGCCGCTCGGCGGGGCCGAGAGAGGTGTGGATGCGCAGCACCTCCTCGATCTGGTCGCCGATCGTCAGCACGGGATTCAGCGCCGTCATCGGCTCCTGGAAGATCATCGCCATGCGGTCGCCGCGCAGCGCCCGCAGCCGCTGCGGCGTCGCCGCCAGCACATCCTCGCCTTCCAGGCGGATCGCACCCGCCACCGGCTTCAGCGCCTTGGCGAGCAGCCCCATCACCGAGAAGGCGGTGACGGATTTGCCCGAGCCCGATTCCCCGACGACGCAGACGATCTCGCCGGCATCGACGCTCAGCGAGACGTCCTCGACCGCGAAGGCCCGGTCGCCACCGCCGGGCAAAGCGATGCTCAGTCCCGCGATCTCCAGGACGGGTGTCTGTCCCTCGCTCATCGGCCGGCCATCTTGGGATCGAGGGTGTCGCGCAGGCCGTCGCCCAGCATGTTGACCGCCAGCACCGTCAGGGCGAGGAAGATGCCCGGATAGAGGATGTTGTGCGGGAAGACGCGGAAGAGGTTGCGCCCCTCGGCCATGATGTTGCCCCAGGTCGGGATCTCCGGGGGGATGCCGATGCCGAGGAAGGACAGGATCGCCTCGACCAGGATCGCCGAAGCCGCGATGAAGGTGCCCTGCACGATCAGCGGCGCAATGGTGTTGGGCAGGATGTGCCGGACCATCAGCTTGGGCAGCCGCGTCCCGGCCATGATCGCGGCCTCGACATAAGGCTCCTCGCGGACCGACAGCACGATCGAGCGCACGACCCGCACCACGCGCGGGATCTCCGGCACGATGATCGCCACGATCACCGACACCAGGCCGCTGCGGAACAGCGAGACGACCGCGATGGCGAGCAGGATGCCGGGTATCGCCATCAGCCCGTCCATGAAGCGCATGATGATGCCGTCGAGCGGGCGCACATAGCCGGCCACCAGCCCGATCACGAGCCCGATGGCGATCGCGATCGAGGCGACGGACACCGCGATCAGCAGCGAGACGCGCGCCCCATAGACGACGCGGCTGTAGACGTCCCGGCCCAGCGAATCGGTCCCCATCCGGTGCTTGAACACGGTCGCGGTGCCGTCATCGGCGCGGATCGTCCGCTCGAAACCGGGCAGGCGGTTGCGCGTGCTCGGGTTGATCGCGGTCGGGTCGAGCGTGCCCAGCCACGGCGCGAACAGGCCGATCATGGTCATCAGCAGCAGGACCGTGCCGCCGATGGCGACGACCGGGTTGCGCACGAGCCGCTTCATCATGGTGCGGGCCGGCGTGACCGGCTCGGCCACGGCCGGAGCGAGGAGGGTCGGCTCGGTACTCAATAGCGGATCCTCGGGTCGAACAGGCTGTAGGCGAGGTCGATCAGCAGGTTGATGCCGACATAGACGCCCGAGAACAGGAGGATCACCGCCTGGATGGTGGGATAGTCTCGGGCCAGGACCGCATCGACCGTCAGCCGGCCGAGACCGGGGATCGAATAGACGCTCTCGGTCACCACCACCCCGCCGATCAGCAGCGCGATGCCGATGCCGATGACGGTGACGATCGGCACCGCCGCGTTCTTGAGCGCGTGGCGGAACAGGATCTTGCGCTCGACCTGCCCCTTGGCGCGGGCCGTGCGGATATAGTCCTCGTTCAGCACCTCGAGCACGCTCGCCCGCGTCATCCGCGCGATCAGCGCGATGTAGATCACCGACAGCGTGACCGCCGGCAGCACCAGCCGCTGCAGGAAGCCACTGAGCCCGCCCGAAAGCGGCTGGTAGCCCTGGACCGGGAACCAGCCCAGTGTGATCGCGAAGACGTAGATCAGCGCATAGCCGATCACGAAGACCGGGACCGAGAAACCCAGCACCGAGAAGCCCATCACGATCCGGTCGATCCAGGAGCCGTGCTTGTAGGCCGCGAGCACACCCAGCGGGATCGCGACGCTGATCGCGATCAGCATCGTCGCGAAGGCGAGCGACAGCGTCGGCTCGATGCGGCCGATGATCAGCTCGCCGATCGGCTTCTTGAAGAAGAAGCTCTCGCCGAGGTCGCCCCGCATCAGGTTGCCGACCCAGATCAGGAACTGGGTCAGGATCGGCTGGTCGAGGCCGAGGCGGTTGCGGATCAGCGCGATCTGCTCGGTCGTCGCGTTGTCGCCAGCGATCACCGCCGCCGGGTCGCCCGGCGTCAGGCGCAGCATCAGGAAGACCAGGACCGCGACGATCACCAGCACGGGGATCGTCGCCAGCAGGCGCCGCAGGATGTAGCCGAGCATCAGCGCCGGATCCGCAGGGTCAGCGTCGCCACCTCACTTCTTCTCGACGTTCCAGAACACCGGCGCCGGCGCGGTCAGGATGCCGGTGAGGCTCTTCCGCGCCGCGATCGGCACATTGTACTGGCCGAGATGGACATGGGTGACGACCTCGCGCCAGCGCATCTGGACCGCTTCCGCGATCGCCTTCTGCTTCGCCGGATCGGGCTCGCGGGCGAAATCGTCGCGCAGCTTCTCCATCTGCTCGTCGCAGGGCCAGCCGAAGGCCGCCTTGTCGCAGCTCGCATTGAAGAAGCCCGCCATCACCGGGTTGAGGATGTCGGCCGAGACCCAGGAGGTCTGCATCACGTTCCAGCCGCCCTTGTCGATCGGGTCCTTGCGGACGCGGCGCGACACCACGGTCTGCCAGTCCGAGGACTGCATATCGACCTTGAAGCCGCCCTTCTCGAGCAGCTGCTTGGCGACCGGCCCGAGATTGGTCAGCGACTGCAGGTCGGTGGAGTGCAGCAGCACGATCGGCTTGCCGTCATAGCCGGCCTCCTTCAGCAGCTCCTGCGACTTCCTGAAGTTCGATTCCAGCAGCCCCTCCATCCCCTTCTCGGAGGCGAGCGGGGTGCCGCAGACGAACATGGCCTTGCAGGGCTGGTAGTAGTCGGGGTTGCCGACCGTCGCCTCGAGGAAGTCCTTCTGGTTCAGCGCATAGGTCACCGCCTGGCGCACCTTCGGATTGTTGAAGGGCGGCTGGGTGTGGTTGAAGCGCATCGTGTACTGCAGGCCGAGCGGGTTGTAGTTCCACAACTTGATGTTCTTGTCGCCCGCCAGCAGCGGGATCAGGTCGAAGGCCGGCTGCTCGACCATGTCGATCTCGCCGGCGAGCAGCGCGTTGACCGCCTGCTGCTGGTCGGACACCGCGAGCCACTCGATCCGGTCCACCTTCGCGACCTTGCCCCCGGCCAGCCCCGACGCCGGCTCCGCGCGCGGCTTGTAGTCCTTGAACTTCGTGTAGACGATCTTGTCGCCCGGCTTCCATTCATCGGCCTTCAGCACGAACGGGCCAGACCCGATGAACTCCGAGATCTGCGTGTTGGGGTCGGTCTTCGCGACGCGCTCGGGCATCATGAAGGGGACGTTCGACGACGGCTTGCCGAGGCCGAAGATCAACAGGCCCGTCGGGGACTTCAGCTTCACCGTGAAGCTCTTGGCGTCGTCGGCGGTGATCGTGTCGACGAAGGTCATCAGCTTCTGGCCGACCGGGTCCTTGGCCGACCAGCGCCGGATCGAGGCGATGCAGTCCTCGGAGGTGACGGGCTTGCCGTCATGCCAGAGCAGCCCGTCGCGCAGCTTGAAGGTATAGGTCAGCTTGTCCGGCGACTCGGTGAAGGTCTCGACCATCTGCGGCTTGATCGCGCCGGCCTCGTCCATCGAGAACAGCGTGTCGTAGATCATGTAGCCGTGGTTGCGGACGATATAGGCCGTGGTCCAGATCGGATCGACGATCTTCACGTCCGAATGCATCACGATCTTCAGGGTCTGCGCCTGCGCCAGCGACGTGCCGGCGATGATCGCGCAGGCGGCCACCAAAGTCTTCAAATGCCCTGCCATGGTGCTCTCCCTCCGACTGTCGTGCGCGTTCGGCGCATCGCGATCTATGCAGGCCCTGTGCCACCGGGCGGCGCATGCTCGCCCGGCATCCTCACGCGGTCAACCGCGCCAGCAGCCCGGCCATCAGGCGCGTCCGCTGCAGCAGGCTGCCCACCTCGATATGCTCCTCCAGCGTGTGATAGCCGGCTCCGAGCAGACCGAGCCCGTCCAGCGAGGCCAGGCCCTCGGCCCCGGTGAAATTGGCGTCCGAGCCGCCGCCGGCCGAGTCGTGCCCGAGGCTCCAGCCCAGCTCCTGCGCCACCTCGCGGGCGAGCCCGAACAGCTTCAGCGTCGCCTCGCTGGGCTCCCAGACCGGGCGTGTGACGCCGCGCGTGACCATGAAGCGCGTGCCGTCGGCGTTCTGCGCGCCGAGCGCCAGCATCCGCTCCACCCCGCGGTCGAGATCCGCCTGCCGCTTCGCCATGCTGAGCGCCTCCGCCCGGCAGGTCGTCGGCACGCAATTGACCCATTGCCCGCCCTGGATCACGCCGACGCTGAAGGTGCAGTCGTCATCCGTCATCGCCTCGATCGCGAGCAGCTGCTGCGCCATCATGCTGATCGCGGAGCGGCCGTTCTTGAGCTGGGAGCCGGCATGGCTCGGCCGCCCCTCGGCCAGCAGGTTGAAGCGTGCGATCGCATAGCGCCCGGTGACGACGCCGTTGCCCGGCCGCCCCGGCTCGGGAACCAGGATGAAGCGGTGCCGGCGCGCCTGCTCGAGGATCAGCTCGCGCGTGCCGGGGCTGCCGATCTCCTCGTCGCTGGTGAAGAGCACGCTGACCGGCAGCGGCGTCTCGATCCCCGCCTTGGCCAGCGCGATGATCGCCTGCAACCCGGCATAGGCGCCGCCCTTCATGTCGAGGATGCCCGGCCCGTAGCAGCGCCAGCCGTCGCGCCGGAAGGGCAGCGTCTTCAGCGTGCCGACCGGATGCACCGTGTCGAGATGCGACATCATCAGGATGCCGGGTTCGCCCTGCAGCGGATGCGGGAAGTCGCCGCGCACGCAGTCGCCGAGCCCGGGCGGGCCGGGAAAGCGCGTGACGCTCGCCCCCGCCGCGACGAGTTCGCTCGCCGCGAAATCCATCATCCGGTTCACGGCCGCGACGTCGAAGGTCGGGCTCTCGCATTCGATCCAGGGCCGCAGGCCCGCGAGCAGGCTGTCGAGATCGAGGGGCAGATCGGCGGGGTTCATGCGGGGCGCTCTCAGGCTTTGCTGCGCGTTTCGACGAGGCGCGCCAGCAGGCTCGCCCCGATCGGCAGGATGCCGTCATCGAGCACGAAGGCCGGGTTGTGGACCGGCACGCTGCCGGCGTGTCCCACCCAGGCATAGGCGCCCGGCACCATGCGCAGCATGTCGGCGAAATCCTCGCTGCCCATCACCGGCTTCGGCTCGGTCAGGACGTTGCCCGCGCCGACGATCTCGGTGGCGACAGCCGCCGTCGCGACCGCCTGCTCGGGGTGGTTCACCAGCACGTCGAAGATGCCGCGGATGTCGATGTCGATCTGCACGCCGAAGGTCAGCGCCATTCCGGCGCAGATCTCGCGCATGCGCTCGCGGATCAGCTTGGCGATCTCGGGCGAGAAGGTTCGCACCGTGCCGGCCAGCACCGCCTCCTCCGGGATCACGTTATAGGCCGAGCCGGCATGGATCTGCGTGATCGACAGCACCGCCGCCTCGCGCGGATCGGCGTTGCGGCTGACGATCGTCTGCAGCGCCGCCGCCAGCGAGATCGCGACGATGACCGGGTCGCGCCCGACATGGGGCATGGCGCCATGGCTGCCCTTGCCGGTGATCTTGATGTCGAAGAAATCCGCGCCCGCCATCGCCGGACCGGGGAAGACCGCGATCTGGCCGGGGTCGAGATTGGGGGCGTTGTGGATGCCGTAGATCTCGTCGCAGGGAAAGCGCTCGAACAGGTTGTCGGCGAGCATGGCCCGGGCCCCGCCGAGCCCCTCCTCCGCCGGCTGGAACACGAAGATGGCGGTGCCCGCAAATCCACGATTCTCGGCGAGATAGCGCGCCGCCCCCAGCAGCATCGTGGTGTGGCCGTCATGGCCGCAGGCATGCATCCGGCCCGGAATGGTCGAGCGCCAGGGCAGGTTGGTGATCTCGTCCATCGGCAGGGCGTCCATGTCGGCGCGCAGGCCGATGCGCCGGCCCGGCCCGCCCGTGCCTTCGAGGATACCGACCACGCCGGTGCCGCCGATGCCGCGATGCACCTCGATGCCCCAGGCCGCCAGCTTCTCAGCGACAATGCCCGACGTCCGGACCTCCTCGAAGCCGATCTCGGGATGGGCGTGGAGATCGCGGCGGATGGCGACGAGCTCGTCCGTGAAGGCCTCGATCGCGGTCAGGGCAGGCATGGCAAGCAACTCCGGGACGGTTGGGGGGCGATCAGCCGAAGACAGGGCCGAGCGGCGCGGTGCGCAGGCCCGGGCGCAGATGCTTCCAGGGCAGAACGGAAGGATCGACCGGCATCGGGCCGGGCGCAGCACAGACCAGAATCGAATGCGCGATCGGCTCGAAATCGGCGCGGAAATGCACCGAACTCTTGTTGACGAGGATCGCCTGCTCGGTCGGCTCGATGCCGACCTGCCGGTACATCGCCTGGTCGGCCATCTGCGCCTTGCGCGAGGCGACGACGATGCGGACCCCGCCGATCCGAAGCGCGGCGCAGGGACCGAGATTCATCCGCGATCCTCCGAAGAACGGGCCGGGCGCCACGAAGCGCCCGTCCGACAGCTGCTCGACGACGAACTCGCCTTCGAGCGGGACATCGCCGGGAATCCCGGATTTGGCCCCGAGCGCAGCCCGGATCGTCGCACCGACACCCGCCTCATGCGCTTGGCGCGCCGCCTCGGGATCGACGATCAGCCCGATCGCCGCCCGCTGCGCGCCGTTGCGGACGAGCGCGCGCGCCATGCCCATCGTGTCCGAATCGCCGCCCGCACCCGGATTGTCCTGCGTGTCGGAGATGACGATCGGCTTTGTCGCCCCTTGCGCCAGCGCCATCGCAGCCAGCACGCCCTCGTCCGGTGCGAAGACCTTGCCGTTGAAGGCCGCCTCGCTCGCCATCACGCGCGCCGTTACAGCGTTGGCCGCCCGGTCAGCGTCTCCTTGCGTCGCGCCATAGGCGACGACGGTCGGCCCGCAATCGGCGAAATCGGCGGCCGGAAAGCCCGGCAGGAAGGAGAGCGTCGGCACGCTCTCGCCCTCCAGCGCCGCGAGCTCGGCATAGATCATCGCGCACGGCTCCATCGCGGTGGCCTGCCAGGCGATCGGGATGAGGTAGGGAATCTGCCGGAAGGCCTTCGCGTCACGCTTCGCCGTGCCGATCAGCCGCGCGAGATAGGTCGTCGCGCGGCTGCCCGTCAGCGCCATGTCGACATGGGGGTAGGTCCGGTAGGCGACGAGCGCATCGGCGCTGTCGACCATCAGCTGCGTGACGTTGCCGTGCAGGTCGAGGCTGGCGACGAGCGGCACGTCCGGGCCGATGGCGGCCCGCACCCGCCGCAGCGTCTCGCCCTCCCCGTCGGGAAAGCCTTCCGCGACCATGGCGCCGTGCAGATCGAGATAGACCCCGTCCAGCGGCAGCGCCGCAGTGATGGCCTCCACCAGCTCGTTCAGCAGCGTCTCAAAGGCCTCCGCCGTGACATGGGCGGAGGGGCTGGCGGCGCACCACAGCGTCGGCACCATCTCCCAGCCCAGCCCGCGCGCCGTCTCGACGAAGCCCGACGCGCCGACATTGACGTTGCGCACCGCCTCGTACACGGCCCCGCCCCGCGCCAGCGACGGCCAGCCGCCACCCTGGACGAAGGCGTCGAGGCCCGCCTTGCTCGGTGCGAAGGTGTTGGTCTCGTGCAGGAACCCGCCGAAGGCGATGCGAGGCGACATGGGCGGGGGACTCCGGAGCGCAGGCGAGACGGGGCGCAGGTCATCACGCCCGACCGATCGCTTCAAGGCCGAAATCGCGTCGGCTGCCTAAGGCAGAGGCAACCCGACCGCCTCCCCTGAGGTCACTTCTCGACGAAGGCGCGCTCCACCACATAGGTCGCCGGCGTCGAGCTCGAGCCCTCGACGAAGCCGCGTCCCTCGAGCTGGACCTTCATGTCCGCCAGCATCGCCGGGCTGCCGCAGAGCATGACGCGGTCGCTCTCGGCATCGGCGACCGGCAGGCCGAGCGAGGCGAACCAGTCCGGCGAGGCGAACAGCTCGGTCACGCGGCCGCGGTTGCGGTACTCCTCGCGGGTCACGGTCGGGTGATAGATCAGCTGGCTGGCGACCATCTCGCCGATCAGCTCGTCGGCCGGCAGCTCCTCGCGGATGAAGGTCTCGTAGGCCAGCTCCGAGACCAGCCGCACACCATGGACCAGCACCACCTTCTCGAAGCGTTCATAGGTCGCCGGATCGCGGATCAGGCTCATGAAGGGCGCAAGCCCGGTGCCGGTCGACAGGAAATACAGGTTGCGGCCGGGTACCAGATTGTCATGAAGCAGCGTGCCGGTGGCCTTGCGGCCAATCAGGATCTCGTCGCCGGGCACGATCTTTTGCAGCCGCGAGGTCAGCGGGCCGTTCGGCACCTTGATGCTGAGGAATTCGAGTTCCTCGTCATAGGGCGCGCAGGCCATGCTGTAGGCGCGCAGCAGCGGGCGCCCCTCGACCATCAGGCCGATCATCGCGAACTGGCCGGCCTCGAAGCGGAAGGCGGGATTGCGGGTGGTGCGGAAGCTGAACAGCGTATCGTTCCAGTGATGGACCGACAGGACCTTCTCGACAAACTGGTTGCTCATGCTCGCGTCTTCCGTGCAGCCCGTTGCGTTCCGCATCGCGGGGCGAGGCCGTCCGGCGGTGCGCGGCCACTCCTCTGCGAAGCCGGCGCGGAAGGCAAGCCGTTCCCTGCCTGCGATGGCGCCATCTTTGCTCAGGGGACTTGCAAATGGCGCAGCCTGCCGCCCTCGCCCGGGCCCGCGCGCCCCGCGTGGGTCGCCCCGGCGCCGAACCTCCGCTATGTCGGATGCGCGCCGCAGGGACAAAGCGAGCGACACCGGAGCGACCATGACCATCCGCGCCCAGCTGATCGAACGCTTCCTCCGCTATGTCGCGGTCGAGAGCCAGAGCGACGCCAAGGGGACGACGCTGCCGACGACGCCGGGCCAGCAGCGCCTGGCCGATCTGCTGGCCGGGGAACTGCGCGCGCTCGGCCTCGCCGACGTCGTCGTCGACGACCACGCCACCGTCACGGCGGTGAAGCGCGGCAACCGTCCGGGCGCACCGCGGATCGGCTTTATCGCCCATCTCGACACCGTCGATGCCGGCCTGTCCCCGGTCATCCGGCCGCAGATCCTGCGCTTCGAGGGCGACGATCTCTGCCTCAACCACGAGCAGGACATCTGGCTGCGGGTCGCTGATCATCCCGAGATCGCGCGCTGGAGCGGCGCCGACATCCTGTTCGGCGACGGCACCAGCGTTCTGGGAGCCGACAACAAGGCCGCCATCGCCATCGTCATGACGCTGCTGGCGACGCTCGGCCCGGATGACGCCCATGGCGACATCGCCGTCGCCTTTGTTCCCGATGAGGAGATCGGGCTGCGCGGTGCCAAGGCCCTCGATCTTGCGCGATTCCCCTGCGACTTCGCCTACACGATCGACAGCTGCGAGGTCGGCGAGGTGGTGATCGAGAATTTCAACGCGGCGGCCGGCGAGATCGTCTTCACCGGCGTCAGCGCCCATCCGATGTCGGCCAAGGGCGTGATGGTCAACCCGCTGCTGATGGCCCATGATTTCATCGCGGCCTTCGACCGCGCCGAGACGCCGGAGCACACCGAGGGCCGCGAAGGCTATGTCTGGTTCATCGAGCTGACGGCGCATGCCAGCCAGGCCCATCTCAAGCTCGCCATCCGCGACTTCGACCGGGAGAGCTTTGCCCGCCGCAAGCGCAAGGTTGCCGAAGTCGCGGACGCGATTGCCGCCCGCTATCCGACGGGGCGCGTCTCCTGCAGCGTCACCGACACCTATGGCAACATCTCCGACAGCCTGGGCGATGATCGTCGCAGCGTCGATCGGCTGCTGGCAGCGATGGCCGAACTGAAGATCGAGCCGAAGCTGATCCCGATGCGCGGCGGCACGGATGGCGCGGCGCTGTCGGCGCGGGGCCTGCCCACGCCGAACTTCTTCACCGGCGCCTACAACTTCCACTCGCGCTTCGAATTCCTGCCGGTTCCCGCATTCGAAACCGCATTCGCGGTCGCGCGGGCCCTGTGCAGGGAGCCGGCGGGAACGGAGCCTCTCAGCTGAGGCTGCGACCGAACCCGGCCGCCCAGATCTCGCCGATGGCAGGCTCGTCCGCGAAGCCCGCGACATAGGCGGCGCAGGACGCCTCTGCCGCCATTGCCGCGCCGCGGCCATCGGCCAGCCGCCGCAGCAGGCCGATCTTCAGCGGACAGGAAGAGGCGCCGGCCATGCCCGAGGCCTCGCCGAAGTCGCAGAGACAGCTCGCGCAGGGCAGTGCCGGGACCGTGCGGCCCGGCTTCGGGGACAGTTCGCGGCTGAGGCTCATCGATCGGGTGTCCGGGCGGTTGACGTAGAGACGCCGAGACGAGCCTGCAACGCAAAGCCTCACCGGCGCGTTAACCCGGGTGGCCTGACGGCCACGGAATCGCTCATCGCGAGCCTTCGCCTAATACAACGGCATTTTAACCACGGCCGACGATGCTGCCGGAGACCGTGGCCCTCAGGGACGACCCATGCCCACCAAAACCTCCCATCGCGTCATCGATCAGGGATTGCGCGACGAGGTCTACGTATCGCTGGTCCGGTCGCTCTATGCCGACCCGCGCACGCTGATCGTCGGGTCGAGCGGGACGGTTCTGGCCGCCTTCGTCACGGGCTTCATGACGGGTCATCCCGCCTTCTATGGCTGCGCCTTTGTCCTGCTGGCCCTCGCCCTGGTCCGGGCCGCGGACGTCGCGCAGTTCCGGGTCGCCGCCAAGCAGATCCGCGATCCGCGCGAAGCGACGCGCTGGGAAATCCGCTACACCGTCTTCTCCTCGATCTACGTCTTCGTCCTCGGCCTCTGGTCGTTCCTCACCTTCGCGCTGCAGGCCAGCCCGCCGGTCCAGCTCCTCGCCTTCTCGATGACGCTGGCCAACATGATCGGCGTCGCCGGCCGCAATTACGGCAGCCGCATGCTGGTGATGACCCAGTTGAGCTTTGCAGGCGTGCCGCTGCTCGCGGGCCTGACGCTCGGTGGCAACAGCCATTATGCGATCGTGGCCTGCGTGCTTGCGCCCTTCCTGCTGAGCTTCAAGACCATCGCCGACAAGCTGCGGGCCACACTGACCACTGCGGTGGTCTCGGCCAAGCATGAGCGGCTGCTCGCGGCCCGCCTGGAGGCCGCGCTCGACAACATGGCGCATGGCCTGTGCATGTTCGACCAGAACGGCATGCTGTCGCTGGTCAACCGCCGCCTGCCGGCGATCGTCGGGCTGCCGGCCGGTCTGGCGGAACCCGGCCGCCGCATCGGGCGCTTCCTGGTCCGCTGCCGGCGCGCCGGACTGATCGGCAGCACCCAGCTTCGCAGTCTGGTCCTGGCAGCCCGTCTCGCCCTGCGGGATCACAGCGAGGCACGGCTGACCACGACCCTCGCCAGTGGCCGCATCCTTGAACTCACCTTCCGCGCCTCGGGCGCCACCGGCACCGTCGTCGTGATCGAGGACATCACCGAACAGCGCCAGCAAGAGGACACGATCCGCCAGCTCGCGCTCTACGACCCGCTGACCAGCCTGCCCAATCGCAGCCTGCTGAAGGCTCATCTCCAGTCGCTGATCGGCGAAGCCGGCAAGAGTTTCGCGATCCTGTTCATCGACCTCGATCACTTCAAGAAGATCAACGACACGCTGGGCCACCCCTGCGGCGACGCACTGCTGGTCGAGGTGGCCAGGCGTCTCACGGCCCTGCTCGATGGTGCCTCGCTGATCGCCCGGCTCGGTGGCGACGAGTTCGTGGTCGTGATCCCGGACGTGACCGACCGCGCCAGGCTGGAGGCCATCACGGCGCGGGTCAGCGCCAGCCTGCTCCAGCCCTACGAGATCGAGGGCAATGCGATCGTCAGCAGCGCGAGCATGGGCATCGCCATCAGCCCCGACGATGGCCGCGACCCCGACATCGTCATCCGCAACGCCGATCTCGCCCTCTATGATGCGAAATCGAGCGGGCGGGCGTGCGCGCGCTTCTACGACAGCAGCATGATCGAGGTGGCGCGCGCGCGCCGCATCGTCGAACTCGACCTGCGCGAAGCCCTGGCCCAGGACCAGTTCGAACTCTTCTACCAGCCCATCGTCGCCATCGGCACGGGGCGGATCACCAGCTGCGAGGCCCTGCTGCGCTGGCGCCACCCCGAACGCGGCATCGTCGCCCCGGGTGACTTCATCGGAATCGCCGAAGAGGTCGGCCTGATCACGCAGATCGGCTGCGTGGTGCTCGACAAGGCCTGTCGCGAGGCCATGCTCTGGCCCGACAGCGTGTCGGTGGCGGTCAACATCTCGGCCATCCACTTCCGTGGCGACGCGATCATCGAGGACGTCGCCGGGGCACTCGGGCGCAGCGGCCTCGATGGGTCGCGCCTCGTCATCGAGCTGACCGAGTCGGCCCTGATGCAGGATGATGCGCAGGCGCTCTCGATCCTGGTGCGCTTGCGGGAAATGGGCGTCCGTATCTCGCTGGACGATTTCGGCACGGGCTATTCCAGCCTGAGCTATCTGCAGTCCTTCCCCCTGCAGAAGATCAAGATCGACCGCTCCTTCGTCTCCGGCCGGCGCGAGACGCAGAAGGACCAGACGCTGCTCGTCGGCATTGCCCGGCTGTGCAAGGAACTCGGTCTGACGGTGGTGGCCGAGGGTGTGGAGACGGCCGAACAGCTCGACAATCTCGCCAAGATGGGGGCGATCGACGAGGTTCAGGGCTATCTCCTCGCCCGCCCGCAGCCGACGCCGCTGGTGCGAGACCTGATCACCGCCTTCGCGGCGCGCTCGCTGACAGCCAAGGTCGAGCGGCTGCCGCTGCGCCGGGGCCTCCGCTGAGATCGACGACCGTCGCGGCATCGCGCCTGCCGAGCGTCACATCTTCGTCGCAGTGGCGCGCAATCTGATCCGAACGACCTAACGGCAGCCAGAAACTTGGGCAGCCCGCGCCTTGACGCTCCCGTGATCGCAAGACGATGGTTAACTTCAGTTAACCATCACCGGTCACATCATGGTCCAAGCCGTCGCTCACCAGGGATCGTCCTTGAACGATCGCGTCATGCGGGCGCTCGAGCGGGTCGACTATCGCCAGGCCCTGTCGCGCGAGGACCGGGAGCAGGTCTTCAACCTGCGCTACCGGGCCTATCTGCGCGAGGGTGCGATCGCCGCCAGTGAGGACGAGCGCTTCACCGACCCCGTCGACGACCAGCCCAACTGCCTGATCTTCGGCGTCTATGCCGATGACGAACTGGCGGGCGCGATCCGTCTCAGCGTCACCGTCCCCGGCCTGCCGCAGATTCCGACCGCGCAGGTCTTCCCCGACACCGTGCTGCCCCAGATCGAGGCCGGGCGCGTGCTCGTGGACCCCACGCGCTTCGTCGCCGATGCGCGCTGGTCGCGGGAGCTGCCGGAACTCGCCTATCTCACCCTGCGCCTGCCCTGGCTCGCCATGGAGCAGTTCGAAGCGGACGTGATGCTCGCGGCGGTCCGGCCCGAGCACTACCCGTTCTACCGACGCCTCTGGGGCAACACCGTGGTCAGCCCGCCGCGGCTGTATCCCGGCCTTGCCAAGCCGGTCATGCTGTCGCAGCTCGACTTTCCCAGGGCCGTCTCGCGCGTCGAAACGCTCTACCCCTTCTTCCGCGCCCGCGAGGACGAACGCGCGACGATTTTCGGCACGAATCCGCTGACCTGGCTGCCGGCGGCAGCGGCCAACCGGGCTCAGCCGATTCGGACCTGAACGCGGAAAGTCGCTTCCCGTTCCGCGCGCCGACGCGAAGGGCATCTGCAAAAAACGGATTTCCCCCGCTTCCGTCGATGCTCTAGACCTTGAGCGCTTCGAGGCCGACTGGCGCGCGAAGTGCGTGCCTCAGTCGGCGCGACGAGCCTGACGAGCGGATGTTCATGCCCGACCCAGCACCGGTCCCGCCGTTTCTCCAGGCCGAGGGCGAACTCGCAAGTCTGATCCATGCGTTCGACTGGTCTGCGACCAGCCTCGGCCCGATCGCGCAATGGCCCGCGGCGGTGACCTCGATCGTCGGCATGATTCTGCGCTCGCCCCTGCCGATCGTGACGCTCTGGGGCGAGCCCGGCCTGATGATCTACAACGACGCCTATTCCGGTTTCGCCGGCGCGCGACACCCCGCCTTGCTGGGGTCGGAGGTCCGCAAGGGCTGGCCCGAGGTGGCGGATTTCAACGACCATGTCGTCCGCACCGTCTTCGGCGAGGGCCGGACCCTGTCCTACAAGGATCAGGAACTGACCCTGAACCGCGGCGCGGGGCCGGCTCAGGTCTGGATGAACCTCGATTACTCTCCCATCCTCGACGAGGACGGCAGCCCGCTCGGCGTCGTCGCCATCGTGGTGGAGACCACCGAGAAGGTCCGCGCCGATCGGCAGCTGCGTGACGAGCGCCTTCGCCTCCAGCAGATGTACGAGCAGGCGCCCTCCTTCATGGCGATGCTGGAAGGGCCGGAGCATCGCTTCACCCTCGTCAACGAGGCCTATCAGCAGCTGGTCAGCCATCGCGAGGTGCTCGGCCGGACGGTGGCCGAGGCTTTGCCCGATGCCGTGGCGCAGGGCTATCTGCGCATTCTCGACGAGGCCTTCGAAAGCGGACGGGCCTATCGCACGGCCGGCGCCCGCTTCGTCCTGCAGCCATCCGACGGCAGCGCGCCGCAGACCCGCTTCGTCGACTTCGTCTTCCAGCCGATCACAGACGCTACCGGCGCCGTCACCGGCATCTTCGTCGACGGCATCGACGTGACCGAGCGCATCGTCGCACAGGAAGCGATCCGCACGAGCGAGGCGCAGTTCCGCGGCTTCGCCCAGGCGATGCCCAACCATGTCTGGACGGCCCCCGCCAACGGCCTGCTCGACTGGTTCAACGAGCGCGTCGCCGAATACAGCGGCCGCGAACCGCAGGAACTGCTCGGCGCGCGCTGGCTCGAGATCGTCCACCCCGACGATCGGGAGATGGCGATCGTGCAGTGGCAGGAGGCTCTCGCCTCGGGCGAGGCCTACCAGACCGAATTCCGCATCCGCAACGCAGCCGGCCAGGACCGCTGGCATCTCGTGCGGGCCGTGCCGATCCGCGCCGAATCCGGCGAGATCATTCGGTGGATCGGCACCAACACCGACATCCACGAGCAGAAGCTGGCGGAGGTCGAGACCGCGCGCGACCGCGACCGCCTCTGGACGCTGTCGCAGGAGCTGATGCTCGTTTGCGACTACGCGGGCGTCATCACGGCGGTGAACCCCTCGGCGGAACGGCTGCTGGGCTGGAGCGAGTGCGACATGGTGGGCCAGTCGCTCGCCACCTTCATCCACCCCGACGACCTCGCCCGGACCATTGCCGAGCTCGGCAGGCTGTCGCAGGGCGCGACCACGCTCGCCTTCGAGAACCGCTATCGCTCACGGACGGGCGACTATCGTCTGCTCGACTGGACGGCGGTTCCCGATGCGGGGCGCATCCATGCCATCGGCCGTGACATCACCGAGGAACGGCGCGCCACGCGCGATCGCGACCGGATCTGGAACCTGTCGCCAGTGCTGAAGGTCGTCGCGACGCGGGATGGCATCATCGCGGCCGCCAACCCGACCTTCAACAAGGTGCTCGGCTGGCTGCCGGAAGAGACCGTCGGGCGCAGCATCGTCGACTTCGTCGAACCGCCTGATCGCGAGGCCGCCTCGGCCCGGCTGGCGCGCGTCGCCAATGGCTCCTCGATCATGAGCTCGGAGAGCGTGCTCCTGACCCGGGACGGCGAACGGCGCCGCATTGCCTGGACCAGCATCCCCGATGGCGAAACGATCTATGCCTTCGGCCGCGACATCACCGCCGAGACCGAGGCCGCCGCCGCGCTCGCGAGCAGCGAGGCCGCGTTGCGGCAGGCCCAGAAGATGGAGGCGATCGGCCAGCTCACCGGCGGCGTGGCGCACGACTTCAACAACCTGCTGCAGGTCGTCAGCGGCAATCTGCAGCTCCTCGCGCGCGACCTCGCCGGCAATGACCAGGCGGAGCGCCGCATCCGCAACGCGATGGAGGGCGTCGCCCGCGGCTCGCGCCTCGCCTCCCAGCTGCTCGCCTTCGGCCGGCGCCAGCCGCTGGCCCCGAAGGTGCTCAACCTCGGCAAGCTCATCCGGGGCATGGACGAGATGCTCCGGCGTGCCCTGGGCGAAACCATCGAGATCGAAAGCGTGGTTGCGGGCGGCCTGTGGAACACCCTCGTCGATCCCGGCAATGTCGAGAACGCGCTGCTCAACCTCGCCATCAACGCCCGCGATGCGATGAACGGCAGCGGCAGGCTGACGATCGAGGCCGGCAATGCGGTCCTCGACAGCGCCTACGCCCGCGCCCATCCCGATGTCACCCCGGGGCGCTACGTCATGCTGGCCGTCACTGATACCGGCGTCGGCATCCCGCACGAGATCGTCGACAAGGTCTTCGACCCCTTCTTCAGCACCAAGCCCGAAGGCAAGGGCACCGGTCTCGGCCTCTCCATGGTCTATGGCTTCGTCAAGCAGTCCGGCGGCCATGTGAAGATCTACAGCGAGCCCGGCGAGGGCACGACGATCCGCCTCTATCTCCCGCGCTCGGCCGAGGCGGAGGACGACATCGCCCCCTACGACACCGGGCCCGTGACCGGCGGCGCCGAAACCATCCTCGTCGTCGAGGATGACCGCGGCGTTCGCGAGACGGTGATCGAGACGCTGTCGGATCTGGGCTACCGCGTTTTGCAGGCACCCGACGCGACGTCGGCGCTCGCCATCGTCGAGAGCGGCATCCCGATCGATCTGCTCTTCACCGATGTGGTGATGCCGGGCCCGATGAAGAGCACGGAGCTGGCGCGCCGGGCGGTGGAGCGGCTTCCCCACATCAGGGTCCTGTTCACCTCCGGCTACACCGAGAACTCGATCGTCCACGAGGGGCGGCTGGACGAGGGCGTCGAGCTGTTGAGCAAGCCCTATTCGCTCGAGCAGCTGGCCCGGAAGGTGCGCCACCAGTTTGCCAATGCCGCGCAGCGCCAACAGGCGCTCGCGGCCCCGCCCCCGACGCAGCCCGCCATGGCTCCGGAGCGCAAGCTGACGGTCCTGCTCTGCGAGGATGATGCGCTCATCGCCATGGCCACCGTCGACATGATCGAGGATCTCGGCCACGCGGTCATCGAGACGGGCACGGCGCGCGATGCGCTCACCATGCTGGAGAAGGGCGACATCGACCTGCTGCTGACCGATGTCGGCCTGCCCGACATGCCGGGCACGGACCTCGTCGCGAAGGCGCGCGAAACGCGCCCGGCATTGCCGGTGATCTACGCCACCGGGCACTCGCGGGTCGAAGGGGCGGAGACCAACGACCGCACGGCGCTGGTGGTGAAGCCCTACCAGTCCTGGGACATCGCAGCCGCCATCGCCAAGGTCGTCGCAGCGCAGACCAGCGGCTGAGGCCCTGGCCGGCGCCGGCGCAACCTGACCCTCAGGCCGTGGCCGCGTCGCCCGGCCCGTCCTTGAGCGTGATCGCGAACAGGCCGACATCGGTCGCCGCGCTGCGGAACCCGCCCTCGCAGTAGCAGAGGTAGAACTCCCAGAGTCGGCGGAACGGCTCGTCGAACCCCAGCGGCCCGATCGACTGCCACCGGATCAGGAAGCGTCGGCGCCACTCCTGCAGCGTCAGCGCATAGCTCTCGCCGAAGCTGAACCGATCGGCGAGGTTCAGCCCGGCGGCGGCGATCTGCTCGCGCATGGCGGTCGGCGACGGCAGCAGCCCGCCGGGGAAGATGTAATGCTGGATGAAGTCCGCCCCGCTGGCATAGGAGGCGAAGCGGCTGTCCTCGATGGTGATCGCCTGCAGCACAATCCGCCCGTCGGGCTTCAGGCAGTTGCGCAGCGTCGCGAAATAGCTCGGCCAGAATTCGCGGCCAACGGCCTCGATCATCTCGATCGAGACGATGCGGTCGAACTGACCGGTCGTGTCGCGGTAGTCCTGCAGCCTTAGATCGACCCGCTCGGACAGGCCCGCAGCCGCGATCCGCTGCTGCGCATAGGCGAGCTGCGAGGGTGACAGCGTGATCCCCGTGACATGGCAGCCTTCGCGCGCCAGCCGCTCGGCCAGCGCGCCCCAGCCGCAGCCGATTTCCAGCACGCGCTCGCCGCCCTTGAGCTGCAGCCGCTCGACGATGAGGTCGAGCTTGGCGGCCTGCGCCTCCTCCAGCGTCTGGCCGGGCTGGGTGTAGAGCGCCGAGGAATAGGTCATGCTCTCGTCGAGCCACTGCGCATAGAAGGCATTGCCCAGGTCGTAATGCGCCGTGATGTTGCGCTTGCTGCCGCGGCGCGTGTTGGCGCGGCCGAGATGCAGCATCCGCGTCATGACCCGCGCGGGCCAGCTTCCCGAGATCATCGCCCGCAGCGTATGGTCGTTCACCGCCGCGAGCTCGATCACCGCCGTCATGTCGGGGCTGCTGAAATCGCCGTCGCAATAGGCACGCGCAAAGCCGATGTCGCTCTGCAGCACGAGCCGGCGGATCGCCCGCCAGCGCTTCAGCACGATCACGGCCTCGGGCCCGGGCTCGGGCGCCTGCTGCACCAGAACGGAGCCGTCGGGCGTCACCACCGTCAGCCGGCCCCGCGCCAGACGCGCCATCAGCTTCGCCAGGAAGGCGCGAGACAGCCCGAGGCTCCAGTCGCGGCTCGGCCGGTCGAGGGTGTGCTGATGCGTCTCTCTTGTCGTCATGGCTCTCCGACCGACCCTTCTGGAACGCTGGCCCTGTCTCGGCGTTGGTCGCAGGCGCAACATCGCCGCGCCCCCACCACCGTTCGGGGTTTTCCTTTCCATACGCTGCAGGCAAGCAAACAGATTTGCCGCGGCATCGTCCAGTGAGGCCCATCGCAAGCCCGTGCGATCCGTCGCCGGGCCGTCGTCGTAAGGCTTCGTCGTCAGCCGGAGACCGTCATGACTTTCATCGCTGGTTATCTCGTCTTCCTGCTCGTTTTCGGCGTCATCGACGCGATCTGGCTGTCAGTCATGGCCGGCCGTCTCTACCGGCCGACCCTGGGCGATGCGCTGCTCGACGGGATCCGATGGGCACCGGCGCTGCTGTTTTATTTCGCCTTCCCGGCTGGGCTCATCCATTTCGCCCTCATGCCCGCGTTGCAGGCCGGTTCGGCGATGGCGGCCTTCGTCAATGGCGGCCTGCTCGGCCTGCTCGCCTATGGCACCTATGATCTGACGAACTACGCCACCCTGCGCCGCTGGACGCTGACGATCACGATCGCCGATCTGGTCTACGGAACGGTGGTTTCGGCTCTGTCGACGCTCGCTGCCTATGCCGGCGTCCTGACGATGCGGGGCTGGGGCTGGCTCTAGGCCGGCCGCAGCCGATAATGGCCGACGCCCCAGGATTCGCCGGCGGCGGAGCCGAACAGCCCGCTCGTCGCGAGGAAGAAGAGGCGCCAACGGCGACGCCAGAGCGCGGCATCCGGGCCGTAAACCTCGGCGAGGATCGGGTCGATCACCGCCAAATTGCGGTCGAAATTGGTCAGCCAGTCCTCGGCGGTGCGGCGGTAATGCTCCCCGCTCCAGTGCCATTCCTGCTCGACGGCGAACAGCCCGGGAAAGCCATGGACGAGCGTGCGGCTCGGCATCAGACCGCCGGTGAAGAAATGCTGGGCGATCCAGTCCGACTTGTCGTCGACGTCGAAGCGATAGCACGCCGTGCGATGCGTGAAGACGTGCAGGAAGAGCCGTCCCTCCGGCTTCAGCCAGCCCCGGGCGCGTGACAGGAGCTCCGTCCAGTTGGCCATGTGCTCGAACATCTCGACCGAGACAATCCGGTCGAACCCGCCCTCGCAGGCGAAGCTGTTCATGTCGGCGGTGACGATCCGCAGATTGCTCAGCCCGCGCGCCGCGATCTCGCCCTCGATGAAGGCCCGCTGCGAGGCCGAGTTCGAGACCGAGACGATCTCGGCCCGCGGCAGCCGCTCGGCCATGAACAGGGAGAGCGAGCCCCAGCCGCAGCCCAGTTCGAGAATGCGCTGCCCGTCCTCTAGATCGGCATGCGCGAGCGTGAGCTCGAGTGCCTTGACCTCGGCCTCGTCGAGCGTGGTCTGCGCCGTTTCGTAATAGCAGGACGAGTACTTGCGCCGGGCGCCGAGCACCGCCTGAAAAAAGGCGGCTGGGACCTCGTAGTGCTGCTGGTTGGCGGCGTCGGCGTGCTGGGCGATCGGAAAATCCGCCATCTCGCGGACGAAGGCGCTGTCCGGCTGGACGTCGGCTTGCCGCAGCCGGCGATCCGTCCGGCCGACCAGCGTCGCGATGCCGGCACGGGTGACGAAATCGGGCAGAGGCAGCCGCTCGCCCCAGTCTCCGAGGTTCTGCAGGACACCCATGACGTCAGGCCTCTTTGGCGGCGGGCGGCCATGGCAGCAGCGCGCTCGTCCGGCGCTGATAGGCGCGGTAGGCCTCGCCATGCTTGGCGACCATGTGCTCCTCCAGCGGCGGAATGCCGGAGATCCTGGTGAGCAGCAGCGTCATCGCCAGCGGCGCCAGCACGGCCACGAAGCCGTAGGCATAACCGGAGAGCGCAATCGCGATGACGGGATAGGCGGCCCACAACACGCATTCGAAGAAGTAGTTCGGGTGCCGCGACCAGGCCCACAGACCCGTATCGCAGATCCGGCCCTTGTTGGCCGGATTGCCCGCGAAGGCGCGTAGCTGGCGGTCGGCCACGGCCCCGCCACCGACGCCGATGGCGAAGATCAGCACGCCGATCAGGTCCTGCAGCCCGAGCCCAGGAGCCGGGTTGTGCGCCGCCAGCACGATGGCGATGGCGAGCGGCGAACTGGCCAGGGCCTGCATCATCATGAAGCGGAACATCTGGCGGTCCTTGTCGGCCCCCCAGTCGCGCTTCAGCTTGGCGTAGCGCGGATCGTCCGAGATGCCACGCGTGCGGGAGGCGACATGCAGCCCGAGCCGCAGCGCCCAGGCTGCGGCAAGCGCTGCGACCAGCAGGCGCCGCGACATCGGCCCGTCCCCGAACGGCAGCAGCGCGGCGACCACGCCGGTCGTCCCGAGGCCGAAGGTCCAGACCGCGTCGATCCAGCCGGAATTGCCGGTGCGCCGCTCGACCAGCCAGGCGATCGTCATGGCGGCGGCCATGAGGGCCGCGACGGTCGCCAGCGCCAGGCCGAAGGAGGCGAGTGTCACAGCCGCACCAGCGGTTGCAGCAGGCGCCCAAGCCAGCCGCGGAACTTCACCTCTCCTGTCAGGGCGACGATGCAGGTGCAGCCCTCGACCGGGTCGACATGCGGGTGATGCTCGTGGTTCTCGTTCGCCTCGTCGAAATCGCCGCGGCCGAACCGGCCATATTCGTGCTCGTAGGCGCCGGCGAGAATCGTCGTCCACTCGTTGCCGGTATGGCGATGCTCGGGCAGCCAGGTCCCCGGCGCGGCGCGCAGCATGAAGACCCGCGCCTGTGCGCCGGGCACATGGACGCGGCGCATCGCCACGCCCCGGCCGATCGGATGCCAGCGGCCGAGATCATAGGGCTGAAGGATCCGCGGCAGGCCGATCTCGATCGGCCGGGCCGGAACCGATGCCCCCTCCGACTCGCGATCGAGCCTGGCCAGCGCATCCTCGGGCGAGGTCAGCATCGGCACGGCCTCGCCCTGGGCGAGCACGCCACCGCCGACGGCCTCGATCTCGCGGAGTGCCTTCGCCGAAGCCGCATTGATTTCCAGATGCGCGGCAACCACGAGCGACATGCCCTCATCGAGGCGCCCAGCGGCAAATCCGGCCAAGGTTTCGTCCGACGCAAGATGCCGGGCGTTCATCGCAGATCCTCCAGATGCCGGCGCAGATGCGCCATCGCGAGCCGCAGTCGCGATTTCACCGTCCCGAGGGGGATCGAAAGCCTTTGGGCGACATCCTGATGGCTGAACCCCTCGAGGAACGCGAGTTCCACGACCCGGTATTGCTCTTTGGACAACCCCTTGAGTGCCACACGCACCCGGGAGTCCCGCTCCGACCCGGAGAGCACCGCATCGGGCTGCTCCGGACCCTCTTCTTCCTCCAGAATCTCATAGACCTGCGACAGCCGCGAGCGCTTCTCGCGGCGGGCATGGTCGATCCTGAGATTGCGCGCGATCGTCGCGATCCAGGTGCTGGCCCCGGCCTTGGCAGGGTCGAACAGGGCGGCCTTGCGCCACACCGTCATCAGCGTTTCCTGGGCCAGTTCCTCTGCCAGATCGGGTGGCGTGCCACCACGCATCAGCAGGCCCTTCACGCGCGGCGCGAAATGCTCGAACAGCTGCGCGAAGGCGCGCCGGTCGGCAGATGACGCGATGGCCTGAACGAGAGCGTCTGCATCCATGGGAACGCTGGTCGAACCTCTCCGCACCCCGGCCGGAGCCGGAGGTCGTGTCGTGCTGGCTGTCTCGGACGTTGCGAACATGACCGCTTTACGCAGCCGGTCCGCATCTGGATCAGAGCACCGTCAACTCAACCGCCCTCCGCGAATGGAAGCCGGCTGTCAGACCGGCTAGCACCTGTCGCCGTCCTCATAAAGACTGAACCGAAGCCGGGAGCCGTTCGTACCCGTGACGAAACATCGCGACACAGGTCGGTTCATGCACGGCTCCCTCCATAAACGCCTCGAGATCGCAGTCGTCGGCTCCGGCATCGCCGGACTGTCCTCGGCCTGGCTGCTGTCGCAGGCCCATGACGTCACGCTCTACGAAAGCGCGACGCGCCTCGGCGGCCATGCCAACACCGTCGACGTTCCCCAGACGAGCGGGGCCAGCGTGGCGGTGGACACCGGCTTCATCGTCTACAACGAGGCGACCTATCCGAACTTCAAGGCGCTGATGGCCCATCTCGGCGTGGCGACGAAGGCGACCGAGATGTCCTTTGCCGTCTCGCTCGACGAGGGGCGCCTCGAATACAGCGGCACCAGCCTGTCGGGCCTGTTCGCCCAGCGCCGCAACCTGCTCAGCCCGCGCTTCTGGTCGATGCTGAGCGACCTGCGACGCTTCTATTCGCAGGCGACGCAGGATGCGCTGGCCCAGTCCGCCAGCAGCCAGTCGCTCGGCGACTATCTCGATGCCGGCCGCTATGGCGTACCCTTCCGCGAGGATCATCTCCTGCCCATGGCCGCGGCGATCTGGTCGGCCCCTTGCAACGAGATCCTGGCCTATCCCGCGGCCGCCTTCATCCGCTTCCACCACAATCACGGCCTGCTGAAGCTGACCAACCGGCCGGTCTGGCGCACGGTCGAGGGCGGCAGCCGCTCCTATGTCGAGAAGCTGCGGGCCGCCTTTTCCGGAGAGATCTGCACCGGCAACGCCGTGCTCAGCGTCGCGCGCACGGCCGATGGCGTCGTGCTGGAGACGGCGGAGGGCGCGCCACGGAGCTTCGACCATGTCGTGATCGCAGCCCATGCCGACCAGGCCCTGGCGATGCTGTCCGACCCCTCGGCGGAGGAGCGGGCCCTGCTTGGCGCCTTCCGCTACAGCCGCAACCGGGCCATCCTGCACAGCGACGAGACCCTGATGCCGCGCCGCCGCAGCGCCTGGGCGAGCTGGAACCATCTCGGCGACCGGACGGCGCCCGACGCGCCCTGCGCGGTGACCTACTGGATGAACCGTCTGCAGGGCCTCGAGACCGAGAAGCCGCTCTTCGTGACGCTGAACCCGCCCCGCGATCTGGCGCCCGAGACCGTCCTGCGCGACGAGATGTATGAGCACCCGATCTTCGACGGACCGGCGCTGGCCGCGCAGGAGCACCTCTGGTCGCTCCAGGGCGGCCGCAACACCTGGTTCTGCGGCGCCCATTTCGGCTCCGGCTTTCATGAGGACGGGCTGCAGGCGGGCCTGGCGGTGGCCGAGGACCTCGGCGGCGTGCGCCGGCCCTGGAACGTCGCCGAGGAATCCGGCAGGATCGTCCGCACGCCGCTCGCCACGGCTCTGGAACAGGCAGCATGATCGGCCAGGCCGCCTCCGCACTCTATGTCGGCATCGTCCGGCATCTGCGGACGCGGCCGCGCGCGCACAAGCTCGCCTATCGCGTCTTCTGGATGCTGCTCGACCTCGACGAGATCGACACGCTCGCGGGACGGCTGCGCTGGTTCTCGCGCAACCGTTTCAACCTCTACGCCTTCCGCGACGCGGATTATGGCGACCGCAGCGGCGCACCGCTCCGGCCGCAGATCGAGGCGCTGCTCAGGCAGGCCGGACTCGAGCCCGATGGCGGGCCGCTGCGCCTGCTGACGATGCCACGCATCCTTGGCTATGCCTTCAACCCGCTCAGCACCTGGTTCTGCCACCGCCGCGACGGCGAGCTGATGGCGATCGTCTACGAGGTCCACAACACCTTCGGCGAGACCCACAGCTATGTCGCGCCCGCTGCGGGCGAGGCCCGCATGGTGGCTCAGGAGGCCGAGAAGCGCTTCCATGTTTCGCCCTTCATGGGGCTCGACATGCACTATCGCTTCCACGTCGTCCCGCCGGGCGAGACGATGTCCGTCTCGATCGACGGGTCCGATGCGGGCGGGCGCCTGATCGCCGCCACCATGAGCGGCAAGCGGCGTGACATCTCGGACAGCACCCTGCTGGGACTCCTGGCGAGCCATCCGCTGCTGACCTTGAAGGTGACGCTCGCGATCCACTGGCACGCGCTGCGCCTGGTCCTGAAGCGGATCCCGTTCTTTCCCCATCCCGCGCCCGTGGAGCCCAACGTCACGCTGGGCCGCGTGGCGCCCGCCGCCCCCTCCGCGGCCATCGGGTCCTCGCCGACGTGAAAAAGGCGCCAGCAGGCGCATCTCGCACCGGCTAGCGGCGCCGCTTCGCCTGCGAATGCTCGATCCGGTCGATGATCCACATCGTGAACCGGGCCATCGGCCGCCGCAGGAACGGCACGTCGGACGCAATCAGCATCAGGCCGAGCGGCAGCATCCAGACGCCCAGCACCGGCAGGAATGAAAACACGCCGCCGAGGATCAGGACGAGCCCGACCGGCAGCCGCGCCCAGCGCGAGGCCGGGTGGCGCAGCCAGCGCAGCGATGAGGCGACCCTGCCCGGCAGCAGGCGCTCCAGCCTCTTGAAGGCCGCGCGCAGTTGCTGCTGCGCGCTGGAGAGGGGCTGCGAGGAGCTCATGCCCCGTGCCCTGCGGCGATCGGCGTCTCGGTCATCACCGGGATGTCAGCACGTCGGCGAATTCGGGGTGGCGGCGCGCCCAGGCGGCGACGAAGGAGCAGGCCGGCACGACCCGCCGTCCGCTCGCCCGCGCCTGCTCGAACAGGCCCCGCACCAGCAGCGAGCCGATGCCCTGGCCGTTGAAGGCGGGAGGGACTTCCGTATGCGTGACGATCAGCCTGTCCCCGTCGCGGCGATAGACGGCGAAGGCCTGTCCGCCGGGAAACGCCAGTTCGAAGCGCCCGGCCGTGGCATTCTCGACCACCGGACCGTCGGCGCCCTGCACCCTATCCATGAAAACCTCTGCTGCGACTGTGCCGACCTTATGTCGGTGCCACGTCGCCGGAGTTCAACCGGATAGGTCGATGCCGGTTCCGGTCAGGGCGATCGCCCGCCTGCCGAGTCGCGTCAGTGACGGGTGCCGCTGCTGAAGGCCCCGGTGCGGACCTTGTCGGCGAGCCCCTCGGCGAAGATCGCGGTCGCCTCCTCGCCATAGGTCTCGACGAGCGTGCGGAAGGCTGCAAACAGCGCGGCATGCGCCAGCGCGTCGCTGTCGAGCCCATCCTGCTGCGCTTCAGCGAAGGCGTCCTCGACATAGCCATAGGCGACGCGACGGGCGTCGTGGCTGTCATCGGTCGAGACGAGGTCGAGCGGCAGGTCGTCGGAGATTATGGACATGAAGGCGAGGACTCTACGGCTTGCTTTGATCGGCTTCTTGTCGCGCACCGCCCGCGCTGATGTCGCGAACTGTGCCAGTTTCGGCTCTCGACGACCGGAGCCGGACACACCGTAACCATAGGGCGTGCCAGAGCGGGACGCTACCACCCCCTTTAGGAAAGGTTAACGCGGCCGCGCGAATCCTCCGAACGAAAGCAGTTCGCGCAGCGCTGTCACCTATCCGCCATAGCGGCCGGCCAGGGCCCGGGCGAGGCGCTCGCCCTCCCCCGCCAGCCGCGTCGACGCCTCCTGGCTGCCGTCGGTGCAGGCCCGGTGCGTCAGCGAATAGGCGCGGAAGCCGCGGTTGTAGGCGCTGGTCAGCCGCTCGCGGCGCGCGGGCGTCCGACCCTCCGCCTCGACCAGCGCCGCCATCCGGTCGCGCCAGTCCTGGGCCTCCTTGCCACCGCACAGCGTCCGCAGATAGGCGAGCGAGCCCATGATCTCGGCGAGCTTCAGCAATTGCGGCTCGTAGGGCGGCGGCGGCGGTTCGGGCGCAGGCGCAGGCTCGGCCGGCTTCGCGGCCGGCGGGGTGCGCTGCTGTGCAGGGGCGGCGCCCCAGGGCGCAGCCACCAGCAACGCGAGCAGGCCGAGTACCGCCCGCCTCATGCGCCCTCCCCGGCCTGGAGCAAGATCGCTCTCGCCTGCCGCAGGACCTCTCCCAGGTCCCGCGTCGTCGGCAATCCGCCGAGCCTGAGCGGATCGGCCCACATCACGGCCCCGGCTTCGGGTCCGGGCTGCGGTTCGCCCGACAGCCATTCGCCAACGAAGGAGGCCACGACGAAATGATGGGTGACGGCGCCCAGCGCGTCGCGCCCGAAGATCTCGACATGGCGGTTGAAGCCGATGATGCGCGCCCGGACGCCGACCTCTTCCTCCAGTTCGCGCAGGGCGGCCTGTTCAAGGGTCTCGCCGGCCTCGACCTTGCCGCCGGGCAGCGACCAGAGCCGGTCCGCCGGAGGCTTGGTGCGCGTCGCGAGCAGCACCTTGCCATCGCGGAACACGGCCACGGACGCCGCCAGAACCGGGCGCGCCGGGGCCTTGCCCGGCGCCGGAAAGCGGATGACCTGGCCGCCGTCGCCGCTCATCTCAGTCGGCCTGGATCATACGTGCTGGCCGCCATTGATGTGCAGCTCCGCGCCGGTGACGTAGCTCGACGCATCCGTGCAGAGGAAATGGATCGCGCGGGCGACCTCCTCCGTCCGGCCGAGCCGCCCGAGCGGCAAGGTCGCGACGATCTTCTCGGTGCCGGGTGAGAGGATCGCGGTGTCGATCTCGCCAGGCGAGATCGAGTTCACGCGAATGCCGAGGGGGCCGAAATCCGAGGCCATCTCGCGCGTCAGGCTGGCCAGCGCCGCCTTCGAGGTCGCATAGGCGGCCCCCGCGAAGGGGTGGACGCGCGATCCCGCGATCGAGGTGACGTTGACGATCGTGCCCTTGGCCGCCGTCAGCTCGTCGAGCAGGCCGCGCGCCAGCATGATCGGCGCGAAGAAATTGACCTGGAAGACCTTGTGCCAGTCGTTGAAGGAGGTCGTCGCCGCGCCGAGCCTGGCGCCCTTCGGCCCCTTCGGCGAGATGCCGGCATTGTTGACGAGCGCGTTGAGCTTGCCGCCCTCGGCCGCCAGCCGGCGCTTGATCTCGGCGATGCCGCGCATCGTGTCCTCGGGGTCGCCGAGATCGATCTGGACATGATCGTCGGCGCCCGACGGCCAGGGGCACTTGTCGGAGAAGGCCTGGCGCGAGCAGGACAGGATGCGCCAGCCCGCCATGGCGAACTGCATCACCGTGGCATGGCCGATGCCGCGGCTGGCCCCCGTGAGCAGCATCACCGGCCGCTTGCCGGGCTCGGTCTTGGGAAAGTCGAATTTCGGCATCGCCATCGGACTATCGATCCTCAAGGATAAAGGCGGGCGCGCGCCCAGGGCTCGCCGACCTCGCCGCGGCGGAAGACGACGCGATCGTGCAGACGGAAGGCCCCGTCCCGCCAGAACTCGAGATAGACCGGGCTGATGCGGAAGCCGGTCCAGTGCGGCGGGCGCGGGATCGTGCCGACGCCGAACTTCGCCGCCTGGATCGCGACCGCCTTTTCCAGGGCGAAACGGCTCTCCAGCGGCCGCGATTGCTGCGAGGCCCAGGCACCGATGCGGCTGTCGCGCGGGCGCGACTGGAAATAGGCGTCGGCCATCTCGTCGCTGACGACCGTCACGGCACCGCGAATGCGGACCTGCCGGCGCAGGCTCTTCCAGTGGAACAGCAGCGCCGCCTTGGGCTGGGCCAGCAGCTCCTCGCCCTTCTGGCTCTGGGTGTTGGTGTAGAAGACGAAATCCTCGCCGTCGCGCCCGTTGAGCAGCACCATCCGGCTGTTGGGCATGCCCTCCGCATCGACCGTCGAGAGCGCCATCGCGTTCGGATCGTTCGGCTCGCTCTTTTTGGCCTCCGCGAACCAGGTCTCGAACAGCGCGAACGGGTCCTGTTCCTGGGTGAAGTCACCGCTCGTTAACTGTTCCACGTTCTAATCCTCGGCGAATGAAGCACTGCGTTTGGGCGAGCGCGAGCGGTGATACCGGACCTGACCGAGCGACTATATAGGACAGGCTGGCGGCCGTCCCAAAGCCTTCCGCAGCGCAGCCGCGTCATGCGCCTGCGCAGCCTTGGCGCGGCTCTGGTTCTGGCCCTGGCCGGCGCCGGCTGCTCGGTGTCCTTTCCCATTCTGGGACTGTCGAGCAAGGCCGAGGACGAGATCGTCACGACCTCCTCGGTGCTGCCCGCGCGCGGCGCCAGCAGGCCCGGCGCCCTCGCCTCGCTGACCTCCGAACTCGGCCCCGAAGACCTGCGCCGCGCCGAAGGCGCGATGGCGGTCGCGCTCGACCCGCAGGGCAACGGCGCCGCCGTCTCCTGGGACAATCCCCAGAGTGGCGTGAAGGGCTCCTTCATTCCCGTCGGCGGCCCCTTCCTGCGGGCCGACGAGATCTGCCGCGCCTTCATCGCCCAGGTCCAGACCCAGACGAAACCCGCGAAGCTGCAGGGCACGGCCTGCCGGCCTTCGGGCGGCGAATGGGCCGTCAAGGACGTCGCTCCCTGGAAGGGCACGGGCTGATCGCCTGAGGCGCCATCGATCTGCCGCGCCGGCTGTTGCACTCAGGCCACACCATTCCCAGATAAGGCTCGACGATCAGGCTGGCCTCCGGCGCGTGTCCCGGCGGGCCGGTCGCCAGTGCCACATGGGGTTCATCGATGCGCGACCCGTATCAGATTCTGGGCGTCGCCCGCACGGCGAGCGAGGCGGAGATCAAGAAGGCCTATCGCCGCCGCGCCAAGGATCTGCATCCCGACCGCAACCAGGACGATCCGAAGGCGCAGGACCGCTTCGCGGAACTGAACGGCGCCTATGAGATCCTCGGCGACGAGACCAAGCGCAAGCAGTTCGATCGCGGCGAGATCGATGGCGAGGGCAAGCCGAAGTTCTCCGGCTTCGAGGGCATGGGCGCGGGCCGCGGTGGCCGGGCCGGCGGCTTCGAGTTCAACTTCGGCCAGGGCGGCGGCAGCAACCCCTTCGGCGCCGGTGGCGGCGCGGGCGCCGGCTTCGACCCGTCCGACATCTTCGGCTCTCTCTTCGGCGACGCCGCGCGCCGGGCGGGACGAACCCGCGCCGAGGCCCCCAAGCCGCCGGAGCAGAGCTTCACGCTGGAGGTGACGCTGGCCCAGGCCGCGACCGGCGCGACACGCCGCGTGCGGCTGCCGAGCGGCCGCGAGGTCGAGGTCACGATCCCCGAGGGCGTCGCCGACGGCAAGGTCATGCGCCTGCGCGGCCTCGGCCCGACCGACCCGTTCTCGGGCCAGGCCGGCGACGTGTTGATGACGATCAAGATCAAGCCGGATTCGCGCTTCACCGTCGAGGGCAACGACCTGCGGATTCGCGTCCCCGTCCCGCTGGCGCGCGCCGTTCTCGGCGGCGAGGTGCATGTGCCGACGCTCACCGGTGCGGTCGAGATGAAGATTCCGCCGCTGACCGGCACCACCCGGTCCTTCCGCCTGCGTGGCAAGGGCCTCAAGGGCGAGGGCGACACGGTCGGCGATCTGTTCGTTTCGATCGATATCGAGATGCCGGAGAGCGATGCCGAGCTGCTGGCGTTGATGAAGGCCCGCACGCCGTGAGCCCTCGGCTTCCGGCAAAGCCGGTTCCCACTGGCGCCGCCATGCTCTAAGAGACGGCCTCGTCTTTTCCAGTTTGCGGGTTCCCGATGCCTGATTCCAACGCCCTCGCCCGGCCGACGGCCAATCTTCTCAAGGGCAAGCGCGGCCTCGTCATGGGTGTCGCCAACAACCGCTCGATTGCCTGGGGCATCGCCAAGGCGGCGGCCGACGCGGGTGCCGAACTCGCCTTCACCTACCAGGGCGACGCGCTCAAGAAGCGCGTCGAGCCGCTGGCCAAGGAAGTCGGCGGCCATGTCGTCGGCCATTGCGACGTCACCGATTCCGCCACGATCGACGCCGTCTTCGCCGAGGTCGAGAAGCTCTGGGGCAAGCTCGACTTCGTCGTCCACTGCATCGCCTTCTCCGACAAGGACGAGTTGACCGGCCGCTATGTCGAGACCACCGAAGCGAACTTCACCAAGTCGCTGCTGATCTCCTGCTACTCCTTCACCGCCGTCACCCAGCGCGCCGAGAAGCTGATGACCGATGGCGGCGCCATGCTGACGCTGACCTATTATGGCGCCGAGAAGTGGATGCCGCATTACAACGTCATGGGCGTCGCGAAGGCCGCGCTCGAGTCGAGCGTGCAGTACCTCGCCGCCGATCTCGGCCCCTCGAAGATCCGCGTCAATGCGATCTCAGCCGGGCCGATCAAGACGCTCGCGGCCTCCGGCATCGGCGATTTCCGCTACATCCTGCGCTGGAACGAATACAACTCGCCGCTGCGCCGCACCGTGACGATCGAGGAGGTCGGTGAGACCGCCGTGTTCCTCGTCTCCGACATGTCGCGCGGCATCACCGGCGAGATCCTGCATGTCGACGCCGGCTACCATGTCGTCGGCATGAAGGTGCCGACGGCGCCGGACATCACCCTCGACAAGGCCGATTGAGGCGCAGCTAGACCGCCGGCAGCGCCCGCAGCCGCTCCGTCGCGGCCGGGTCCCGGCGGATGGTGTCGTCGATGACCGCCTCCAGCAGATTCGCGACCGATCGCCCCCCGATCATCATCCCCGGCGCGACCTCGGCCAGCGGCGCCAGCACGAAGGCCCGCTCCGCGATCCGCGGATGCGGCACCTGCAGCCCCGGCTCGTCGATCGTCTGGCCACCATAGGTCAGGATGTCGATGTCCAGCGTGCGAGGCCCCCAGCGCTCGCGCCGTTCGCGCCCGCCCTCGCGCTCGAGGGACAGGCAGAGGTCGAGCAGCGCGCGGGCCGACAGCCCGGTCTCGACCAGAACCGCCATGTTCAGGAATTCCGGCTGGTCCAGCTTGCCCCAGGGCGCCGTCCGATAGACGCTCGACGGGCGGACGAGCGAGACAGCGTGATGCGTCTCCAGCCGCCGCAGCGCCGTCGCGAAGGCCACGACCGGATCGCCCAGATTCCCGCCGAGGCCGAGCGCAGCCTCAACCCTCACGCGCAAAACTCAACGTGATGCCGACGCTGGCGAGCGTTGCATGAATCGGCGGGGCGGGCTTGCGCAGCGTCACCTCAATGCGGGTGACGGGCGGAAAGCCGTCGAGCACGGCGAGCGCAACAGCGCGCGCAGCCGCCTCCAGCAGGTTGAAGCGGCGCGTGGTGAAGACCTCCGTCACCACGCCGACGACCTTGCCGTAGTTCACCGTGTCGGCCAGCGCATCGCTGACTGAGGACGGCCGCAGGTCGGTTTCCAGGGCGAGGTCGAGCACGAAGCGCTGCCCCAGCCGCTCCTCCTCGGAAAAGAAGCCGTGATAGGCGTAGATGTCGAGCTTCTCGATCAGGATGACGCCGGTTTCGCTCACGCGCTTGGCTCCGCAGGCTGGGACAGGGCGCGCCAGACCTTGAAGGCCTGGGCATGGGCGGCGACGTCGTGGACGCGGAGGATGGCCGCTCCCTGCGTCGCCCCATAAAGATGCGCGGCGACGCTGCCGGCGACGCGCTCGGCGGCAACGCTCTGGCCGGTGACGACGCCGATCACCGATTTGCGCGAGGCCCCGAGCAGGATAGGGCATCCCAGGCTCTCGAGCTGCGCCAGTTCGCGGATGAGGCGCAGCGACTGCTCCGGCGTCTTGCCGAACAGCCCGATGCCGGGGTCGACGATGATCTGCTCGCGCGGCACCCCCGCCTCGCGCGCGATCGCGACCGACCGCTCCAGGAAGCGCAGCACGTCGGACAGGATGTCGAGCCCGGGGTCGGTCGTCTCGCGGTTGTGCATCAGGATGATCGGCGCGCCGTGGCGGGCCGCGACACCGGCGATGGCCGGGTCGCGCTGCGCGCCCCAGACATCGTTGACGATCGAGACGCCCGCCTGCAGCGCCGCCCCCGCCACCTCGGCCTTCCAGGTGTCGATCGACAGCGGCGTGCCGACCCGCTCGCGCAGGCCGGCGATGACCGGCAGCACGCGTCCGAGTTCCGTCGCGGCATCGAGCGGGGCATGGCCGGGCCGCGTCGATTCCCCGCCGACATCGACGATGTCGGCGCCCTCTTCCACCAGCCTCACGCCATGCGCGATCGCCTGCGCGGCATTCTGCAGCATCCCGCCATCGGAGAAGGAATCGGGCGTGATGTTGACGATCCCCATCAGCAGGGTGCGGTCGTCCAGGACGAGCCTGCGACCATCGGGCAATGTCAGGGCCGGCGGCATGAAGCGGGATCCGAAGGGAGCGGAGAGCCGCCTATAGACCGGCGGCTGCGACAGGCCAAACAAAACGGCGGCCCGCCGCCATGGCTGCGACGCATGGCCCCGCACCGGGCGAACGCTTTGACCTCGCGGCCGGCAACGTGCAGAAGCCCGCGATGGTCCCGATCACGCTCCCGCACCGGCTCATCCTCATCCGCCACGGCGAGACCGACTGGAATCGCGAGGGCCGTCTCCAGGGCGGCCAGGACATTCCGCTCAACGATCTCGGCCGCCGGCAGGCCGCCGAAGCCGCCGAGCGCCTGAAGACCTTCGCCCCGGATTATGCCGGGCTCGACTATATCGGCTCGCCGATGCAGCGGGCCCGCGAGACCATGGACATCCTGCGCGCGACGCTCTCGCTCGAGCCCGGCGCCTATCGTCTCGACGACCGGCTCAAGGAGCTGACCTTCGGCAGCTGGGAGGGCTACACCTGGCGCGACATCCGCAAGGCCGAGCGCGAGCAGGCGCAGCTGCGCGAGCGCGACAAGTGGAGCTTCGTGCCGCCGGGCGGCGAGAGCTACGGCATGCTGGCAGAACGCATCCGGCCGGTGCTGGAAGCACTGTCGCGCGAGACGGTGATCGTCAGCCATGGCGGCGTCGCCCGCGCCGTCCTCGCCCTCGTCGGCGCGGTGCCGCCGGCCAAGGCTTCGATGGTCGAGATCTGGCAGGGCAAGATTCTCGTTGTCACCGGCGGCCGCGCCGACTGGATCTGACTCAGACCAGCGGCTGCGTCTCGACGATCTCGATCCCGAAGCCGCCCAGCCCGACGAAGGAGCGCGACGACGAGGCGAGGTTGATGATGGAGCGCACGCCGAGATCGCGCAGGATCTGCGCGCCGAGCCCGACCTCGCGCCACTGCTGGGAGCGCTGGGCATCGGCCCCCTCCTCCACCGGCTTGATCGGCACGCCGGCCGAGCCGTCGCGGAGATAGACCAGCACCCCGCGCCCATCCTGCTGGAAGCGCCGCAGGGCGCACTGGATCGCGCTCGCACCGCCCAGCACATCGGCCACGACATCGGCCCGGTGCAGCCGCGCGGGAACCCGCTCCCCATCGCCGATCTTTCCCGCGACGAAGGCGAAATGCTGCGTATCGTCGAAGGGCGTGACGTAGACATGGCCGGTCATCTCGCCGAACGCGGTCTTGACCGGGAAGGAATGCACCCGCTCGACCAGCTTCTCGCGCGACTGGCGGTAGGCGATCAGGTCCGCCACCGTGATCTGCTGCAGCCCATGGGCCTTGGCGAAGGCCACGATCTGCGGCCCCTTCATCACCGTGCCGTCATCATTGGCGAGCTCGCAGATGACGCCGACCGGCGGCAGGCCGGCCAGCTTGCAGAGATCCACCGCCGCCTCGGTATGGCCCGAGCGCATCAGCACCCCGCCCTCCTTGGCGATCAGCGGGAAGACATGGCCCGGCCGGACGAAATCGCCCGCGCCCATGTTGCCGTTCGCCAGCGCCCGCACCGTATTGCAGCGCTGCTCGGCCGAGATGCCCGTCGTCAGCCCGTGCTTGACGTCGACCGTGACGGTGAAGGCGGTGCCCAGCGGCGCGTCGTTCGAAGACACCATCGGGTCGAGCCGCAGGCGCCGCGCTTCGGATGCGGTAAGGGGCGCACAAACGATGCCGCAGGTGTTGCGGATGATGAAGGCCATCTTCTCCGGCGTGCACAGCGAAGCGGCGACGATCAGGTCGCCCTCGTTCTCGCGGTCGTCGTCATCGGTGACGATGACGATCTCGCCGCGGGCGAAGGCCTCGATGGTGGCGGTGATGGTGTTGGGCATGGCGGCCTCGCGCGGCCTGACGAGGCCGAGGAAATCATTGGGGGTGACGGCGCCGCCGGTTGCGGCGGCGATGCGCTCGGCGCTTTCGCGGGAGATCCAGGCGCTCTGGTCGTTGCAGAGCGCCGTCACGCTGGCCGGCGACAGGCCGACCAGCCGCGCAAAGGCACTGCGGCCGATCTTGTTCTGCGTGAGCCAGGCGTCGAGCTTCATGACGGGAAGCTAATGCGATGGCGCTTCAGTTGCAATGAAGCCAGCACGCAATTTCAGTATAGCTGAAATGCAAGCAAGCCTTCACGTGTCGTCAGGGGCCGGCCGGCCATCACTCCTGGAACGGCCAGCGCGGCTCGACCACACCGACCTGCGCCCGATGCCGCAGGAAATGATCGGCCAGCACGCAGGCGACCATCGCCTCGCCCACCGGCACCGCACGGATACCGACGCAGGGGTCGTGGCGGCCCTTGGTGAACATCTCGGCCTCGCCGCCGGTCCGCGTCACCGTCGCGCGCGTCGCGAGGATGGATGAGGTCGGCTTCACCGCGAAGCGCGCCACGATCGGCTGCCCGGTCGAGATTCCGCCGAGGATGCCGCCGGCATGATTGGACAGGAACAGAGGCCGCCCGTCATTGCCGGCGCGCATCTCGTCGGCATTCTCCTCGCCGGAGAGTTCCGCCGCCGCGAAGCCGTCACCGATCTCGACGCCCTTGACGGCATTGATGCTCATCAGCGCGGCCGCAATCTCGGCGTCGAGCTTGCCGTAGATCGGCGCACCCAGCCCCAAGGGGACGCCCTCCGCCACGATCTCGAGCACCGCCCCGGTCGAGGAGCCGGACTTCCGGACGCCGTCGAGATAACCTTCGAAGAAGGCAGCGGCCTTGGCGTCCGGGCAGAAGAAGGGATTGCGACCGATCTCATCCCAGTCCCAGTTGGCGCGGTCGATCTTGTGCGGGCCCATCTGGACCAGCGCCCCGCGCACGATCATGCCGGGCACGACCCGGCGCGCGATCGCGCCCGCCGCCACCCGCATCGCCGTCTCGCGCGCCGAGGAGCGCCCGCCGCCGCGATAGTCGCGGATGCCGTATTTCACGTCATAGGTGAAATCGGCATGCCCCGGCCGGTACTTGTCCTTGATCTCGGAATAGTCCTTCGAGCGTTGGTCGACATTGTCGATCATCAGGCCGATCGAGGTGCCGGTCGTGACCTGCACGCCGTCGCTCTCCCGCGCGAAGACGCCCGAGACGATGCGGACCTGATCGGGCTCCTGGCGCTGCGTGGTGAAGCGCGACTGGCCGGGCCTGCGCCGGTCGAGATCGCCCTGGATGTCGGCCTCGCTCAGCGGGATCAGCGGCGGGCAGCCATCGACCACGCAGCCGATGGCCGGCCCATGGCTCTCGCCGAAGGTCGTGACGCGGAAGAGATGGCCGAACGAGTTGTGGGACATGGGGAAGCCTGACGCGGTGATGGCGCGTTCTTTATGCTGGATTGCCTGGCCGCGAAACCCATGACCCATGCCGCAACGTGGCGAGACCGCTCGCGCTGCGTTCGGCGAAGTTGCTTGGCGCGAGCCCCGCAGTTTGGGCTGCGTCGAGTATTCGCGCCAAGCTGGCAGGCGTTACTGGACGTCGACGACGATTTCCTTCCCCATCGACATGCGCGCGCCGGCATCATTCCAAATACCCTGATAGTTCAGCGAGAATTTGTCTTGACCGCGAAAGCCGGGATTGGGTGTGTAGGTCGACACACGAGCTTCCACCGGTTGTCCATGACACTTCGAGCCTGGCTCGTGGATCTGCCGCTTGACGAGCGCATGAGTTACGCGCCCATGTGACGGTGGCGTGGCAACGGAAACCTCAGGTGTCTCCCAGGCCCAACAGGAGCCCTGCGTGTACATCGCCATACTGGCGGCCACGACCGATGTGTTCATCTTCGTTTGGCGACGTTCGACGGTATTGCAGCCACCCAAGACAATTGCCAGCAAAGCAAAACCAGTTAGCACAGGCGTCTTCATCATAACCTCCAGGGCGAAAGTCGCCCGAAAGGATATTCACTTGATGCGGCGATCCAGCGCAACCTACAGAAATTAATCGTTTGTCAGTGTTGCTGCGCCGGCACGGCCGGTGCGCCCTCCCAGCGCGTATGCGCCGGCAGGTTCTCGCCCTTCATGATGACGGTGAGCAATCCGATCTGGGCAAAATCCCCGACGCGGGTGTCATAGAGCACCGTCGCCGCCGCCCCGACGCAGACGCCCTTGCCGAGATGCACCCGGCCGACCTTCATGACGCGGTCCTCGTAGAGATGCGTCTGCAGGGCGGAATGGGCGTTGATCTGGCAGAAATCGCCGACGGTGACGCAATCGAACTCGGTGATGTCGGTCATGTCCATCCAGACACCCTTGCCGAACTTGGCGCCGAACAGCCGCAGGAACCAGGGCAGGAACGGCGTGCCGCGCAGATATTCGAACAGCACCTTCCCGCCGAGGCCGGAATAGAGGACGGCAATGGACTCCGTCCGCATCGCCCACCACGACCACATCGGCTTCATCAGCGGCTTGTAGACGCCCATCATCAGCCATTTGATCGCGATGCAGATCAGCGCCTGCGCCACGGCGATGAGCACGGCGACCGCCATGAAGGACAGGACGAGCCCCAGCCAGTCGCGCTGGTTGATCCGCTCCTGCAGGACGAGATCGACAGCGATCGTTCCGAAGGTGATGAACAGCATCGCCGGGAAGGAGGTGTGCAGCGCCTCGAACAGGCCGCGCAGCGTCTGCTTCTGCCAGGACGGCCGGTAGGTCCAGTTCGCCCCGAGATCGACCTTCTGCCGGTTCGGCAGCTGGATCGGCGGCGAGCCGAACCAGGTATCACCCGGCTGCATGCGGTCATTGGCGGGCGGCTTCGACTTGATGCCGATCAGCACGCGGTCGGGAATCTGCGCGCCCGGTGGCACGACGGCATCGTTGCCGACGAAGACCTGGTCGCCGGTTCGGGTCATTTCGAGGCGCATATAGCCGCGCCGCATGTCCTCATCGCCGAAGACGACCTCGTCGGCGATGAAGTTGCCGGCACCGATGCCGGTGACGTCGTAGCGACCCGACAGATTGGTCGAGATTTCCGAGCCCTTGCCGATCGCCGCGCCCATCATCCGGTACCAGGCCCGCATGTAGATCGTCGCAAACAGCGAGGAGAGCGTCTCGAGCGTCACCTCCGTCGCCAGGCCGACCGTCCATTTGCGAGCGAAGAACGCGGAGTGGATCGAGTAGGACCCCGAGGAGACCCGCGGCAGGATCGCCCAGCGCAGGCCCGCGATCAGGAACACCGTCAGCGTGATCAGGCCGATCGCGGTGGGCCAGGTCAGGAGCGGCAGATACCAGAGATAGCTGATCTCCGACCAGGTCGAGATCCAGTCGTCGATCTTGTCGAACAGCATGAAGGCCGGGAAGATCGGCAGCAGGCTGACCGGCGGCAGCACGATCAGCATCAGAATGTAGAAGGCCGTCATCCCCGCGCGCCGACGGGGGCTCGCTTCGGCCTGCGGCGGCAGGGCCGCCAGATCGACCATGCCGATCTTGCGCCCGGGCGAACCGTCCCAGATCTCCGCCTCGCCGATCACTCCACCAACCGGCACGGTCGTCAGGTCGAGCAGCTCGGCATGGTCGGAGACGACGCAGTCATGGCCGAAGACGACGGAGGACCCGGCATAGACGTCCTTGCCGATGGTGATCCGGCCGATGACCAGCTTGTCGCCGATCGCCTCGGCATTGGCGAAGGTCGTCTTGGCGCCCAGCGAGGCGCCGTCTCCGATGCTGATCAGGTCGATCGCCCCCGCCTCGTAATCGGAGATGATCACGTCGCGACCGACCTTGGCGCCGAGCAACCGCCAGTAGACGCGCATCACCGGCGAGGACTGCAGCCATTTCAGATGGACCAGGCCGGCGATGCGGGAGGCGAACCACCAGCGGAAATAATAGACGCCCCAGAGCGGATAGACGCCCGGTTTCGTCCGCCCCAGCACGAGCCACTTCAAGCCGATGGCGATGAAACCCGTGACGATCGTGATGCCGACATAGACGCCCAGAAGCGCGAAGATCTGCCAGACCAGCGGCAGATCCTCGCCCGACAGCAGCATGTAGGTGACGAAGATGCCGAGCCACTGCGTCGTGGCGAGGCCGATGATGACGGGCAGCACCGCCGCCTGGGCCAGGCCGCAGAGGAAGCGGCGCAGGAAGGGCGGCGGGGTGAAGGAGAGGTCCTGCGCCTCGGCGATGCCGCGCCCGTCGAGAAGCGCGGCCATGCCGCGCAGGGTGCGCGCGCCATAGACGTCCTGCAGCGTGATGCCGGCATAGGCAGGCGTTTCGCGGACGATCGAGATGAAGCGCGCCGCCAGGAGCGAGTGGCCGCCGAGATCGACGAAGAAGTCGGCCTCCAGCGGCAGGCTCGACGCGCCCAGCACGCGCTTGGCGGCGTCCAGCAGCGCAGCCTCGGTGGCGTTGCGCGGCGGCTCCTGCTCGCCCTGGGCGCTCGGCGCCGTCAGCGGCGCCGCCTTCAGCATGCGCCGGTCGACCTTGCCGGAGACCATGCGCGGCAGCGACCCGACAGCCTCGAAATGCGCCGGCACCATGTAGGGCGGCAGCTTGTCGCGCAGCGCCGCGCGCAGCACGGCCCCGTCCACGGCGACGCCCGGCTCGGCGACGACGAAGGCGACGAGACGCTCGATCTCGTCATCGGTCCGCATCACCACGGCCGCCTGGTTGACGCCGGGCTCCTCGGCCAGCTTCGATTCGATCTCGCCGAGCTCGACGCGGAACCCGCGGATCTTGATCTGGTCGTCGATGCGCCCGTGGAAGACGATGTTGCCGGCCTCGTCGACGCTCACCGCGTCGCCCGAGCGGTAGAGCAACGGGTCCTCGGGCCCGAAGGGCTGGCCGAACGGATTGGCGATGAACTTCTCGGCGGTGAGCTCGGGCCGGCCATGATAGCCGCGCGCCACGCCAGGCCCGCCGATCAGGAGTTCGCCCTGCTCGCCGGGGCCGACCAGAGCCATCGCCTCGTTGACGACATAGGCCGTGTAGTTGGCGATCGGCCGGCCGATGGTGACCGTCTCGCCGGGCCGCACCTCGGCTGCCGTCGCCACCACGGTCGCCTCGGTCGGGCCATAGGTGTTGAGGATGCGGCGCCCCGGCTGCGACCATTTCTGCACGGTCGCGGGCGGCAGCGCCTCGCCGCCGAGCAGGATCAGCTTCAGCGAGGGCACATCGGCCGGCAGGATGCCGAGCAGCGTCGGCACCGTGTCGATCACGGTCACGCCGGCCTGCGTCAGGATCGCCGGCAGCTTCTCGGCATCGCCCATCATCTCCGGCGAGGCGACGAAGAGCGTCGCGCCGGCGAGATAGGGCGTCCAGATCTCCTCCATCGACAGGTCGAAGGCGACCGAGGCGCCCTGGAAGACCACGTCGTCGGGGCCGATGCCGTAGAGCGCGTTCCCCGAGCGCAGGAAGTGGCAGATGTTGCGATGGCTGATGACGATCGCCTTCGGCGTTCCCGTCGAGCCGGAGGTGTAGATCAGATAGGCCGGATGCTCGCGCGTCAGGCCGGCCGCCCGAGCGGGCATCGGATGCCCGTCATCGGCCTGTGACAGTGCCTCCGGCGTCCAGACGCTGCGCCCGGTGGCAGCGGCCCGGCCCGTCCAGGCCGCGCAGGTGACGAGGCCCTTGGCCTGCGCATCGGTCAGGCAGACCGCGATGCGCTCGACCGGCGCCTCGGCATCGAAGGGCACCCAGGCCGCGCCGGCCCGCGTGATGGCGATCTGGGCGATCAGAAGGTCGATGCCGCGCGGCATCCACAGGCCGACGAGATCGCCCGGCCCGACGCCCAGCAGCTCAAGCCCGCGCGCCTGCCGCCCCGCGGCGGCCCAGACCTCGTCATAGCTCAGCCGACGCGTGCCATCGACAAGGGCGGGATGACCGCCGCGGGCCTGGACGGTGGCGGCCAGGATCTCGCCCAGCACCTCGTCGCGCAACAGCTCGGGTCGCTTCTCGCCCGCCATCATGGCGACGACGGTCGGGCTCGCCTGGCCTGTCGTGGCCGACAGAGTGGTCATGTCGTTCATCGCGCCCTGCTGCGCGCCGCCCACCCGTCTCGCGAAGCGACGCGGATGGCGCCCTCCCCGATCCGACGCAGCCGTCGCGCACCTCGATTGTGCCGGAAAACCTGCAACCCGATGCGGTCTTCCCGGTCGATTCCCCCGGCCGGGCGGGTGCCGCACCGCAGCCCCGCACGCTCACGCTTCTCCTGCCCGCAGACCTCTGAACCCATGATGAACGTGACGCTTCAGCCCATGCGACCGAGCGTCACCCACGCATCAGCGCCATGACATGCGCCGCCGCAGAGCGCGACAGGCCCTCCAGATCATAGCCCCCCTCCAGCACGGAAACGATGCGCCCGCCGCAGCGCCGGTCCGCGATCTCCATCAGCTGCTGCGTCGCCCAGGCGAAGTCGGTTTCCTTCAGATTGAGGTTGGCGAGCGGATCACGCCAATGCGCATCGAATCCCGCCGAAATGATGATCAAATCGGGCGAGAACGCGGCGATCCGCGGCAGCAGCACGCTCTCCATCGCCTCGCGGAAAATGTCGGAACCGTCTCCAGCGCTCAGGGGCGCGTTGACGATCGTGCCATGGGCTCCGCGCTCGGACAGGGCACCAGTGCCCGGATAGAGCGGCATCTCGTGGCTCGAGGCGTAGAGCACGCTCGGATCGCTCCAGAAGATCTCCTGGGTGCCGTTGCCGTGATGGACGTCCCAGTCGATGATCGCGACGCGTTCCGCCCCATGGACGCGCTGCGCATGCCGCGCCGCGATCGCCGCCTGGTTGAAGAAGCAGAACCCCATCGCCTTGACGCTCTCGGCATGGTGGCCCGGCGGCCGGGTGGCGCTGAAGGCATTGGCCACGCGCCCCGTCATCACCTCGTCCACCGCCTGCACAGCGCCGCCGACGCCATGCATCACCGCATCGACCGTCCCCGGCGACATCGTCGTGTCGGCGTCGAACGGCACCAGCCCGCTGGCGGGCGAGGCGGCCAGCACCTCCTCGGCAAAATCGCGCGGATGGCACAGCACGACATGGTCGAGCGTACCCGCCATGGCGGTCTCGCGAATCAGCGGCGCGAAGCGCTCGCTCTCCAGCGCGGCCTCGACCGCCCGGATGCGATCCGGCCGCTCCGGATGGCCCGGTGGCGTCTCATGCGCCAGACTGGACGGATGGGTGATCAGCAAGGTCGTCACGACGGGGCGCTTTCGGATGGGCGGACGGAGAAAGCGTGACCATACGGCCACGGTGCGGTGCGAAAAGCAGGGTGGACCGTCCCTGCGCGGAACCCAAATTGCACGCCCCCCGTTTCCGGCCTAGAGCAGGGCTCGTTCGGTCGTGCCGCCCCTGCAGCCGGTGGATACCAAGCGTTAACCCTGAATTCATCATAAGGATGGCTTGCAGGCCGTCTGGTGGACGTCATGAAACAGACCGTGATCCTCGCGTTGGCGATGTCGACCCTGCTGGGGGCTTGCCAGTACAAGAGCGTCAACGCTCCGGCTCTGTCGTCACGCGATGCCGAATACATCGCGCTGGTGCCGAAATTCGAACACCAACTCACCCACCTTCCCTATGAGATCTCCGACCCCACCGGCCAGGCGCCCGGCACGATCGTCGTCGATACCAAGGAGAAGTATCTCTATTACGTCCTGCCGAACAAGAAGGCGATCCGCTACGGCGTCGCCACCGGCGACGAGGCCTTCGGCTGGACCGGCGAGGCCATCGTGCAGCGCAAGGCGGAATGGCCGCGCTGGACGCCGCCGGCCGAGATGATCGCCCGCTGGCCGCATCTCGCCCCGCGCGCCGGCGGCATGGACGGCGGCCCCGACAATCCGCTCGGCGCCCGCGCGCTCTATCTCTACCAGAACGGCCGTGACACGCTCTATCGCATCCACGGCACCAACGAGCCCGAGACGATCGGCCGTTCCGCCTCCTCCGGCTGCATCCGGATGCGCAACATCGACGTGATCGACCTGTTCAACCGCGTGCCCAACGGCACCAAGGTCATCGTCACCTGAGCGCGGGGCCGGCGCGCCCCGCTCAGCCCAGCTCGATCAGCACGATCTCGGGCGGAATCCCGAAGCGGATCGGCAACTGGCTCGTCCCGATCCCGCCGGACACCACGAGGTCGCGCCCGTCCTCGCGGACATGGCCATAGGCATAGCGGTTGCCGTATCGCGACGGCACGATCGGCGCCCAGCCCAGAAACCGGACCTGGCCGCCATGGGTGTGGCCCGACAGCGTCAGCGACACGCGCTCCGGCATGCGCGCGAAGATGTCGGGCTCATGCGCCATCAGGATCACCGGCGCCCCGTCATCGGTGATCTGCGCCATCGTGCCGGCGAGATCATCGATGCCGTGCGGGCGCCCGCGCAGCCGCGGCAGGAAGGCGAGCTGATCGCCGAGGCCGGCCAGCCAGAGCGGGCCCGCCTGGCTGGACAGCCGCACCGCGCGGTTCTCCAGCACGGGGATGCCGGCGCGCTCCAGGGCCTGGCCGACCTGCGTCGGCCCCGCCCGCAGCGCCTGCGTCGGCTCGTCATGCCACCAGTCGTGATTGCCGAGAATGGCGAAGACACCGTCGCGGGTCTCAAGCCTGGCGAGTTCGGCCGCCCAGTCCGCCATGGCGGGGTCCAAGGCGAAGCGCCGGCGGCTGGCGACGAAATCGCCGAGCAGCAGCGTCAGATCGGGCTTGAGCGCATTGGTCGCGGCGACGAGTTCGGAGACACGCGCCAGGGGCACGTGCAGGGATCCGATGTGCAGGTCCGACAGCACCGCCAGCCGCAGCCTGCGCCCCTCGGGCCAGCCCCGCGGCGTCAGCCGGTAGCGCGTGATCGCCTGGCGCCCCGGCTCCCAGATCGCGGCATAGGCGCCGGTGCCCGTCACGGCCAAAAAAAGACCGGCGAGGGTCCGAAGGACGCTGCGCCGGTCAAGCATGGAGGGTCTCGAAGAAATCGCGAAGGTCAGTCGTCAAAGCCGTTGCGAAGGACACCGGCAAGCCGGGATGGTGCATCCTTCGCACGGTGATCCAACGCAGCCGGAGCCCGCCTTGTTCCGGCGGCCAGTGCGGGGAGCGCGATGGGCTTGAACCAGGACGAATAGGCCTCCCGGGCATGAGCATCGTGGAAACTCGCATGGGCGGGAATCGCGCGGCGGGTGTGAGACGGGGTCGTCATGGGTTCCGACTGGGTTGGCTGCAGATGCGACGACGGGTCCGTCGCCGCATCGCAAGCTGACCCGAGATCGGGACTCCAAGACGGCATGATCGTGATGCGATCAGGGCAAATTGTGTCGCGCGGCCAACCTGCGCCACAATCATGAACGATCGGCACGCTCGCCCTGCGGCAGCGTGCCGCCGGGCGCCGTCAGGCCGCGAGCAGCCCTTCCGCCTTGGCCCAGGCGAGCGTCTTGTCGAGGGCGCGCCCATAGCGGTCGAACATCTCTTCGATCTCCGCCTCCTTCATGATCAGCGGCGGGCAGAAGGCGACGCGATCGCCCATCGCCCGCAGGATCAGGCCCTCCTGCTGCGCGAAGAAGACCGACTTCGGCCCGACGCCCTTCTTGATCTCGAAGGCGGCCTTGGTCGCCTTGTCGCGAACCAGCTCGACGCCGCCGATCAGGCCGACGCCTCGGGCCTCGCCGACGAGCGGATGCTCCTCGAGCTTGGTCAGACGGCGCAGGAAGGTCGGCGAGACGCTGCGGACATGTTCGACGATCTTGTCGCGCTGGTAGATCTCCAGCGTCTTGACCGCGACCGCGCAGCCGACCGGGTGGCCGGCATAGGTGTTGCCGTGGCCGAAGGTGCCGATCTTGCGGCTCTGGTCGACCAGGACCTCGTAGACCCGCTCGTTCATCATCACCGCGCTGAGCGGGAAATAGGCCGAGGTGATCTGCTTGGCGCAGGAAAGCGTGTCGGCGGCCAGACCATAGGTGGTCGTGCCGAACATGTTGCCGGTGCGGCCGAAGCCGGTGATGACCTCGTCGGCGATGAACAGGATGTCGTACTTCGCCAGCACGGCGTTGATCTTTTCGAAATAGCCGGCCGGCGGCGTGATCGCCCCACCCGCGCCCATCACCGGCTCGGCGATGAAGGCGGCAACCGTGTCGGGCCCCTCGCGCAGGATCATCTCCTCCAGCTCGGCGGCCATGCGCGAGGAGAAATCCTGCTCGCTCTCGCCGGGCTCGGCGAAGCGGTAGTGATGCGGGCAGGAGGTGTGGAGGATGCCGGGCAGCGGCAGGTCGAAGTCGATGTGGTTGTTGGGCAGGCCGGTCAGCGAGGCCGAGGCGACGGTGACGCCGTGATAGCCCTTCAGCCGCGAGATGATCTTCTTTTTCTGCGGCCGGCCGAGCGCGTTGTTCATGTACCATACGATCTTGATCTGGGTGTCGTTCGCATCCGAGCCGGAGGCGCCGTAGAACACCTTGGAGATCGGAACCGGCGCGATCTCCTTCAGCTTCTCCGCCAGCTCGATCGCCGGGTCGTGGCTGCGCCCGCCGAAGATGTGCTGGAACGGCAGCTTCTTCATCTGCTCGTAGGCGGCCTCGATCAGCTCCTGGTTGGAATAGCCGAGCGCGGTGCACCAGAGCCCCGCCATGCCCTCCAGATACTCCTTGCCGGCGCTGTCGTAGACATACACGCCCTTGCCGCTCTCCAGCACGAGCGGACCCGTCTCGCGGTGGGTCGCGAGGTTCGTATAGGGGTGGACGAGGGTCTCGATGTCCCGGACGGCGAGGTTGGACAGCATCCTGCGGTTCCCCTGATGCGAGTGGCGTCTTCGGTCAGCATAGACCGCGGCCGGCGCAAGCTCTCAGCGATTTTATCGCAACCCGACGCAGACTCTGCCGCAGGGCTGCGCCGATACGCGCGATATCAACGCCGGAGCGGGTCGCTGCCGCGGCAGTTGATTGTTGATCGGCGGCTTGTAGGAATCATGCCATCGAGATTGGGCACACCAGGCGGAGTTCATGACGGTCCAGACACTCATGGCCCGGCTGCTGTGCGGACTGACACTGGCCCTTGCAGGCCAGATGGCGCCTGCCGTCGCCCAGGTGTTCGATCGCGACCCACGCATCGGCTACATCACGGCCGCTTACGCGAAGGATGCCGTCGATCATGCGCGACGCCATTTCAACCTCGCGTTGGACGGGAGCGAGGCCAGTATCGCCAATGTCGAGCGGATCCTCGCCCAGTTGAGCGCCTCTTACCGCAGCACAGTGCCGAGGCCGAGCGAGGAAGAGCTATCGACCATGGCCAAGGCCTATGGCAGTTACATCGGCTGGGTCTTCATCACCGCGCGCGGCGGCGAATGGGGCACCGGGTCGCTTGGCGAAGGTGATTTCTCCGTGATCCGAGGAAAAACGGGACGAATGTTCTGGCCGATCGGTTACGTTCTGAAACGCATAAGACTTCAATCGGATAGAAACCTAAAAAACTACTATCGAAGCATGATCAAAAACTGAGATTTGATGGCGATATCGCCAGGTGACTTGCTCCCCCTGCGACAATCCGGGCGATGCTTGCCACTGGCAGGCCGCGGCGGCATGGTGCGGCGGTTTAAGGCTCATTCTAAAGAAGCGATGATGATCGACCCGACCTCGATGGTGAACCGGCCCGCGCCGGGCCGCGATTGCGGCAGCTGCACCCTGTGCTGCAAGGTCTACGAGGTGCCCGCCGTCGAGAGCCAGGCCGGTACCTGGTGCCGGCACTGCCTGCCGGGCCGTGGCTGCGGCATCCACGAAACCCGCCCGCAGCATTGCCGGGCCTTCTTCTGCCTGTGGATGACGCAGGATTTTCTCGGGCCGGAGTGGAAGCCGGACCGCGCCCGCTTCGTGCTGACGATGGACCCGGCGACGCGCTGGCTCTTCGTCCAGGTCGATCCCGGCGCCGCGCAGGCCTGGCGCAAGGAGCCCTATCTCGGCCAGCTCAGGCGCTGGGCGGCGGCCGGCGACCGCCCGGTGATCGTCTTCGCCAACAAGGTCGCCACCGCGATCCTGTCGACCGGCGAGATCCCGCTGGGCGAGATCGCGGCCGATGAACGCCTCGTCCTGCGCGACCTGCCCGGCGGCCGCAGGACGCTGGAGAAGGTGTCGCGCGCCAGTGCCTGAGCCGCCGTCAGCCCTCGTCGGCGGCCCTGGCCAGGTCGCGCCAGGCCAGCACCAGCCGGTCGAGCTCCGCCAGGTCCTGCTCCGGCAGCTTGCCGAGCGTCTGCGCCACGAAGTCGCGCTGCGCCTTGATGCCGGCCTCCGCCAGCCGGCGGCCCTCCGGCGTCAGGTGCATGGCGTAGGAGCGCCGGTCCCCGGCGATGGCGCGCCGCTCGACGAGGCCGGCCTGCACCAGCCGGTCGACCAGCCCCGAGACATTGCCCTTGGTGACGTAGAGCCGCTCCGCCAGCTCGTTCTGGCTGATGCCCTCGCGTTCCGTCAGCGTCGACAGCAGATCAAATTGCGGGATCGACAGGCCCAGCGCCCTGATCCGGCCCGTCATCTGGCCGAGCATGCGCTGGTGCAACCGCATGAACCGGAACCAGACGCGGTCCGGTTCGGCGGACAAGGCGTCGGCAGCGGCGTCTCGTGCAGGCAAGCGGCAGTCCCCCTCGGTTCGACAGATCACCGCTAAACCATCTCGACGGCACAGGCGAGCCCGCTTGTTCCGCACGAAACAGGCCCCTGTCCTGCGTCATGCCAGGATCGTCCCCATCGCTTCCTCAGCCAAGGGGCACGCCCATGTATGTCGCAGCCGAACTGGCGGAATTCTACCGCAGGAATTTCATCGAGCCGAGCCGGCATGTCCACGCCAAGGCCTGGATCGACGCCCATCCCGAGAATTTCGCCGTCGTGCTGATGGCGACAATGAACGCCACCATCGAGGATATTTCGATGGCGCCGCTCCGGGTCCCAGAGATGCTCGCGCTGGACATGATGCAGCTGGGGACCGGCGCAGCCGAAGGCAGCAAGCTCGGCGTCGCCGAGGACGTCCTGCGTCTTCTCAGCGTCACCCCGGTCGGCAAGGTGGTTCGAGGAACCGGCAACCTGCTGGTCCCCTTCGTCGGCAGCGTCGCCCAGAGACTGTCCAATTTCGCCATCTGGAGGCGGATCAGGGGCGGGGTCTGCGGTCTGATTGCAGCCGCGCAGGCCATGCAGCGGACGGGCCAGGCCATTCCCGTGCCGCTTGTGGAAATCGCCAGGAAGGCGGGCCGTCCACTCGACGCCATTTCACGCAAGGGGATGACCATCACCGACATCGACACGGCCCTGCGGGACTTGGGCGCCCGTGTCAGCGAGACGTCGGGTCGCGTCATCAGGACATGGCAGGATTTGGCGACCCATGCGCGAGGTGTCGATGGCGTCACACTCGCCTTCATCGACGGCACCACCCTTAAGGGCAACCGGGTCGGCCACTTCATCGTCGTCGGGCGAAGCGGGGGCAGCGTCAAGATATTCGATCGCGCAGGTGTCTTCTCAAATCTCGACGATCTCGGACGCCGCTATGGCGTGAGCTTCCGGCTCACGAACGAGCCGATCCTGAACATCCACAACTGGGCGCTGGACCCATCATTGGCAAACCAGCTCGACAAATTCGGCCCGCTCGCCGCCGTGGTCGTCCGAGCGGCCGCCATGATCACCCTGAATCCCTCGGTGCCTGTTGCCAGGCTGCAGGCCGATTTCGACGCCTTCCTCGCGGACCGCAATGCCGGGCCGCTGCCGCCCAATCCCTCGCCGGGGCCTCCGCCGGCCTCCGACGTGATGGCGATGCACTATGTCCCGGCGCAGGGGGCGATGCTCTCGAAGGTGTCGATGAGCTACTACGGCACCCACCACATGTGGCCGCTGATCTGGGACGCCAACCGCGAGCTCATCGGCCCCAACCCCAATCGCGTCCCGAAGGAGATTTATCTCCGGATCCTGAAGCGGCATGTCTATACGGCCGCGCAGCTCGCCGAGGCGAAGCGCCGCTCGCTGAACTGGAAGTCCTACAACTGAGCCTGCCGCCCTTTCACGGCCGGCCGAATCGCACGCGGTCGGACCAGGCCGGCTTGCCTTCCCGCAGCGACGGTTGCACCACTGGCCCATGCATCGCCGTCTCGTCTTCGAGGAGCCTGTCTCGCGCGCCGCGCTCTGGAGCCGGCGGCTGGCCTGGTTTGCGCTGGCGGTGCTGGTGCTCGCCCTGCTCGTCTTCCGCAGCGGCGAGCCGACGCTGGAAGGTCTCGCACCCGTCGCCGCCGCCTATGGCGTCGCCCTGCTGGCGCTCCTGCTGTCGCTCGTGGCCTTCGCCCGGATCTGGCAGTCCGGCCATCGCGGCGTCGGCATGGCGGCCGGCGCCTTCCTGATGGGCGTGCTGATGCTGGTTCCGGCCGCCTATGTCGTCTTCAGGCTCGTCACCCTGCCGGCGCTGGCCGACATCTCGACCGACATCGACGATCCGCCGGCCTTCAGCCGCTCGCGCGCGGCGCTGGACGCCCGTGCCGGGCGCGTGCCGCCCGACGTTCCCGCCGAGCGGCGCCGCCTGCAGCGCCGGGCCTATCCCAAGACGGTGCCGATCGTGCTCGAGGTACCCGCCGAGACGGCCTTCGACATCGCCCGCCGCGCGGCGCTGGCCCGCGGCTGGCAGGTGCTGGAGGCGACGCGCCCCGGCGGGCGCAGCGGCGCCGGGCGCATCGAGGCGGTCGCCCGCGCGCGCCTGCTGCGCACCGCCGAGGACATCACCATTCGCATCCGCCCGCGCGCCGACGGCAGCCGCATCGACATCCGCTCGGCATCGCGCATCGGCCCCCACGATCTCGGCATCAACGCGGCCCGGATCGCCGCCTTCGCTGAGGAGGTCGAACTGCTGGTCGAATCGCGCTGAGGTTCAGGCCGTGCGGTAGCGGCTGCCGAGCCCCGGCACCGCCTCGTCGCAGGAAACGAGCCCGCGCAGAACGAGATCCTCGAGCTGGGCCAGCACGGAGAGCGCGGCGGCGCCGTGCAAGGCGGGCGGCAGACCCTGATAGATCGGCGGCACCATCGCGGAAATGCGCTCGTCACCGGCCCGCACCCGGCCGAGGATCGCCGACTCGCGCTGCCGCCGGTGCTGCACCAGCCCGCGCAGGAAGCGCTGCGGCTCGGTCACCGGCCCGCCATGGCCCGGCCGGTAGAGCGCATGCTCCATCCCGCGCAGCTTCTCGACCGAGGCCATATAGGCTGCCATCGACCCGTCCGGCGGGGCGACGATGGTGGTCGACCACGCCATGACATGGTCGCCGGAAAACAGCGTTTCCTCCTCGGGCAGCGCGAAGGCGAGATGATTGGCGGTATGGCCGGGCGTTTCGATCGCCAGGAGGCTCCAGCCCGGCCCCGTCACCCCGTCACCCTCCGCCATCAGCCGGTCCGGCGCATGCTCGGAATCCGCGGCGGCGTCGAGGCGGGTGGCCTCGCCCGCGGCAAGATCGCGGAAGGGCCGGTGCGGCCCGCAGCCAACGATCTCCGCCCCCGTCGCCGCCTTCAGCGCCCGCGCACCGGGCGAATGGTCGCGATGGGTGTGCGTCACGACGATATGGCTCACCGTCTCGCCGGAGACCGCAGAAAGCAGCCCCGCCAGATGCGCCGCGTCCTCCGGCCCCGGATCGATAATCGCGACTTTGCCCTGCCCGACGATGTAGCTGCAGGTGCCGGTGAAGGTCATCGGCCCGCCATTGCCGGCGATCAGCCGCCGCACCCGCGGCGAGAGTTGCACCACCTCGCCGGGAGGAGCCGTCGCGCTGCGGTCGAATTCGATGTCGTCGCTCATGCCTGTTTCCGCAGGGCCGCCGGGCAAGCCTGCGCGGGCCGCGCGGCTTGTGGGGCTTTGCCGCATTTTCTATAGACGGAAAAGCCGGCCGCGCAGCGCGGCCATTGCAGACAGGACGACACGCCCATGGCGCAGATGCTTCCCCTCCAGGCTCCGACGCTGGCCCATGCGGCCCTCCCTGCCGTCTCCGGCCCGCGCGCCGCGCTCCTGCGCAACATTGCGCTCGCCGTCGCCGGCAGCCTGCTCCTCGTGCTGGCCGCCAAGATCAAGGTGCCGTTCTGGCCGGTGCCGATGACGCTGCAGACGCTGGTCGTCTTCGGCGTCGGCGCCGCCTTTGGCTCGCGGCTCGGCGCCGCCACCGTGGCGCTCTACATCGCCTATGGCCTCGCCGGCCTGCCGGTCTTCACCAACACCCCGCCGGTCGCCGCCGGCCCGCTCTACCTCGTCGGCCCGACGGGCGGCTTCCTGGTCGGCTTCGTCGCCGCCGCGGCTATCGCCGGCTGGGCCGCCGTTCGCGGCGCCTCGTTGCCGCGCCTCGTCGGCGGCCTCGTCGCCGCCGAGGTGGTGATGATGGCGCTGGGCTTTGGCTGGCTGGCGCTGGGCGCACAGATGGCCGCCGGCACCACCGGCATCGGCTTCGCCAAGGCCTTCGCCTTCGGCGTGCAGCCCTTCATCCTGGGCGATCTGCTGAAGCTGGCGCTGGTCGCCTGCCTCGCCCGCGCCGGCTGGTCGGTCCTGCAGCGCCGCGGCTGAGCGCGCCGCAGCGACGAGATGATCGAGGCCGGGCGCGAGCCCGGCCTTTTTCATGTCCGCCTGATGGGGAGGACGCTCAGCCCTGCGGCGTCGAACTCGTGCAGGTCTTCTGCTCCGGCCCGGTGAAGAAGGGGCCGAGATTGCCGCATTTGTCGCAGCCGGCGAGCAGGGTCGCCAGGCCGAGGATACCGAGGAGCTGGAAAGCGCGCTTCATGATGATGCCCGTGATGCTGTTGCGCGTTTCTAGAGCTTCGTCGGGCAAATGACCATCATCGGAACGACGGTCTCCTCTCTTGCCGCCTCGGCTGTCGACGGCGATGATCCGGGGAGAAGACCTCGCTGGGGGAAGACCATGATCGCGCGCCTCGCCATCGCCATGACGGCCCTCGCGATGGCGCCCGGCCCATCGGCTCTCGCCGAGGATCGGACCGTGCCGGTCCGGTTCCAGCCCGGTGCGACCGCAGCCACCGTCAAGGGCTCGATCCGGGGCGACCGGGGAGTCAACTACACCTTCGAGACGGTCGCCGGGCAGACGCTGCAGATGCTGTTCACGCCGTCGAACCGCTCCTGCACTCTCAACGTCTACGCGCCGGGCGCCGACGAGGCGGTCCATATCGGCTCGGTCGCCGGCAACGCATTCGGGCAGACGGCGACTCAGGCCGGGACCTATCGCGCACAGGTTTCACTGATGAGGAACGCGGCCCGCCGCAACGAGACCTGCCGCCACACGCTGTCGATCGAGATCACCGGCAGGCCGGGCGGGAGCAGTGCCGGCGTCTCGGACGCGAGGCTCCGCGACCGCTGCCGGGCCGAGGCGGCGCCGATGTACGGCGTCAGCCCGCGCCGGATCGAGCTCGCAGCGCGCGTCGGGCCCTCGGCCGAGGGCGGCTTTCAGATCGACGGCACCGTCGACAAGGGCCGCGAGGGCGTCAAGAAGCTGCGCTGTCTCTTCACACGGGAGCGCGGCTTCGACCGCGTGATGGCGATGACGCCGGACGGGCGCTGACGGCCGCCAGGGCCGGCGCCAAAGAAAAAGGCCCCTGAGGGCCTGTCTCCGAACGTCTTGCGATGTCCCGGGAAATTTTGGTCGGAGTGGCAGGATTTGAACCTGCGACCCCCTCGTCCCGAACGAGGTGCTCTACCAGGCTGAGCCACACTCCGATCAACTGGTGGCGGGCTTATAGCCAGCGCCGCGGCGCGGCGCAACAGCCGCGGCGGCATTGCGTGACGAATTATCCGCAGGCCCTCCCCGCGCCTCGGCTCGCGCGGGTCTGGAGCCACCGCCGCAGCCGAGGACGGAGGGCCTCTCGCGACGATCTGGCCGGTTGCGCGCGCCCCCGCCGCGTTCTAGAAGGCGCGGCGCGTTGGGGCGTCGCCAAGCGGTAAGGCAGCGGTTTTTGGTACCGCCATGCGGAGGTTCGAATCCTCCCGCCCCAGCCAGCCTACGCCAACTCTCCGGGATCGGTGGTCGAGATCGCCAGCTGCGGCGTTGCGCCACCACCTTGTGGACGACGAGGGTGCGGCACAGCAGGCTGGCACACAACGGTCGCATCTCACCTGGAACGGCATGGCTCCGGCGCCGCCCGGCGGGCCTCAGCCCGTCGACCGCCACGACCCGCGATCCCTGTTCGCGAGGTTATCTCAGGGTGGGATCGAGCTTGTCGCGCAGCCAGTCGCCGAGGACGGAGACGGCCAGCGTGGTGAACACGATGGTCAGCGCCGGCGCGAGCATGATCCAGGGGGCCCGCGTGATGTATTCGCGGCCATACCCGACCATGTTGCCGAGGCTCGTCATCGGCGGCTGCACGCCGAGCCCGAGGAAGGACAGGCCGCTTTCGAGCAGGATCACCTCGGGGAAGACCAGCGTCATCGAGACGATCAGCGTCGAGGCGATGTTGGGCAGGATGTGGCGCAGATAGACCCGGATCGGCGAGGCGCCGAGTTGCCGGCAGGCCGAGGCGTAGCCCTGTGCGCTGGCGGAGATGGCCAGCCCGCGCGAGATGCGCGCATAGCGCTCCCAGCCGAACAGGCCCATCAGGCCGATCAGCAGCGCCAGCGAATTGCCAAAGAAGGCGAGCACCGACAGGGCCAGGATCAGGAAGGGCATCGAGGCCTGGAAATCGGCCAGCATCAGCACGATCTGCTCGACGAGGCCCCGGAAATACGCCGCGAGGAAGCCCAGCGTCGTCCCCAGCACCGCCGAGATGATCGAGGCTCCGAAGGCAATCAGCAGCGAGATGCGGATCGAGATCAGCAGCCGCGAGAGCACGTCCCGGCCGAGCTCGTCGGTCCCCAGGATATGGGGCAGCGTCCCCGGCGGCACGAGCCGGTTGCGCAGGTTCGGCGCGGTGTAGACGAAGGGGCTGATCAGCGGCGCGACGATGGCGATGACGATCATCGCGACCAGCCAGACGAGCGCGATCTTGGCCGCGAGCGGCATGTCCTGACCCGGCCAGCGCCGGCCGCGCGCCGGCAAGCCCGCGGCGGCGGGAGAGAGCACCTGGTCACTCATGCCGCTTTTCCCACTGTCTGCCGCAGGCGCGGATCGAGGAAGCCGTAGAGAAAGTCGACGATGAGGTTGGACGTGACCATCGTCGCCGCGACCAGCAAGAGGATGCACTGCACCACGGCCAGATCGCGGTTCGCCACCGCGACGACGAGCAGACGGCCGACACCGGGCCAGGAGAACACGCTCTCCACCACTACCGCGCCAGCGATCAGCGTGCCGATCATGAAGCCGATGATGGTCACGGTCGGGATCGCGGCGTTGGGCAGGGCATGGCCGATGATGACGTCGCGCCAGGGCACGCCCTTGGCACTGGCCGTGCGGATGAAGGACTGGCCGAGCACTTCCAGCATGGCGCTGCGGGTGAAGCGCGCCAGCACGGCGCCGCCTCCGATGCCGAGCGTCAGCACGGGCAGGATCGCGTGGCGCCAGCTGTCCTGCCCGCCCGAGGGCAGCCAGCCGAGCTTGACCGCGAAGACCAGAACCAGCGTCAGGCCGAGAACGAAACTGGGGATGGTGAAGCCCGCCACCGAGAGCATCATGACCACGCGGTCGGCCAGGCTGCCGCGATGTAGCGCGGCATAGATGCCAGCGGGAACACCGACGCACAGCTTGATGGCGAGCGCCGGCAGCGTCAGCGCCAGCGTCACGGGGATGCGCTCCACCACCAGTTCGATCGCGGAGCGGCCGTCGCGCATCGAGCGGCCGAGCTCGCCTTGGGCGATCGCCCCGAAATAGTGGAAATACTGCAGCCAGAGTGGATCATCGAGGCCCCAGGCCGCCCGGAAGGCCGCGATCGCCTCGGGCGGCGCCTCGGGCCCGAGGATGATTTGCGCGGGATCGCCCGACAGGCGCAGCACGATGAAGGCGAAGGTCACCACCAGCGCGATGGTGATGGCCGCGCGCCCGAGCCGGATGGCGAAATAGCGCAGCATCACGCGGCCTTGCCGATTGCCGTGCTGGACGGCTCGACCAGATGGCAGGCGACGCGGCGGCCAGAGCCCTGTTCGACGGATCGCAGCACGGGGGCTTCCCGCTTGCAGCGGTCGATGGCGAGCGGACAGCGGGGATGGAAGCTGCAGCCGCCGGGTCGGTTGGCCGGGTTCGGCGGCTCGCCCGTCAGCACGATCCGCGCCTGCCCGCCGGCGCGCCGGGTCACCGGTGCTGCCGAAACGAGGGCGCGCGTATAGGGATGCAGCGGCGCGGCGAACAGATCGTCCGCGTCGCCCTCCTCGACGAAATCGCCGAGATACATCACCGCCACGCGGTTGGAGACCTGTCGCACCACGCGCAGATCATGGCTGATGAACAGCATGGCGAGGCCGAACTCGGCCTGCAGATCGACGAGGAGATTGACCACCTGCGCCTGGATCGACACGTCGAGCGCCGAGACGGGCTCATCGCAGACCAGAAAATCCGGCCTGGTCATCAGGGCGCGTGCCAGCACGACGCGCTGGCGCTGGCCGCCGGACAACTCATGCGGATAGCGGGTCATCTGTTCGGCCGACAGACCGACACGGGCGAGCATCTCCTGCGCCAGCGGAAGGCGCCGGGCCGGTTCGCCGATCCGGTGGATGTCCAGCGGCTCCTGCACCTGCACGATGACCGGCAGGCGGCGGTCGAGCGCGCCGAGCGGGTCCTGGTAGATCATCTGCATGCGCGCGCGCTGCGCCCGCCATTCGGGCGAGCCGAAAGCCGGCATCGGCAGGCCGGCGAAGCGCACCTCCCCTTCGTCCGGGGCCTCGAGGCCGAGCGCCATGCGGCCCATGGTGGACTTGCCGGAGCCGGACTCGCCGACGATGCCGAGCGTCTCGCCGGCAGCGAGGCTGAAACTGACGCGGTTCACCGCGCGAACCTGGGTGATCGCGCCGAACAGGCCCCGCCGCGACCCATAAGTCCGCGACAGATCCGTGGCGGTGAGAAGGGCTTCGCTCATGCCAGCTCGAGCTCGCGCTCGGCGACGGGAGCGCGAACCTCCGGCTCGAACACGCAGGCCACGCGCCGGCCGGTCGCGGCGTGGCGCAGCGCGGGCACCACCTCCCGGCAGATCTCGGCCGCCTGCGTGCAGCGCGGGGCGAAGGCGCAGCCCTTGGGCAGCGCGCGGGGATCGGGCACCACGCCCGGAATGGAGACGAGCTTGCGGCGCGGCCCCCCGAGCGGCGGAAGGGAGTTCAGCAGACCCTGAGCGTAGGGATGCCGGGGCGCGTCGAACAGCTCGGCGGCCGGCGCTTCCTCGACGATGCGGCCCGCATACATCACCGCGACCCTGTCGCAGGTCTCCGCGATGACGCCGAGATCGTGGCTGATCAGCACCAGCGCCATGCCCATCTCGCGCCGCACCGTGTTGATCAGGTCGAGGATCTGCGCCTGGATGGTCACGTCGAGCGCCGTGGTCGGCTCGTCGGCGACCAGGATGTCGGGCTCGCCGGCCAGCGCCATGGCGATCATGACGCGCTGGTTCTGCCCGCCGGAGAACTCGTGCGGATAGGCCGAGAGGCGCCGCTCCGCATCCGGAATCCCGACGAGATCGAACAGCCGCTTGGCCTCGGCCTTGATCGCCCGGCCGGACAGGCCGCGGTGCAGGGACAACGCCTCGCCGATCTGCGTGCCGACCTTGAGCACCGGGTTGAGCGCGCTGGTCGGGTCCTGGAAGATCATGGCGACGCGACCGCCGCGCACCTTGTCGAGCGCAGCGGGGCTCGCGCCCACCAGTTCGAGATCATCGAGCCTGGCGCTGCCGGAGACCCGCGCCTTGCCGGGCAAGAGGCCCAGCGCCGCGAGCCAGGTCACGGACTTGCCCGATCCCGACTCGCCGACGAGGCCGAGCGCCTCGCCCTTGCCGATCGACAGATCGATGCCGTGCAGGACGGTCACGCCATCGAAGCGGACCGTCAGGCCCGACAGGGTGAGACGCGTGGAGGCCATCTGCCGACCCGCCTCAAACATAATTGCCGGGCCGGAAGTCCATGGCGAAGGCCGGCGACGCCTTCCACTGCAAGGCCCTGGGCTTGGCGGTGAAGGTCGCGTTCTGGTGCAGCACCGTATAGGCGGGGTCCTCGCGCTCGCAGATTTCCAGCATGCGGCGGAAGGCGGTGCGGCGGCGGGCCCGGTCGGTCGAGGTCTCCAGCACCTCGCAGAGCTGGTTCATTTCCGTGTTGGTCCACTCGCCGATCTGCTGCTGCTGGCCGTTGGGCCCGTGCTGGTTGACGATCGACGACACCGGGTCGCTGAACGGGGCGGAGTTCGACCAGTCGCGCACCGCACGGCTGTCGTTGCGCTGCATGATCTGCGACCAGTTCTCGACCGAGTTGATCTGCACGTTGAGGCCGACCGAGCGCCACATCTCGATGAGAACCTGCGCGGTGGCATTCTGGTTGGTGTAGTAGTTGTTCAGCAGGCGGTAGGGGATCGGGTCGCCCTTGTAGCCGGCTTGCTTGAGAAGGTCGGCCGCCAGCTTCGGATTGTACTCGGGCACCGTCCAGTCGGCGTGGAACATGTCGCCGTAGTATTCCCACTGCAGGCCGGCCGGCACCTTGGTGCGGCCCGCCCAGAGCGAGTCGACGATGGCCTGCCGGTCGATGGCATGGGTGAAGGCGCGCCGCACCAGCGGGTTCTGCAGCTGGGCGTGGTTCTTGTCGAACACCGTCAGCCGATGATTGAGAATGGTGCCGCCCTGCACCTCGAAGCCGGCGTTCTTCTCGATGTCGCTGATCTGGTCAGGCGGGATGTCGCAGGCGAACTGGTACTGGCCCGAGAGCAGGCCGGCGATACGGCTCGGCACCTCGGGAACCTCGACGAAGCGGATCCGCTTCAGCGGCGGGCGACCGCCCCAGTAGTCGTCATGGGCCTCGAGCGTGAGCGAATTGTCCGGCCGGAACTCGACCACCTTGTAGGGGCCGGTCGTGATCGGCTTGCGGGCCCAGTCGAGATAGCTGGCGGCGTCTTCCCAGCCCTTGCGGCTCATGATGTCGGAGCCGTAGCGCGCCAGGCGGCCCTCCAGCGTCACGTCCGGCGTCGCGTTGTAGAAGCGGACGGTATACTTATCGATGGCGTCGACGCGCAGCAGATCGGGCCAGGCCCGACGCGCCACGGCCGGAATTTCGGCCGGCAGTTCCTTGCCGGGACGCGGCGTCGGGATCGTCTCGAAGGCCTTGATGGTCGAGCGGTTCTTGGCCTCGGTGTTGCCGAACATGCGTTCACGCGAGAACGTAAAGACGACATCCTCGGCCGTCAGTTCGGCACCGTTGTGGAACTTCACGCCCTGTCGCAGCTTGAGTTCGACGGTCTGGTCGTCGATGCGCTTCCACTCGGTGGCGAGGCCGGGGCGCGGCATCAGATTGCCGAGCCAGTCCTTGCCGATCAGCGGCTCCCAGAGCGAGGTGAAGAAGATGCGCTCGCCGACATTGGACTGCTCGCGCAGCACGTCGAGCGTGTTGGAATTGACGATCTTCTGCACCGCGATGGTGATCGAGGGGCGGTTGTCCGACTGGCCGATGGCGAATTGCGGCAGCGCGGATGCACCGAGCGTCGCCGCACCGAACTGAAGGGCCTTGCGTCGCGTGAAAGCGGCCATGACTGTCTCTCCAATGATGAAATGGGCGATTGCGGGCCAACGGGGCCCGCAGGGACCTCAGCCTGGGTCCGCAGCGCCATGGCCTCGGACGCTAGTCACCCAGAGCAACAGCTGGATGACAGGGCGGTGGGGGAGATGCGCCGTTACTGGGCCAGACCCAGCGCGATCAGGTGATCGGCCCCGGCCCTGACGGTGTCCTTGTTGCGGACCTCGAGGATCAGGCGCGGGTTGCTGCTCAGCCGCTCGAGCGCCCTGAAAACGGCGTTCCACCGGATGTTGCCCTCGCCCGGGTTCCAGTGGCGGTCGGCGTAGCCGTCCGTGTCCTGAAGATGGACGTGGTGGAGCATGTCGCCCGCGGCATGGACGAAATAGTCGACCGGCGGGCCGCCGGTCGAGCCATGGGCGTAGTTGGCATGTCCGGTGTCGATCGAGACGCGGACGAACTCGCTGTCGAAGGAGCGGGCGAGATCGACGCGGATATGGGCGTCCTTGTCCTCGATGTTCTCGATGACGAGCACGACGCCCATATCGGCCGCACGCCGGACGGCGTCGCCGATGGACGCATGCGTCAGCTCGATGGTCAGCTGGCGCGCATCCTGATGATCGTCGAGGTTGTTGTAGTCCCAGGTCGTGTAGGGCGAGTGGATCACCATCTGCGTCGCGCCGAGATGGGCACAGACGTCGAGGCCCTGATGCATGCGCTTGTGCACGATGGCCCGCACATCAGGGTCCTTCGAGGCGATGTTGAAGCCCCAGAACGGGCCGTGGATCCCCAGCCGCCCGGTATGGCCGTCGAGAGCCTTTTTGACGTCGTCGGCCAGCGGCCTCCAGTCGCCGTTCAGGACGTCGGCGAGGAAGAAGTCCTGCACCTCGACGTCGCGCTGCTTGTCGAGGATCCAGTCGCGGTGAAGCCGGAGACCGGCGAGCGGGAGCGCGGCGCCGAGGACGGGCAGGGCTTGATGCAGAGACATGAGGAGGGGTCCGGAAAAGGCGGGAAATCGGATCGGGGCCTTGGCAAGGTCCCTGCGGACAGGCGTCGCTGCCTCGGCGGGGACTAAGCCATCCGGCGGTGACGCGCCGATGACAGCCGCGGGCGAAACACAGACGAGAAACCAGTCTGCACGATTCGCATAGTCGGCTACAGATCATTGCCGGACGCCGCGACGGCGAAGGTTCGCGGCCCCCGGCAACCTCGGACAGCCGATCCACGAGGACGGTCTGACCGCCGGCCCGCGACAGGGGCCCGCGGCCGCGTGTCAGCGCGGGGGTGTCAGCCGCTCAAGCCGGCTCTGCGCTGTGCCTTCGCAGGGGCCGCGGCGGCATGTTGGTGGTGGTGCCCCCGACATCGGTCCAGCGCGAGGTGTCCTGCGCGATCATCATCCGGGGCTCGACGAGGTCGTGGCGAATCTTGCCGCCATCCAAGGTCCAGACCAGATAGCCCGGTCGCGACCAGCGCCGCCATTTGCGCCATTGGCGTTCGAAGTGGACCATCGCCGTCGGCGGCGCCCAGACGATGCCCATGCCCTGATAGCGGATTCGGCGATAGACGTGCAGATGCCCGCAGGCGATCACCTTGACGCCGGCATCGCGACAGGTCTCGAGCAGGGCCCGCCGCGCCGGATGAGGCACGCAGGAGGTGGTCGGGCGCTCGTCCTTCGCGTCCGTCTCGAAGGGCGGCATGTGCATGAAGACCATGGCCTGGCGCGGCCCGCGCGAGGCGAGCTGATCGCGCAGGAACGCAAGCTGGGCCGCCTCCTCCGCCAGGCCCGACGCCATCAGGGCGCTGTCGAGCCCGATGAGCCGCCAGCGGCCGAGATCGTGGCTCCACCACATCGGGCCGACCGTCGTCGTCCAGGCTTCCATGCGCGCCGCATCGATCGGCTGGTCGAGCCGCGAGAAGGGCGGGGCCTCACCGATGTCGTGGTTGCCCGCCAGCGTCAGCACGGGCGCCGGCAGCCGGTCGAGCTGCGCCTTGGCGAAGGCGAGATCAGCCGGCCTCACCGGACCGTTGAATGAGATGTCGCCGGTATGGACGATCAGATCCGGCTGCAGCGCCTGCATCTCGTTGACGAAGACATCGAAGTTGTCGATGAAATAGGCATGGGTTTCCGACAGATGCGTGTCCGAAACCTGGACAACGCGAAGCGGGCGGTCGGCGCCTTGGGCTGTGGTCATTTCAGGCGAAGCTCAGATTGTCGGCGCGCAGGTCCATGAAGAAGAAGCTGTAGGGCGTCCACCTGACCTTCTTCTTCACGCCATAGGTCTCCAACGGCTGGTACAGGATCGTGCCGGGGCAGGCATCTTCATAGGCGTCGAGCATCTGGGCAAAAAGCGCCTTGCGCCTGGCGGGGTCGGTCTCGCCGAGCAGGGCGCGACCGGCGGCGTTGAAGGGGGCTGCATCCACCTCGGCGAAGGCCTTGGTCGTCTGGAAGGCCGAGGCCGGGCCCCAGCTCGGCCAGATCGCGCCGAGCGGATCCGGGAAGCGGGTCGAGTTCGAGGTGTTGCCGACCTGCTGCCCGGCCCCCTGCATCTGGGCGAAGTTCTCGACCACCTGGAGACGCGCGTCGATGCCGACGGCCTTCCACATCTCGACGATGATCTGGGCGGCGTCGAGCGCGCCGGTGTAGTAGTTCGGCATCGTGCGGTAGGTGATCGGCTCGCCCTTGTAGCCGGCTTCGCGCAGCAGCGCGCGGGCCCGCTCGGGGTTGAAGGGCAGACCGCGCCCTTCGAGGAACATGTCGCCATATTCGGGATAGTTGTGGGAGGGCGGGATCACCGCCTTGCCCAGCCACAGCGCGTCGACCAGCTTCTGCCGGTCGATGGCGACCGCGAGCGCCTGCCGGATGCGCTTGTCCGAGGTGCCGGGGCTGCGCGCATCGAAGGTCAGCAGATGGCTGTTGGCCAGCACGACCGAGCGCGCCTCGACATCCTTGTAGCTCGACATGACCTGGATCTGGTCCGGCGGCACATTGGTGATGAGGTCGAATTCACCCGAAACGAGGCCGGCGATGCGCGCGGACAGCTCCGGGACTTCGCGGAAGGTCACGCGCCGCGCGTTCGGCCGGCCCATCCAGTAGCCGTCGAAAGCCTCGAACTCCATGAACTCGTTGGCCCGCATGCGCGAGAAGCGGAAGGGGCCGGTCCCCACAGGGTTCTTGCCGAAGCCGTCGAGGCCGACCTGCTCATAATGGCGCTTGTTGACGATCCAGGAGCACCAGGAGGCCAGCCGCTGCTCCATCAGCACATCGGGCGCGGCAGTCTTGAAACGGACGGTGTGCCGGTCGATCGCCTCGACCGCCTCGAGCGTGCCGAAGAACGGCCGGCCACCCGGGATTTCGGCCTTGTCGCCCCACAGGCGCCCGTTGCGGAAGGTGTAGGCGACGTCCTCGGCGGTCATCTCGTCGCCGTTGTGGAATTTCACGTCGGGCCGGAACTTGACGACCAGCGAACGCGGATTCTCCCGCTCCCAGGACTGCGCGAGATGCGGCACCAGTTTGGAGCCGCCTCCCCCCGGCTGGCTCTTGAAGTCGCGCCGGATCACCGTGTCGAAGACGGAATAGGTGACGCGCGTGCCGACATTGTTCAGCTCCATCGCCGGCTCGAGAACCTTGGGCAGCTCGGCGACGGCGACCGTCAGCGCCGGGCGCCGGTCGGTCTGGGCGAAGGCATGGGGGGTGGTGACGACGAACGGTGCGGCAACGGCGCCCTGAACGAAACGACGGCGATTGAGCGACATGGCAAGGGTTCCCGGAGAGCGGTGGCGGAGGGCTATGCGACGCACGCGACAGGCCCGTGACAGGCCGGGGGCAGCGCGCCGGGTCAGGCGGCTCCGTCGAGCGTCGGGTCCAGCCGGTCGCGCAGCCAGTCCCCGAACAGGCTGACCGACAGGGTCGTGAGGAAGATCACGAGGCCGGGGCAGACCGCGATCCACCAGGCCTGCAGGAGGTAGTTCCGGCCCGCGCCCAGCATCTGCCCGAGAGACGTGCCGGGCGGCTGCACGCCGAGACCCAGGAAGGACAGCGTGGTCTCCAGCAGGATCACCCAGGGAAAGGTGATCGTCATCTGCACCACCAGCGAGGCGGCGATGTTCGGAAGGACGTGTTTGAGGTTGACGCGGTTGGCCGTCGCCCCCAGCGCCTTCACCGCCCGCACATAGAGGGCCGCCTGCTCCGAGATCACGAGCCCGCGCACGAGTCGGGTGTAGCGCTCCCAGCCCTCGAGACTGACCAGCACGACGAAGATGAGCAGGTTCGACCCGACGAGCGCGATGAAGGCGATGGCGATGAAGAAGGCCGGCAGGGCGGCCTGGACATCCACCATCATCATGATCACGTCGTCGAGCCAGCCTCTGCGGCGGGCCGCGACATAGCCGAGCACCGTGCCGATCGCCGCCCCGATCAGCGTTCCCGCCAGGGCGATCGCGATCGAGGTCCGGATGCCGTAGATCAGGCGGCTGAGGATATCGCGCCCGAGATGGTCCGTGCCGAGCACATAGGCCCACTCACCGCCCCAGAACACCGGCGGGCGCAGGCGGCGCGCGAGGTTCTGCGTAGCGAAATCATAGGGCGCGATCACCGGCGCCAGCAGCGACACCACGACCATCAGCAGCAGGAACCCGAGGGCGAGCCGGATGCTGAGCGGCATGCCGCCGGAGAACCGCGCATGGGCACCGCCCGACACGGCGCCGCCGGCCAGGGGCTCGGCGGCACTCACGACGGGCGCCCCTCTGCGCCGAGCACGTCGACCCGCGGGTCGATCAGGGCGTGGATGATATCGACGGCCAGGTTCGAGACGATGATGACGGCGGCGACGAACAGGATCGCAGTCTGGATCACTGCGAGATCGCGCGCGCCTGCCGACGAGACCAGCAGGCGGCCGACGCCCGGCCAGGCGAAGATCGTCTCGGTCACGGCCGCACCCGCGAACAGCAGCCCCGTCTCGATCCCGAGGAACATCAGCAGCGGCACCGCCGCGTTGGGAAAGACGTGGCGCAGCAGCACCGGCAGTCGGGGCACGCCCTTGGCGCGCGCCGTCCGCACGAAGCTCTGGCCGAGCGCCTCGAGCATCGCCGTGCGGGTGAAGCGCGCGATCTTGCCGAGCAGCCCGGCCGCGAGCGTCAGCGTCGGCATGACCAGATGCCACCAGGTGTCCGTGCCCGAGGAGGGCAGCCAGCGCAACGTCAGGGCAAACAGCAGGATCAGCAGGATGCCGAAGAAGAAGGTCGGGATCGAAAAGCCCAATACGGCGATGGACATGACGATCCGGTCCAGCGCCGAGTTGTGTTTCAGCGCGGCCAGCATCCCCAGCGGAATGCCGATGATCAGCGCCAGGCACAGCGCCGCTGCGGCCAGGAGGAGCGTGTTGGGAATGGCCTCGGCCACGACGACGACCGCCGCACGGCCATCGGCGAACGACACCCCGAGATCGCCGCGCGTCACGGCGAGCAGGAAGCGGGCGTACTGCTCGACGATCGGCCGGTCGATGCCCCAGCGCTCGCGATAATCCGCCTTGACCTCGGGCGGCGTGTCGTCGGGCAGCAGCATGTCGGTCGGGTCGCCGGCCAGCCGCAGGACGACGAACACGGCGGTGACGCAGATCGCGAGCGTCAGAAGCGCTCGCATCATGCGCCGGGCGATGAAGTTCAGCATGCCGTTGCCATTCCCAGAGGCCACCAACACCCGGGAGTGGGGGGCGCCGTCTCGCCGCCGCCATGAGATGCGCCGGCAAGAAGGCGGGTCTGCTACTGCTCTCAGGTGTCAGCGGCGTGACAGCAGGTGGGCCTTTGCCCGAGACCGACCGGACGCGCGGCCATGGCGAAGGCGCCCCAGACGGTGACGCGGATCGTCGGCCTGGCCAGGCCGGCACGCCCAACGCGCGATGTCAGCGGCCTCTCGACCATCGCTCCCGCCGCAAGCCGCGCTTCAGCACGGTGAGGTATCCAGCGCCTGGAGGCGTCAGAGCCCGCCACAGGCCGGGTCGAGCGACCCCGTCGGCGCTCAGCCGGGCCCGCTCGGGACGGGCCCCTCGGCGACGGCCCAGAGATCGTCGGCCGCTTCGCTGCGTCTGCCAGCCGATCGGAACAGCCGGATCTCGACCGGGATGTCGTAGCGGTCCGATCCGGCACGGACGAGGCGGCCACGATCCAGATCCTCGGCCGCGAGCGTCAGCGGCAACCACGCGACGCCATGCCCGTCGCGCGCCATCGTCGCCAGCGTCGCGGCGAGATGGGATGTCAGGCCGGTCACGGTGGTGCCGATCTCAAGCCCGCCGCAGGCCGCGATGATCCGCCCCAGACCCGAGGCCTGGCTATAGCCGAGATAGGGGGTCGGCTGCGCGGCCGCGCCGGGCAGGGTCCATCTCGGCCCCCCGCTTTCGGTCGGCGCGCAGAGCGGCACGAGCACGTCGTCGCCGACGCGCAGGCTGGGAAAACGGTCCGCCGCAAACGGCGGGGCCATGGCCTCGTGGACATGGCAGAGCAGGAACTGGACCTCGCCCGAAAGCATCAGCTGCTCGCACGCCGCCATGCTGTCCGAGATCAGGTTGATCGTGCCGAGCGCCTGCGACTGCATCACCCGCCGGATCCAGCCCGGGAAAAAGGTGAAGGACAGGGCATGGGTCGCGGCGATCGCGAGCGCGGTGGTCCTTCGGTCGCCGACAGCGCGCGTTTCGCGTCGCGCCCGATCGAGAAGGGCCAGCAGATCCCGGACATGCGGCTGGAAATGCGCGCCGGCCGCCGTCAGGCGCGCGCCCTGCGGTCCCCGCTCGAACAGGGCCGTGCCGATCCATTCCTCCAGCGCGCGAATCCTGCGGCTGAAGGCGGGTTGCGTGATGTTGCGGGCGTCGGCGGCCCGCGAGAAGCTTCGGTGCTCCGCCAAGGCCTGGAAATCCGACAGCCAATCGTAGTCCATCCCGATGCCGTTCGCGCATGGCCAAAACCGAACTTGGCATTGGTCGAAGCAACACGTCCAGCTCTAAGCACGGACCTTAGCGGGAACAGACCCGTCGCACAGCGCAGGGCGATGCCGAAACGGCATGCCGACACCAGGGAGGAAAGCGATGCGGATCGTCGATGTCTGCGAGGTCACCAAGCCGATCGCCTCGCCCATCCGCAACGCCTATATCGACTTCTCGAAGATGACGGCGAGCCTCGTCGCCGTCGTCACCGATGTCGTCAGGGACGGCCGGCGGGTCGTCGGCTACGGCTTCAACTCCAATGGCCGCTACGGACAGGGCGGCCTGATCCGCGAGCGCTTCCGCGACCGGCTGCTCCAGGCGGAGCCGAAGAGCGTCCTCAACGAAGCTGGCGACAATCTCTGCCCGCACAAGCTCTGGGCGGCGATGATGGTCAACGAGAAGCCGGGCGGCCATGGCGAACGCTCCGTGGCGGTCGGAACGCTGGACATGGCGATCTGGGACGCGACGGCGAAGATCGCCGGCAAGCCGCTGTTCCGGATGCTGGCGCAGCAGAAGGGCCGCGAGGCGGACCCACGGGTCTTCGTCTATGCCGCCGGCGGCTATTACTATCCCGGCAAGGACGATGCCCAGCTGCGGGCCGAGATGCGCAGCTATCTCGACCGCGGCTACACGGTCGTGAAGATGAAGATCGGCGGCGCCTCGATCGGCGAGGACCAGCGCCGGATCGAGGCGGTTCTCGACGAGATCGGCTCCCAGGCGAGGCTCGCAGTCGATGCCAATGGCCGCTTCGATCTGAAGACCGGCATCGCCTATGCCGAGATGCTGCGCCAGTACCCGCTGTTCTGGTACGAGGAGGTCGGCGATCCCCTCGACTACGCGCTCCAGGCGGCGCTGTCGGAGTTCTACCCGGCACCGATGGCGACGGGAGAAAACCTGTTCTCGCATCAGGATGCCCGGAACCTGCTTCGCTACGGGGGCATGCGGCCCGACCGCGACTATCTCCAGTTCGACTGCGCGCTGTCCTACGGGCTCGTCGAATATCTGCGCACGCTCGATGTGCTCGCCCAGTTCGGCTGGTCGCCCGCGCGCTGCATCCCGCATGGCGGCCACCAGATGTCGCTCAACATCGCGGCGGGTCTCGGATTGGGCGGCAACGAGAGCTATCCGGACCTGTTCCAGCCCTATGGTGGGTTTCCCGACGGTGTCAGGGTCGAAGACGGCCACATCGTCATGCCCGAGCTGCCGGGCATCGGCTTCGAGGGCAAGGGCGACCTGATCAAGGTGATGCGCGAGCTCGCCGAATAGATCGCGCCAGCGCCAGGCGCTGGCGCGGTTTCGACGCGCGGCGAACCGCACCACGGGTTCCATCGCGATGAAGGGCCTGGTGCGGGGCGTCGGCATGGTCCGCTCTTCGGCCGGGTCTCGTCCTCGGCTGGCCAATAGCGGCCGCGCCGCTCGACCCCCGGTAACCATGCCGAGCACGCACCGGGGCCGTCTCTTGACCTTACCCCTTGGGAAGCTTCATTTCTTCCCGCACCTCCCGAATCGGCGCCACGACGTGAACGCATTGGACATCCCGGCCAGGCTGCTGAAGGCGATCGCCCTGATCGTCCTGTTGTCGCTCGCCTGGGCGGTGCCGGCGAATGCGCATGCCGGTCACGGCGCGGCGCCCAGGACCGTTGCGCCGGCGGCCGAGCCCCGGCCGCACGATGCGCGCGCACCGATCGCCGCCGCTCCACGCGCAGCCGAGGCGGCAACCCATTGCGACCCGGCGGCGACCGGCACGCCGGTGCAGACGGGCTGTCCGCCGGATGAAGGTTCGCAGGGCCGCAGCTGCTGCGGCACGATCTGCACCGTCGCCGCAATCGAGCACGACGTCGCGTCGCTTCTGCTGCGGACCCCTCACCGGATCCGGCTCGACACGGCGCCCGAGCGCGCTTCTCCGGTCCGGGAGCCGGGCCTGCAGGCGAGACCTCCACGAACCATCGACATCGCTTGAGCGTTGGCCGGCTGTCCAGCCGCGCCGCCGGATGGGCATGCCGATCGTGATGGGTTCGTTTCATGTTTTCGTTCGTCCGCAGCCTCGCACGCTGCCTCGTCGCGCCTGTGGCGCTGGCTTCCCTCCTGTCCGTTGCCCCGCTCGCGGCCCATGAGGGCCACGACCATGGCGCCCCGCCCGCGCCTGTCGCCACGGCGGGCTCGCCGCGGGTGGCGCTGCATTCCGACGCCTATGAACTCGTCGGCATCCTGCGCGGCGACCGGCTGACGCTGTTCCTGGACCGCTATGCCGGCAACGCCCCCGTCACCGATGCCGGCATCGTCGTGACGATCGGCACCGGGGCGGATGTTGAGGCGAGACCGACGCCGGAGGGGACCTACGTCGTGGCCTCGGACCGGCTCGTCGGCGCAGGACCGCTGGAACTCGTCTTCGCCATCACCCATCCCGGCGGCGACGACCTCCTGATCGGAACGCTGGACCGCCCGGCCGCCACCACCCCGGCGGCCGGCGCTCCGGCGGCATCGGGCCACGCCTCCGCGCGGGCTGCGAGCGTCGTCATCGCGGGCCGGCCGGTGCCGGTCCTGTACCTAGCGATGGGCGCGGCGCTGGCCGTGGGGCTCCTGCTCGGCGCCACACTCCGCCGCTCGCGCCCGGCCCTGTCCATGACCGGCCTCGTCCTCGTGCTGCTGATCGGGGGAACGGGCCTGGCGAGCGCCCATGAAGGCCATGATCATGGTGAGGCGGCCAAGGTGGCACCGCCCGCCGGCGATACCCCCCGCCGTCTCGCGGACGGCTCGGTCTTCGCGCCGAAGCCGACGCAGCGGCTGCTGGAGATCCGCACCCAGGTCACCAAGACCGAGGAAGCGCGCAAGACCCTGGCCCTGGTCGGCCGCGTGATCGCCGATCCCAACCGCTCAGGCCAGGTCCAGAGCATCACCGGCGGCCGGATCGTCGCACCCGAGAGCGGCCTGCCGCGGCTGGGCCAGATCGTCCGGCGCGGCGAGATCCTGGCCACCGTCGAGCAGGCCGTGCCGCAGGCCGACCGCACCACCATCGCCGAGCGCGTCGGCGAGATCGAGCAGCAGATCGCCATGGTCGAGGCGAAGCTGAAGCGCTCGCGCAGCCTGGCCGAGCGCGCCATCGCGCCGCAAAGCCAGGTCATCGATTTCGAGATCGAGCTCGCCGGGCTGATGCGGCGGCGCGAGATCGTCGGGCGCATCCGGATCGAGCCCGAACTGCTGCGCGCGCCGCTCGACGGCGTGGTCTCCGCAGTGCGGGTCGTGGCGGGTCAGGTCGTCGGCTCGCAGGACGTCCTGTTCCAGATCGTCGACCCCGCGGGCCTGTGGATCGAGGCCCTGTCCTATGGCGATGTCGATCTCTCGCAGCTCGACGGCGCCTCGGCGCTGCTGCCCGGCGGCAAGCCGCTCAACCTGTCCTTCCGGGGCACCGGGCGGGCGCTGCAGCAGCAGGCGACGCTGGTGCACTTCGCCGTCGAGGACCCGCCCGCCACGGTTGCGATCGGCCAGCCCGTCCGGGTGACGGCTCGCAACGGCGCCAGCGTCAGCGGCATCATCCTGCCGCGCGACGCCGTCGTGCGCGGCGGCAATGGCGAGGCCCTGGTCTGGCGACATACCGATCCCGAGCGCTTCGAGCCCAGGCGAGTCCGCACCGAACCGTTCGACGCGACAAGGCTGGTGATCCGCGCCGGCGTCGCCCCGGGCGAACGCATCGTCGTGCGCGGCGCCGAACATCTCAACCAGATCCGCTGAGACGAGGGCGCGATGTTCAACCTCCTCGTCTCGGCCAGCCTGCGCAACCGGCTCTTCGTCATCGCCGCCGCGCTCGTGCTCATGGCCTATGGCAGCTATGTGCTGCCGCGCGTTCCCGTGGACGTCTTCCCCGATCTCAACCGCCCGACCGTCACGCTGATGACCGAAGCCGAGGGGCTCGCCCCGCAGGAGGTCGAGCAGCTCGTCACCTATCCCCTGGAAACGGCGATGAACGGCATGCCCGGCGTGCTGCGCGTGCGCTCCGTCTCGGGCGTCGGACTCTCGATCACCTATGTCGAGTTCGACTGGGGCACCGACATCTACCGGTCGCGCCAGCTCGTCGCCGAGCGGCTGTCGCTGGTGCGCGAGCAGTTGCCGCGTGGCGTCAACCCGCAGATGGGCCCGGTCTCCTCGATCATGGGCGAGATCATGCTGGTCGCGGTGACGGCCGACCGGGCCTCCCCGATGGAGGTCCGCGAGATCGCCGACTTCATCATCCGGCCGCAGATCCTGAACATCGCCGGCGTCTCGCAGGTCATCCCGATGGGGGGCGAGGTCCGCCAGTACCGGATCACGCCCGATATCGCGGCCATGCAGGCACTCGACGTCACGCCCGAGCAGATCGAGGCGGCGGTCACCCGCTTCGGCACCAACACCGGCGGCGGCTTCATCGACCAGCAGGGTCGCGAATACCTGATCCGCAATGTCGGGCTGACGCAGCGGCTGGAGGATCTGCGCAACACCGTCGTGATGCAGCGACAGGGCCAGCCGATCCTGCTGCACCAGGTCGCGGGCGTCGATTTCGCGGCCCGGGTCAAGCGCGGCGACGCCGGCTACCAGGGCCGGCCGGCCGTGATCATCGGCATCCAGAAACAGCCGGAAGCCGACACCGTGGCGCTGACGCGCCAGGTCGAGACCGCACTGGCCGAGATCCAGAAGACCCTGCCCGCCGGCATCTCCGCGACGAATGTCCAGTTCCGGCAGGCGAGCTTCATCGAGACCTCGATCGCCAATGTCGAGCGCGTGCTGCTGGAGGCGGCCGGCGTCGTCGCCGTCATCCTGCTGCTCTTCCTGATGAATGTCCGCGCGACCCTGATCTCGCTGACGGCGATCCCGGTCTCGATCCTGACGACGGTGCTGGTCTTCCAGGCCTTCGGCCTGACCATCAACACGATGACGCTGGGCGGGCTCGCCATCGCGATCGGCGAACTGGTCGACGATGCCGTCGTGGATGTGGAGAACATCCTGCGGCGGCTGAAGCAGAACCGGGAGAGCGCCGCGCCCAGGCCCGTGCTGGCGGTCATCGCGGCGGCCTCGCAGGAGGTCCGGTCGGGCATCGTCTACGCCACCGCGATCATCATCCTCGTCTTCATCCCGCTCTTTGCGCTGTCGGGCATCGAGGGGCGGCTCTTCGCGCCGCTCGGCATTGCCTACATCGTCTCGATCCTGGCCTCGCTGATCGTCTCGATCACGCTGACCCCGGTGATGGCCTATTACCTGTTGTCGCGCGCTCCCAGCGGCCATGAGCGCGACTCCTTCGTCGTGCGCCATCTCAAGCGGGGCAATGCGGCACTGCTGCGCTTCGCCTTCGAAACCCGCGCGCTGCTCGTCACCGTCGTCGGCATCGGCGTGGCGCTGGCCGTCTATGGCGCGACGCTCTTGCCGCGGACCTTCCTGCCGCCCTTCAACGAGGGCACGCTGGTGGTCTCGCTCCAATACAACCCGGGCATCTCGCTGGCCGAGAGCCACCGCCTCGGGCTCCTCGCCGAACAGCTCGTCCTCAGGGTCCCCGAGGTGAAGTCGATCGGCCGCCGCACCGGCCGCGCCGAGCTCGACGAGCACGCCGAGGGCGTCCATTCCTCGGAGGTCGACATCGATCTCCACCGTTCGGAGCGGCCCAAGGAGGCGGTCCACGCCGATATCCGCGCAGCGCTGAGCGTCCTGCCGGTCTCGGTCAACATCGGCCAGCCGATCAGCCACCGGCTCGACCACATGCTCTCGGGCGTGCGCGCCCAGATCGCGCTCAAGGTCTATGGCGAGGACCTCGACACCATCCGCAGCCTCGCCGAGACGCTGCGCGAGCGCCTCGCCTCCGTGCCTGGCCTCGTCGATCTCCAGATCGAGCGGCAGGTCCGCATCCCGCAGCTGCGCATCGACGTCGACCACGACAAGGCCGCGCTCTACGGCCTGACGCCGGCCAGCGTCACCCAGGCGCTGGAGACGCTCTCCAACGGCCGCACCGTCTCGCAGATCGTCGACGGCAACCGCCGCTACGATGTCGTGCTGCGGCTGTCGGACCAGGACCGCTCGACGACCGGGCTCGAGGACCTGCTGATCGCGACGCCCGGTGGCCACCTGCCCTTGCGCCTGATCGCCTCGGTCTCCGAGACGGACGGCCCCAACCAGATCCAGCGCGAGAACGGCCAGCGTCGCATCGCGGTCTACGGCAATGGTGACGGCCAGCGCGACATGGCGGCGATCATCGCCGACATCCGCGGGGTCGTCGCGCAGACGCCGCTGCCGCAGGGCTATGTCACCCGCATGGAGGGCACCTTCCAGGCGCAGGAGGAGGCGACGCTGCGGATCGGGCTGCTCAGCCTGGTGTCGCTGGCGCTGATCTTCGTGGTGCTGTTCACCCGCTACCAGTCGGCGGTGCTGGCGCTGATCATCATGGGCAACATCCCGCTCGCGCTGATCGGCAGCGTCGTGGCGCTGCACCTCGCGGGACAGCCGCTCTCGGTCGCCTCGATGGTCGGCTTCATCACGCTCGCCGGCATCTCGGCCCGCAACGGCATCCTCAAGGTCTCGCACTACATCAATCTGACCCTCTACGAGGGCGAGCGCTTCGGGCGCGAGCTCGTCATCCGCGGCAGCCTGGAGCGGCTGACGCCCGTGCTGATGACGGCGCTCTCGGCGGGGCTCGCGCTGATCCCGCTGCTCTACGGCGCCGACCAGCCCGGGCGCGAGATCCTGCACCCGGTCGCGGTCACGATCTTCGGCGGTCTGATCTCGGCGACGATCATCGACACGGTGCTGACGCCCGTCCTGTTCCTGACCTTCGGCCGAAAGCCGCTCGAGCGCATCATCGCCAGCCGCATGGCGAGCGATGGCAGCCCATCGGCCCAGGAAGCGTTCTGAAACACAATAGGAGACCAGCCATGCTTAGCCGCATCACCGCCCTCATTGTCCTCGGCCTCGTCACGACCGCCTCCGCGCACGAACTGGCGAAAGGCCCCAATGGCGGCCCGCTCGTCGACGTCGCCGGGCGCCATGTCGAGATGGTCGCGAAAGGCACCGAGCTCGTCCTCTACCTGACGGACGCCGTCGACAAGCCCCTGGCCTCGGCGGGCACGAAGGCGGCGCGCGCCATCGTCCAGGACGCCGGCAAGACCACGACGGTGGCGCTGAGCCCCGTCGAGCCCAACAAGCTGGTCGGAATGCTCGCGCAGCCGCTGGGCGTGGGCGCGCGCATCGTCATCTCCGCCACGCTCGCGGATGGCCAGGCCCTGCAGGCGCGCTTCACCAACAACTGAGCCGGTCCCAATTCGCTGCAGCGCAATGCGCTGGCTGTGTTAGCCTGTGCGCCTTGTCCTCGACGATCGACGGGTTGCAGACTCATGACGCTGATGGATGGCCTGGGCCTGGCGGGCTTCGTCATCGCCTGTGTGGTGGCGGCGAGTTCGGGTGCGATCTTCAAGCCCGGCGCCTGGTATGAGGGGCTGGCGAAGCCCTGGTGGCGGCCGCCGAACTGGCTGTTCCCGCCGGCCTGGACGCTGCTCTACTGCATGATCGCAGCATCCGGCTGGCTGGTCTGGCGCAAGGCGGGCTTCAGTGGCGCCGCCCTGCCGCTGGCCGTCTACGGCATCCAGCTCGTCCTGAACGCGATGTGGTCGGGCGTGTTCTTCGGCCTGCGCCGGATGGACCTCGCCTTCGTTAACGTGTCGGCACTATGGGTCTCGATCGCGGCGCTGATCGCCCTGTTTTCGCCGATCGATTCGCTCGCGGCCTGGCTGCTGGTGCCCTATCTCGCCTGGGTCAGCTTCGCGGCGTTCCTGAACTACACCGTCTGGCGGATGAACCCCAACGCCCCGGCCTGACGGCGCCCTTCGTCAGGCGCCGACATATTTGAAATGGGCGCCGACGCTCCGGTAGGAGGCTTCCAGCACATCGACGCCGCCGGCGAGCCGCAGCGCCTCGGCGGTCACCAGACCGAGCGCGACCGCCTCCCGGCCCGGGCGATCGTCGCTGGCGGTGATGCGCTGGGATCCGTCATGGGCGGTGATCTGCGCATGCAGGAACAGCCGGTCGCCCTGCCAGGTCGCGCTCGCGCCCACCGGCAGGCTGCAGCCAGCGCCGAGCGCATGCAGCAGCGCCCGCTCGCAATCGACCTCCGCGCGCGCCTTAGGGTCCTCGATGTCCTTGAGCATGGCCAGGATCGTCGGGTTGTCGTCCCGCGCCTGCACGCCGAGCGCGCCCTGCCCAATGGCGTAGGGAAACAGGATCGGGTCGAGCAGCTCCGAGGTCGCGCCTTCGAGGCCGAGCCGCTGCAGCCCGGCCTGCGCCAGGATGACCGCGTCCAACCCGTCATCGCCGTTGATCTTGGCCAGACGCGGTCCGACATTGCCGCGGATCGGCACGACCTCGACATCCGGCCGCAGGCTCAGGATCTGCGAGCGCCGCCGCAGCGAGCCGGTGCCGACGCGCGCTCCTTCACGCAGATCGGCCAGCGTCGAGCCGCAGAGCACGTCGCGCGGATCGACCCGCTCGGGCACCGCCGCCAGCACCAGCCCCTCGCGCAGCGTCGTCGGCAGGTCCTTCAGCGAATGCACGACGATGTCGACCTCGCCCGAGGTGAGCTGGTCCTCGTGCTCGGTCGAGAACACGCCGATGATGCCGAACTGGTGGAACTCGGAGACGCGGTCCTTGTCGGCGATCGTCGCGATCGGATGCAGCGAGAACTCGGTGTCGGGATGCTTCGCCTTGATCAGCGAGGCGATGTAGTTCGTCTGCGCGATGGCGAGGGGGCTGCGGCGCGTACCGATTTTCAGAAGCATGGACGAATGACCTAAGCCTGGGCCCGAAGGGCGCCCTCGTGAACGATCGAAGTCTCTATCAGCCGAGCAAGTCGCCGAGGCAACGTCAACTGCTTTCCCGTCCCGGACAGCCCCGTCATCGCGCCACCAGCGGGAAGGTCGCAGCGATCGCCCAGGCGAAGGCGAAGGCGTTGGCGATGCCGGCCATGAAGGGATGGCCAGAGCGCCGGAACGCCCAGGCGCTGAACAGCCCGTAGACGAGAAAGAACAGCACGATCACCGGGACGATGATCAACAGGAAGAACAGCCGCTGGAAATCGAGCGCGACCGCCAGGCCGAGCGAGACCAGGAAGGCGAGCTTCGAGACGAGGAACGCGCCGCGCGCCGCCCCCTCCCCGCGCGTCAGCCATTCATCGGCGAGGAAATAGATCAGCGTGCCGGCCAGTGTCGCGGCAAACAGCGGCAGGCGATGGCCTGCAGGCACGAACGCCGTCACGAAACTGTGGACCGGCCAGACCAGGGCGACGAGAGCGAACAGCATCAGCGCCAGCGTCCCGGCCGCCAGCCGGCCGCGCGACACGGTCGAACGCGGGCGGTCGCGCCCGCGCTGGCGAAACGCGATGCAGAGCGCCGTGAGGGCGCCATAGGCGGCGAAATGCACGGCGAGATAGTCGCCGACGATGACCGGCAGGAAATTCGTCGGCACGAAGCGCAGCAGGATCGGCGTCAGCAGCGCCGGCAGAACCAGCGGCAGCGCAATCCGCCGCCAGCCCAGCCCCGCCCCGACTGGCGGCGAGGCCACCCGCGGCAGCAGCGCCGAGAGCGGCCAGGCCAGCAGGACGACGCCGGCGAGCAGGAGCAGGATCCAGACGCCGCGGCCGTCGAGATCGGGGGCCCTCGTCGCGGACCGGCCGAAGCTGGCATCGAGCCAGGCCAGCGCCTCGCGCAGGCTCGCCTCGTTGTAGAGCACGCCGACATGCTCCGCCCGGGGGCTGACGGCGGCGCGCCTGGCGGTGCCCCCTGCGATATCGCCATAGGTGACGCCCGGCTCGGGCGAGGCCGGCGCCGAGACCAGCGCGACCGCGCGCAGTGCCTCGCGTCGTAAGCCACCCTCCCATTCCCCGGCAATGACCAGCAGGTTGCGTGGGCTCGTCGCCGTGAGGGCGGGCGAGAACATCGAGACCGCCACCGTCGCCCCGACATCGGCCCGGCTCTGGACGACGCGCACGATGATGTCGGTCGCCATCGAATGGCCGAGCAGAGCGAGCCGCCCGTCGCCCAGCCCTTTGGCCCTGTCGACGACGCGCGCGGTCTCGTCCACAAGCCGGCGCGTCGCACCGTCTTCCCGGGAGATGCTGCCCGAAAGCGGCATCGGATTGGCGCCATGGCCGGCAAAGTCGAAGGTCACGGCGATATAGCCGGCGCGCGCCAGCGTGACGGCGAAGGGCTGCATCAACTGCTGCGAGCCGGCGAAACCATGCGCGATCACGACGACCGGGGCTGTCGCCATGCGCTCGACCGGGCGGAACACCGTCATCGGCGTGCCCTCCGCCGTCATCGTCTCGGTGGTGACGCCGCGCCGCGCATCCTGCAACTGCGACAGGGCGACACCGATCGCGACGACGGCGAGGCCTCCGAGCAGAAGCCGGATCCATCCCAGGGCAGGCCGGCCCGGCTCGCGCCCCGTCATGCCGCGCGCGAACCCATCGCCTCAAAAGCCCGCGGGCAGGCTGCGCACAGCGACCGCGCTCGCCATCATGCCGAAGACGAAGAGCGGCACGCCGAAGCCGCTGTAGAACAGCGCCTTGCCGACCGGATCGCGCAGGAAGCGGATCATCAGCACGAGCTGCCCCGTCAGAAAGGCCGCCACCACCAGAGCCTCGACCGGCCGCTGCCACTGCAGCAGCAGCGCGATCACCACGAACTGCGGCGCGGCCATGATCGCGCAGGCGACGCGCGCCGCGCCCTGCGCCCCGAGCTGGACCGGCAGCGAGCGGATTCCCATCTGCCGGTCGCCGTCCATCGCCTTGAAGTCGTTGAGCGTCATGATGCCGTGGGCGCCGAGGCTGTAGAGCAGCGCCAGTGTCAGCACCGGCCAGGGCGGCAGCGCGCCGCCGAGCATCACCGCGGCCCCCGTCACCCAGGCCAGCCCCTCATAGGAAAAGCCGCAGGCCGCGTTGCCGAGCCAGCCATTGCGCTTCAGCCGCAGCGGCGGCGCGCTGTAGGCCCAGGCCAGGAACAGGCCGAGGCAGGTTGCGATCAGCACCCAGGAGCCGAGCAGCGAGGCGACCGCGAGCGACAGCCCGGTCCAGATCATCGCGATATAGAGCCCCCATCGCCCGGGTATCCGGCCGGAGGGAATCGGCCGGTGCGGCTCGTTGATCGCATCGACCTCGCGGTCATACCAATCGTTGATCGCCTGGCTCATCGCGCAAACCAGCGGGCCTGCGAGAACAATGCCCAACAGCGCGACGACCGGATTGTCGGCGATCGAAACGCCTGACGACACCACCCCGCAGGCGAATGCCCACATCGGTGGGAACCAGGTGATCGGCTTGAGCAGTTCGAGGACGGCCGATGGCGCGGGATAGGCCACGGGCCCGGTGCCGGGCCTGATCGTGGCGCCGGTCCCGCTCATGCCGCCGCCTCCATGCCGATGCCCTCGAGCCGGTCCTCCAGCTCATCGCCGGCCTGCTGCAGCGCGGCCAGCGTCGCCGCATCGGGCTGCCAGTACTGGCGCTGCTGCGCCTCGATCAGCCGGTTGGCGAGCTTGGCGGAGGCCGTCGGGTTCAGGGCGGCCAAGCGCTCGCGCATGGCGGGGTCGAGCAGATAGGTCTCGGTCAGCTTCTGGTAGACCCAGGGCTCGACCTGGCCCGTCGTCGCCGACCAGCCCATCGTGTTGGTGACATGGGTCTCGATCTGCCGCACGCCCTCATAGCCGTGCTTGAGCATGCCCTCATACCATTTCGGATTGAGCATGCGGGTGCGCGTCTCCAGCGAGACCTGCTCCGAGAGCGTGCGCACGGTGCCCTCGCCGCGGGTCTGGTCGCCGATATAGACCGGCGTCGAGGTCCCGCCCCGCGCCCGCCGCACCGCCCGGCTGATGCCGCCCAGCGTGTCGAAGTAGTTATCGACCGTGGTGACGCCGAGCTCGACCGAATCGAGGTTCTGATAGGCGAGTTCGACGCCGCCGAGCACGCTCTTCAGCAGGTCGGGCTGCTGCACCGCCCGCCCGCCCCGGCCATAGGCGAAGCCCTTGCGGCGCGTATAGGTCTCGGCCAGTTCGTCCTCGTCCTGCCAGCGCCCGCTCTCGACGAGATTGTTGACGTTGGAGCCGTAGGCGCCCTCGGCATTGCCGAAGACCCGCAACGCCGCCGTCTCCAGATCGCAGCCATGCTGCGCCTGGTAGGCCAGAGCATGCTTGCGCACGAAGTTCCGCTCCGGCGGCTCGTCGGCTGATGCCGCGAGGAAGGCGGCCTCCGCCAGCAGCCGGATCTGCAGCGGCAGGAGATCGCGGAAGATGCCAGACAGCGACATCACCACGTCGATGCGCGGACGCTGGAGCTGGTCCTGCGGTATGAGTTGCGCGCCGGCGAGCCGGCCATAGCCGTCGAAGCGCGGCGCGGCGCCCATCAGCGCCAGCGCCTGGGCGATCGGCGCGCCTTCGGTCTTGAGGTTGTCGGTGCCCCACAGCACCAGCGCGACGGTCTCCGGCAACGGGTTCCCGTCGGCCAGATGGCGGTCGAGCAGACGCGCGGCCTGCTTCGCGCCATCCTGAACCGCAAAGGCGCTGGGGATGCGGAACGGGTCGAACCCGTGCAGATTGCGCCCGGTCGGGAGCACGGCCGGCGTCCGCAGCAGGTCGCCACCGGGCGCCGGGCGGATGAAGCGGCCGTCCAGCCCGCGCATCAGCCCTTGGATCTCATGATCCTCAGCCAGGAGCGCATCGGCGGCCGCCAGTTCGGTCAGCATCGCCAGCATCGGGCCCTGCGGCTCGAGACCCTGCGCCTTCAGCGCCCGCTCGGGGCTCAGGCCTGAGACGAGATCGCCGATCAGCGCCCGGTCGGGCCGCTGGCCATGGCTGGATTCCGCCATCGCCAGCAGCATGTCGACGCGCTCTTCGGTCGACAGCGGCTCGCCGACGACGTGCAGCCCATGCGGGATCAGCGTGTATTCCAGCTCCAGCACCGTTTCGGTCAGTCGCGCGATACGCGGCTGAAGGTCCTGGCGGCTCCAGGCCGGCTCGGCAGGCGCGAGATCGAGCGCGGCCGCCTGCGCCTGGACCAGCACGGCGAGTTCGTCCCGTTCGCGCATCTCGTCCGGCGCCAGGCCGCGCCAGCGGTCGAGCGAGCCCTTGAGCTCAATCAGCCCGCGATAGAGCCCGGCCGAAGCCACCGGCGGCGTCAGGTAGCTGATCAGCGTCGCCGCCCCGCGCCGCTTGGCGATCGCGCCCTCGGAAGGGTTGTTCGAGGCGTAGAGATAGATGTTGGGCAGATCGCCGATCAGCCGGTCGGGCCAGCACTGGGCCGAGAGCCCGCTCTGCTTGCCCGGCATGAATTCGAGCGCGCCATGGGTGCCGAAATGCAGCACCGCATGGGCGCCGAAATCCTCGCGCATCCAGCGGTAGAAGGCCGAGAAGGCATGCGTCGGCGCAAAGCCCTTCTCGAAGAGCAGGCGCATCGGGTCGCCCTCATAGCCGAAGCTCGGCTGGATGCCGACGAAGACATTGCCGAAGCGCTCGCCGAGCACGAAGATCGAGGATCCGTCGCTCTGCTGGCGGCCGGGAGCCGGGCCCCATTGGGCCTCGATCTCGGAGAGCCAGCGCTCGCGCCGGATATGCTCGCCCGCACCGATCCGGACATGGACATTCGCCATCGCGCCATAACGGGAGGCATTGCCCTCGATGATCGCCTGGCGCAGTGCATCGACGCTGTCGGGAACCGCGACGCTGTAGCCCTCGGCCCGCATCGCCAGCAGCGTCCGGTGCAGCGATTCGAACACCGAGAGATAGGCCGCCGTGCCGGTGTTGCCGGCATTGGGCGGGAAGTTGAACAGCACGATGCCGACCTTGCGTTCGGCCCGGGCCGAGCGCCGCAGCGCCACCAGCTTCTCGGTCCGTGCCGCCAGCACCTCGGCGCGCTCGGCGCAGACATGCATGTCGCGCTGGCCTTCGCTGGGCGGGAACTGGCAGGCGCGGCTGCAGCCGGTGCAGTGCCCGGCCTGTTCCGTGCGCCCGCCGAAGATGATCGGCCCGGTCGCGCCGTCGAGCTCGGGAATCGCGACCATGATGGTCGATTCGACCGGCAGCAGGCCGCGATCCGACGGGCCCCACTGGTCGAGCGTCTGGAACTCGGCCGGATGCGCGGCAATATAGGGCACGTCGAGCCGCGCCAGGACATCCTGTGCCGCCTGGGAATCGTTGTAGGCGGGGCCGCCGACCAGCGAGAAGCCGGTCAGCGAGACCAGCGCGTCGATGACCGGGCGGCCGTTGCGGAAGAAGAAGGCGTCGATCGCCTCGCGCGCATCGAGCCCGGTCGCGAAGACCGGCAGGACGTTGAGGCCGCGCGCCTCGAACGCCCGGATCACGCCATCATAATGGGCGGAATTGCCCGCCAGCACATAGGAGCGCAGGACCAGAAGCCCGACCGTGCCCTTGGCGCCGGCCCCCATCGGCAGGGCCTGCGCATCGGCGCTGACACGGCCCGGCATGGCCGGATGATAGACGCCGGTCTCGGGATACTCGGCCGGCTTGCCGACCTTGAGCGTGCCGCGCAGCACGCGCCTCTCGCCATCGGCATAGCGGTCGATGAGGAAGCGCACCAGATTGGCGATGTTCTCCTCCGACCCCGCCAGCCAGTATTGCAGCGTCAGGAAATAGGCGCGCACATCCTGGGCCGTGCCCGGAATGAAGCGCAGGATCTGCGGCAGCCGGCGCAGCATCTTCATCTGGCTGGCGCCGCCGCCGGCCGGCTTGCCCTTGTTGCCGCGCAGCCGCTTGAGCAGCGCCATCGGGCCGCTCGACGGGCCGTCCATCTTGAAGCGGCCGAGCCGGGTCATCCGGGTGACCTCGCCGGCCGACATGATGCAGACCATGGCGTCGCAGGAATCCCGCCGCGCCTGCAGCGCCGGCATCAGCGGCAGGAAATGATCTTCCATGAACAGCATCGTGTTGATCACGATGTCGGCGCCGGCGATCGCCTCGAGACAGCGCGCGAGCGTGCGCGGATCGGCGGACCATTCGGACGCCGCATGGACGCTGAGCTCGAGGCCCGGCAGATCCCGCTTCAGCGCCAGATGCGCCCGGGCCGTCGCGCTGGCGACATGGGTATCCATGGTGACGATGACGACGCGGATCCGCGTCGCAGCGCCGCCAGGGACCTCGGCCCGGGGAGGTGCGGCCATGTCACAGCCCCTTTGTCGGCAGGGCCTCGGTCGCGTCGCCGTCGCGGCCACGCGCCCCGCTGGCCGCCGCCGACATGCGCCATCCCAGCATCCGGCGGGTCGGACAGGCATGGAGCGCGTCGTAGAGTGGCTCCCGGGCCGGGGCGGCTCGCGCCGCGGCGGACGGACGGGAGGGGGAGAGCTTCGCATTCGCACCGCGCCGCGACGCGGGCTGGGTCAGTTCTGCGTGAAACGTCATCGGCGACGCCTCCTGCCGACGCCGTCAACCGGGTGGCGGTTGCGCTCGTGGCCAACCAAGGCTCGCTCCACTGAGGCGACATGTCAAGTTTGATTGACGCTTTGAGATCGATGATTTGTATATTTCACTTTACATCGCTTCGATGTGCGCTACCGTTCTGGAAACGGAACAGACGTGCGGATGACAGGTTTCCGGCACCGCGTGGAAGGCGCGCGCCGGCATTCGTCACGATCGAGCCATCCGACCCGAACCGCGCGGCTGCGGTTCCGTATCCGTCTCGGATGGAGTGTCAGGATCGTGCTGACCGTCCCGGGCGCCGGTCGCGGCTGGGCGGGTGCCTCGCAAGCCTCCTGCAGCGCTCCAGTCCAGGACCTTGAAGATGACGGCGGTGCCGGTCTCATCCGGTTCCGATGCAACTCACACACATGCAGGCCTTCAACACGGAACGGGCCTTCGTCGCCATGTCTTCTGCTCCGCCCCGGGACCAGACTGCGAAACCACAGGCCGCCGCCTGGCCCGGCGGCATGTCGGCCTTCGTGCGCGAGATCATCGCGTCGACGGCCGACGTTGCGCTGCTGCTCGATCCCGCCGGCGTGATCGTCGCGGCGATCGGGGATGGCGAAGCCTGGATCGGGCGCAGCTTCCCCGATGTGGTCTCGCCCGACAGCAGGGCCAAGGCGGTGGGGCTGGTCGGCGACGACCCGGCCTCCGAACCTGCAGCCAGCGAGATCAACCACCCGGGACCCGACGGCACGCAACGGTCGTTTCGCTACCACCGCGTGAACGACGGCGGCAGCGGCCTGCGCTGCCTGATCGGGCGCGACCTCTTCCGCGTCGCCGCCCTCCAGAACCGCCTTCTGGAGGCCCAGCAGGCGATGGAGCGCGAATATGCGCGGCTGCGGCTCGCCGAGACGCGTTACCGGGTCCTCTTCCATTCCTCCCCCGAGCCGATCCTGATCGCAGACGCCGCGAGCCTGAGGCTGATCGAGGCCAATCCCGCCGCGCTGGCCGAACTCGACCTGCAGCCCGATCGCCTCGGCCGAATCACGCTCCCCTCCCTGTTCTCCCCGATGAGCGGCGATGCGCTGGAAACCATGCTCGCCTCGGCGCGCCATTCCGGCGTGGCGGGAGAGGTCGAGGTGTCGCGGACCGGCACCGCGCGCAAGACGGCGATCCGCGCCATCGCCTTTCGCCAGGAATCGGCGGTGCATCTGCTGGTGCGTCTGCGCCGGCCGGAGGCGGATGCGGTCGCGCTCGGCGCGGACGCCTCGCTGCGACATGTCCATGGCATGGTCGAGCAGACCCCCGACGGCTGCGTCATCATGAGTCCCGACCGCATCGTCCTGCATGCCAACCGGGCCTTTCTCGAGCTGGCGCAGCTGGCCTCGCGCCATCAGGCGATCGGCGAGCCGCTGGACCGCTGGCTCGGGCGGCCCGGCATCGATCTGCCGCTGATCCAGGGCACGCTGACCGACCACGGCGTCATCAGGAACTTCCCCACGGTCGTGCGTGGCGCCTTCGGCGGCGTCGAGGCGGTCGAGCTGTCGGCGGTCACGGCCTGGGCCGGCGATTCCGGCTCGATCGGGCTCATCATCCGCAGCAAGGGCGCGCAAGCCGCCTCGCCCCCGCAGCGCGGCCCAGCCCTGCCGCGGTCGGTCGAGCAGCTGGCGAAGCTGGTCGGCAATGTGCCGCTGAAGGACATCGTGCGCGAGACCAGCGACGTCATCGAACGGCTCTGCATCGAGTCGGTGCTGGATCTGAGCCGGAACAACCGCGCCGCCTCGGCGCAGATGCTCGGCCTCAGCCGCCAGAGCTTCTATGCCAAGCTGCGCCGCCACGGCCTCGGCGACCTCGCCGACCAGGACGAACAGCTCTGAGCGACGAACGGCTCTGAGCCGCGCGCCAGCCCTCAGCCGGCCGCGGAACCGCGCCGCAGCCTGAGCACGAGATCGGCCACATGGGCGAGGCCGCCGAAGCTCAGCGCCGCCAGCGTCAGCCGCGGATCGGCTCCGGCGAGGCCGGTGCGCAACGCCAGCAGCAGGCCGAGCCCCGACAGAACGGTCGGCAGCAGCGCCAGGCTCCCGCCCCGCCGCCGGGCGAGCGCGATCAGCACCAGCTCGACCGCGATCACCGCCAGCGCCAGATCGACGACGCTTCCGAGCGGGAAGCCGGCCATCAGCGCGCCATGCCCAGCAAATGGCTGAGATCGTTGAAGAACACGCGAACGTGGGCCATGAACTTGCCGCGCACGAGCTGCTTGTTCATGTAGGATTCCCAGGTCAGCTTCTGGACGTCGGGATTGCGGCAGAGCTTGACGAACTGCTCGCGGCGCCGGTCGCTGCGGTACCAGATCCGCTGCATCAGCCCGAGAATCCAGAACACCCGGCCGTGATCGGCCATGAAGCGCTTGCGGGCCGTGGACAACGCGCGCGCATCGCCGGTCTTCAGCGCGAGCTGGACGGCCTCGCCCGCCAGCCGCCCGCCCAGCATGGCGTAGTAGATGCCTTCGCCCGAGGCGGGCGCGACGACGCCGGCCGCATCCCCGGCCAGCAGCACGTCGCGGCCATTGTCCCATTTCCGCAGCGGCTTCATCGGGATCGGCGCCCCCTCGCGCCGGATCGTCTCGGCGCCCTCGAGGCCCGCTTCGCGCCGCAGCACGCCGACGGCATCCTTCAGCGAAAAGCCCTTGTGCGCGCTGCCGGTTCCGATGCTGGCCGTTTCGCCATGCGGGAAGATCCAGCCATAGAAATCCGGCGAAATACGCCCCTGATAGACGACGTCGCAGCGCTTCGCGTCATAGCCGGTACCGGCCTGGGCCGGGACGCGGACGATCTCGTGATAGGCGAAGACGAAGGGCGGCCGCTTGCTGCCGGGCATCGCGGCGCGGGCCAGGGGGGAGTTGGCGCCGTCCGCGCCGATCACCATCCGCGCCCGCAGGCTGAGCGGCTCCTCGCCCTCGCGGGGCCGCAGATGCAGCCGCGCCGTCCCGTCGGGATCGCGCTCGAAGCGTTCGAAGGTCGCCGTGATGCGCCGGGCGCCGGAGAGGGCGGCGCGCTCGCGCAGCCACTCGTCGAAGGGCTCGCGATCGACCATGCCGACATAGCCGTCATCGATGGGCATATCGACACTGGTCTGCGACGGCGCGACCATGCGGGCACAGGCGATGCGCGCGACGATCTGCGACGGAGGGATGGCGAAGTCGCGGATCGCGCGCGGCGGAATCGCGCCGCCGCAGGGCTTGATCCGCCCGGCCCGATCGACCAGCACGACGCTGTGTCCCGCGCAGGCCAGATCATGGGCCGCGGTCGCACCCGCCGGTCCGCCGCCGATGACGGCGACGTCATAGGTCATCTCCGGATCGTCACGCAGAGTCGGCAGGGTCTGGTTCATTGCGGTCACCCTGGGTTGGGAAGGAGGAGTCCGTCCGTGTCTTTGCGGGCGCGGCGGTCGCGCTCGGTCGCCTGTCGCGCCACGGCCAGCGCGAGCCCCGCCGCCACGACGAAGAGCAGCGCCTCGGCGGCGAAAACGGCGGCATAGGCCGCTGCCGGCGTTGCGGCGAGGTGCCGCGCGAGGTCGGTCGCCGCCGCGCCGCACAGCCCGCCGAGCCCGAAGGCGACACCCTGCGCCGCGCCCCACAGGCCCATGCGGACGCCCTGCCGCTCCGGCTTGCCCTGGCCGACCAGACGCATCATCGAGCCGATCGCGGCCACCGCGTAGGCACCGTTGGCGAGGCCGAGCGCGAACACCGTCCCGCGCAGCGGGAAACCCGGTCCCGCGAAGGCGGACATCGCGAGGCCGGCCAGCGCCAGCGCCGAGGCGAGGCAGCCGCCGACCGCCCAGAGGCGCAGCGAGCCCGCGCGCGAGCCGCCCAGTGTCGTCACCACGGCGACCAGCACCATGCCGGCGAGGACGCCGCCGTTCTGGACCCCGGCGAGCCGCGTGCTCTCGCCCGGCGTGAAGCCGAAGACCGTGCCCGCGAAGGGCTCGAGGATGAGATCTTGCGCGCTGTAGGCGATCATGGAGACGAAGATGAAGATGGCGAAGAGCCGCGCCTGCGGCTCGTCCCAGACCTCGCGCAGCGCCACCCGGAAGCTCGTATCGACGGGCGCGGCCCTGTCGGAAACGACGGCTGCGCCCTCCCCCTCGACGCCCCGGACCGCGAGCACCGTGATCGCCAGCGCCAGCGCGCTGACGAGGCCGGACACCGCCACCAGACGGCCCGTCGAGAACGGGTCGAGCGCATGGCCGACGAGGCCCGCGGTCACGATGAAGCCCGCGATCATCATCACCCAGACGACGGTCGCCGCCGCCGGGCGCCTCGCATCGGCAACGCGGCGCGAGAGCAGGATCAGCAGGCAGGTTCCGCTCGCGCCGACGCCCATGCCGATCGCCGCGAAGGATGCCGCCGCGAGCAGGACGCCGGGCCAGAAGGCGGTCTCCATCAGCGCCGTGGCCGCCGCGGCGCCGAAGCCGCCGAGCGCCAGCACCGCCATGCCGCCGATGATCCAGGGGGTCAGCCGTCCGCCGACATCGGAGCCATGGCCCCAGCGCGGCCGCAGGATCTGCACCGCGTAATGCAGCGCGACGAGCAGGCCGGGAAGGATGGCGGGAAGCGCCAGTTCCACCACCATGACCCGGTTGATGGTCGATGTGGTCAGCACGACAATCGCACCGATCGCGGTCTGGACCAGCCCGAGGCGCATGATGCCGAGCCAGCCCAGCGGCGCCGTCATCGCCCTGCTCCGTCCGGCCGACCGGCCGGGCGAGGGCCGCTGCCCTGCCGTGAAACCGGGGAGGATGGCTGAAACCGTGTCATGACGGGAGGCTAGGCGCAGCCTCGCCGATCGTCAATCAAAACTGACAGCTCGAAGCTCGATATGTGTCAGTTGTTTTGGACAGTCGAGCGGTCAGTTCAGGTCGCTGCCGTCGCCGTCGCCATCGTCGAGGTCGCCGAGGCCGTGGCGGCGCAGCTTCGCGTAGAAGCTCTGCCGGCTGAGACCGAGCATGTTGGCGGCGGACGCCCGGTTGTCCTTGCTCAGCTCCAGGGCCGCCTCGATGCAGAGCTTCTCGATGACGTCGGTGGTCTCGCGCACCAGATCGCGCAGCGACACGCGCCCGACCAGATCCGTCAGATCCTCGACGGAACGGGGGAGCAGCCGACCGCGCTGCCCGGCCATCGCGTTACGGACGCCGAGGCTGCGGATGACGAAGCCGTAGGACGGGGTGCCGCCGCTCAGGGCAGGAACCGCGGAGAGCTCGACCTCCTCGACCGTCCCGAACTGGCCGCGCATGATCGTGTTGAAGTTGCGCACGACGCCGTGCTCCGTCAGCGTCACCATCAGGAGCTGCAGGTCGATCCCGGGCCGGCCGAGCCAGCGATCCAACGGCTCGCCGAGCGCCTGGTGCTTGCTGGAGAGCTGGGCGAGGTCGAGGAAGGCCCGGTTGGCCTCCAGCACCTTGAGTTCGGGGCTGATCACGACGAACCCGTCGGGCAGCTGCTCCAGCACGCCGAGGATGCGGCTCTCGGCGGCGGCAGTGGCCGTGCTCGCATCGGTGAGCGGCGTCAGCCGGATCAACAGATAGGCGGCGTTGTCCTGGCGGAAGGACGAGGCCATGGCCCGGAAGCGCTTCGCCCCCGAGGCGAGCGCGATCTCCGTCTCGTCGGCACGCCCGGTGGCCTGCACGGCCCGCAGCATCCCCTGCAGGGCTTCGCCGCTCTGTGGCGCGAGGCCGGCCAGAATCGAGGTGTTGGCGAGCTTTTCGACCGGCAGTTCGAGCTGCTGCTGCGCGGCGGGATTGGCCTCGACCACGCGGTACTGCGCCGCCTCGACGATCACGACGGGCTCGGAGGTGAGGTGAAACAGCATGCGATAGCGGGTTTCCGCCATCCGGAGCCGCGCATATTCGCGCTCCATCGCCTGCTGCGCCTCGACCAGCTGCTGCTGGAGATTGGCGAGGTTGCGCAGGTCGCGCCCCAGCGCGACGATCGTGCCGTCCGCACCGACCTGCATCGCCGAATAGCGGACAGGCACGTCGGCGCCACCCTCCGTCGGGTGGTTCAGTTCGCGGAACTGGATGGTGGTCTCGCTTCCGGCATTCTCGATCAGGTCGAGGACCTTCGGCCGGCTTTCGAGGGAGACGATATCGGTCCAGTTGCGGCCGATCCAGTCCCGATGCCCCTCGCGCCGCAGATCCTCCGTCCCGAGCGAGACGTCGCGGATGACGCCGTCGCGGTCCATGACGAGGGCGATGTCGCAAGCCGCGGTGATCAGGCTCCCCGCCACTTCGGGCGCAAGCCGCCCGAGCCATCCCGATTGACCCTTGAAACCGAGCGTAGGAGCCTGGGGAGCGAAGACGTTCATCACGACGAGTACCCGGGTCCTGCCTGTGAGGGGCGGTGGAACGGCCTTGAGCAGATAATGGTGTACCCGATCTTCAACAAGACATCTTTTTCGTCTCGAGCATCCAATCGACACGATTGACGGCTTCCGCTGCGTCTCGCGCGCCGAAATCGGCCCCCAGCGAAACGGCGAGATCCGGATCGGACACGAACAGGTTCCCGCCGAGCATGACCTTGACGGACGGGTTCAGCGAGGCCGCGCGAACCGCCTTGACCACGGCGGCCACCCCGGCCGCCGACACCTCGCCACTGGCCGACAATCCCACCAGGTCGAACCATTCGGTCCGGACATGCTCGATCAGGATCGGCTTCGACGGCAGGAATTCGGACTGCACATGCCAGCCGGCCCGCCGGAAGAACTCCTCGACCACCGCGAGTCCGAAGGTGTGCTGCTCGCCGGGCACGACGGCCAGCAGCACCCGCCCACGCTCCACCAGCGGGGTGGGACTGACCTCGAAGGCCGGTCCATAGACCCGCAGCAATTGCTGCAGCCGGGAGAGGCCGACGGTCACGTCGACGAAGGTGCAGCGGTCCTGTTCCCACAGCACGCCGAGGTGGCGCGCCGTCGCCGACAGCACGGTCGTGATCACGGCCTCCGCCGAGAGACCGCGGTCGCGCAGCCCGTCGAGATGCGCGCGGGCCAGGCTCAGCGGCTTGTGCACGACCATCTCGGCGAACGCCGCGACATCGGCATCCGAGATCGAGACCGGCCCCTCGGCCTCCACCGTCGGCCGCATCACGCCCGGCCCGCGATGCGCGAGCATCAGGCGCGGGATGATCTCCGTCTCGATCGTGCGGGCGAGGTCGGAGCGCAGCCCCGGCTCGGGCCCGACCGCATCAAGGGGGCACCAGTCGACGCCCGGCAGATCGGGCAATCCGATATTGTCTTCGGCATACGGCTTTCGCGCAGCCAGGAATCCGCGTCCCGAGTCAGGCATGAGGTCACCTCCCTCAGGCAACCGTCCGATCCAGCCAGGAACTCTGATGGTCCTGTTACGTTGTGGCCGCACCGCAGCCGACGGTCTGGAGGGCAGTTCCTTTGACCTATGTCAAAGAGTGAAGCACGACCTCCGCCGCTCCGCAATCGTGAAATTACTATCGCTCGAATGAATACGAGCGCGAATAACATTGCAATAACAACAAAAGGACCAGCAAAACCAAGCTGATCGAGGTCTCGCATCGCAACTGCGAGATGAGCGCGACGGCGCGCATGGCGCCACTCACGAGGCGGCGATTGAACCCTAACCCGGCCATCCGCGCCTGTCCAATAGAAATGACAGAGACGCGCGATAAAGTGTCATGAAGAGTTGACACTCGTGGAAGCAGGCGCCAATCTCACAGCCATCGACGCCGCGGCGATCCGCCAGCGGCGCAGCGGACCGGAGACGTCCGATGCCAGTTCGGGGCAGGAAGCACAGCGCCACACCGCTCTACACGCCCGAGCAGCGCATGCGCCGCGACGCGTCGTCCTGGACGTTGGTTCAGGGCATCCTCGCCCCCCTGCAGTTCCTCGTCTTTCTCGTCAGCCTGGCGCTCGTGCTGCGCTATCTCGCCACCGGCGCGGGCTATGACGCGGCGAACCTGTCGATCATCCTCAAGACGCTGGTGCTCTACACCATCATGGTGACCGGGGCCCTGTGGGAGCGGGACGTCTTCGGCGTCTATCTCTTCGCGCCCGCCTTCTTCTGGGAGGACGCGGTCAGCTTCATCGTCATCGCGCTGCACACGGCCTATCTGGTCGCGATCGTCACCGGCTGGCTGACGCCGACCGAGCAGATGCTGATCGCGCTCGCCGCCTACGCCACCTATGTCGTCAACGCCGCCCAGTTCCTGCTGAAGCTGCGCGCGGCCCGCCTGCAGGCAGCAGCCGCTCCCGCCGAACTCGACGACCGGCTGGAGCTCGCGTCATGAACGCGCCCCTGCTCGTCACGCCCGTGCCCGCCTCGGGCTGCGCGGCCCCCCCGATCCTGCGGGAGCGCGGCCAGCGCGAGGTCTTCTGCGGCCTGACCGGGATCATGTGGCTCCACCGCAAGATCCAGGACGCCTTCTTCCTCATCGTCGGCTCGCGCACCTGCGCCCATCTGATGCAGTCGGCGGCCGGCGTGATGATCTTCGCCGAACCGCGCTTCGCCACGGCGATCATCGAGGAGAAGGACCTCGCGGGGCTGGCCGACGCCAATGCCGAGCTCGACGCCGTCGTCGAGCGCCTGCTCGCGAGGCGGCCCGAGATCCGGATGCTGTTCCTCGTCGGCTCCTGCCCTTCCGAGGTCATCAAGCTCGACCTCTCGCGGGCCGCGCTGCGGCTCGGCCAGCGCTTCGCGCCGCAGGTCAGGGTGCTCAACTATTCCGGCAGCGGGATCGAGACGACCTTCACCCAGGGCGAGGACGCCTGCCTGACCGCGCTCGTCCCGACCCTGCCGGCCGAACCCGCCGGCGCTGCGGCCTCGCTGCTCATCGTCGGGGTCCTGGCGGATGCGGTCGAGGACCAGTTCCGCCGGCTCTTCGCCGCGATGGGCATCACCCGCGTCGCCTTCCTGCCGGCCCGTCGCGCCGCCGACATGCCGGCCGTCGGGCCGCAGACCCGTTACCTGCTGGTCCAGCCCTTCCTCGGCGAGACGGCGCGTGAGCTGGAAAACCGCGGCGCGACGCGGCTTGCTGCCCCCTTCCCGCTCGGTGCCGAAGGCACCACCGCCTGGCTGCGGGCCGCCGCCGACGCCTTCGGCGTCGCGGACGCGGTTTTCGAGGCGGCCGTCGCCGCCCCGCGCGAGCGCGCAGACAAGGCGCTGCAGCATTCGCGCCGGGCCTTGCGCGGCCGGCGCATCTTCTTCTTCCCCGACAGCCAGCTCGAGATCCCGATCGCCCGCTTCCTCGCCCGCGAACTCGAGATGGAGCTGGTCGAGGTCGGCACGCCTTACCTCCACAAGGAGCATCTCGCGGCGGACCTCGCCCTGCTGCCGGCCGGCGTCCAGCTCAGCGAGGGCCAGGACGTCGACCGCCAGCTCGACCGCTGCCTGGCGGCGGCGCCCGACATCACGGTCTGCGGGCTCGGCCTCGCCAATCCGCTGGAGGCGCGTGGCCTGACCACGAAATGGGCGATCGAGCTCGTCTTCACTCCGATTCAGGGCTTCGAGCAGGCCGGCGATCTCGCCGAGCTGTTCGCGCGGCCGCTGAACCGGCGCGCGGCGCTGGAGGTGTAGCGATGCAGCTCACCGTCTGGACCTATGAAGGCCCCCCGCATGTCGGCGCGATGCGGATCGCGACCGCGATGACCGACGTGCACTACGTCCTGCACGCCCCCCAGGGCGACACCTATGCCGACCTGCTCTTCACCATGATCGAGCGGCGCGGCCAGCGCCCGCCCGTGACCTACACCACCTTTCAGGCGCGCGATCTCGGCGGCGACACCGCCGATCTGTTCCAGCGCGCCGCCCATGACGCCTATGAGCGCTTCAAGCCGGCCGCCATGCTGGTCGGGGCCTCCTGCACCGGCGAGCTGATCCAGGACGATCCGGCGGGTCTCGCCCGCGCGCTCGGCCTGCCGATCCCGGTGATCCCGCTCGAGCTGCCCTCCTATCAGCGCAAGGAGAACTGGGGCGCGGCCGAGACCTTCTACCAGCTCGTGCGCACGCTGGCGGGCCCGCACATGCTGCCTCCGGGCACCGTCCGCCCCGCCCGCGCGCCCGGCGAGCCGGCCCGCTGCAACATCCTCGGCGCCACTGCGCTCGGCTTCCGTCATCGCGACGATGTCCGCGCCGTCAAGGACCTGCTGGCGCGGCTCGGCGTGGCCGTGAACGTCGTCGCGCCCTGGCAGGCCGGGGCCGCCGACATCGCCCGGCTCGGCCAGGCCGATTTCAACGTCGTGCTCTATCCCGAGATCGCGGGCCTGGCCGCACAATGGCTCAAGCGCGCCTTCGGCCAGCCGACCATCGCCACGGTGCCGATCGGCGTCGGCGCGACCCGCGACTTCATCACCGAGGTGGCCCGCCTCGCCGGCGTCGACGCCACGGCGGTCCTCGCCGACGAGACCTCGCGCCTGCCCTGGTATTCGCGCTCGGTCGACTCGACCTATCTCACAGCCAAGCGCGTCTTCGTCTTCGGCGACGCCACTCACGCCATCGCCGCCGCCCGCATCGCCAGCGAGGAGCTCGGCTTCAAGGTCGTCGGCCTCGGCACCTACTCCCGCGAGCGCGCCCGCGACGTCCGCGAGGCCGCCGGCCGGCTCGGCCTCGAGGCCCTGATCACCGAGGACTATCTCGAGGTCGAGGCGGCCTGTGCCGAGCTCCAGCCCGAGCTCGTGCTCGGCACGCAGATGGAACGCCACATCGCCAAGCGCCTCGGCATCCCCTGCGCGGTGATCTCGGCGCCGGTCCATGTCCAGGATTTCCCGGCGCGCTACTCGCCGCAGATGGGCTTCGAGGGTGCCAACGTCATCTTCGACTCCTGGGTCCATCCGCTGATGATGGGCCTCGAGGAGCACCTGCTCGGCATGTTCCGCGACGATTTCGAGTTCAACGACGGCGCCGGCTCCTCGCATCTCGGACATGGCGCCAAGCCCCCTGCCGGTCGTCCGGCACCGCCCTCCGAACCTGTCGAGACGGCACCGGCCGTCGCCGCGACAGACGCGGAGGTCGCGGTGGAGGTGATGGTCGCCGACAGGCCGATCGTCCTCAGCTGGGCGCCCGATGCCGAACTCGAACTGAAGAAGATCCCGTTCTTCGTGCGCGGCAAGGCTCGGCGGAACACCGAGAAATTCGCAGGCGAACGCGGGATCAGCCCGATCACGGTGGAGACACTCTACGATGCCAAAGCCCATTTCGGCCGCTGATTTCGTTCCCACCATGCTGGCGATGGTCATGCTCGACCGCCGCCGCGCCCTGATGGGCGACGGCTGCGACTCCGCCGGCGACAACCGCGCGGAAACCGACGCCGCGGGCCCCGCGCCCCGACGCGCCGGCAGCCGGCGCCGGCGCGACCGGCGCGCCGAATGCGGCAGCGAGGCCTCGCCATGACCGTCCTGTTCCAGCATCCCGGCCTCAAGGCCGACTACCGCACCAAGACGCCCCCGCCTCCTGGCGAGGACGGCGAGGGCTCGGTCCAGATCCAGATGGACCAGCTCATGGCCTGCGAGAGCGCCAAGGTCTTCGCCGTCTACGGCAAGGGCGGCATCGGCAAGTCGACGACCTCGTCCAACCTCTCCGTCGCCTTCTCGCGCATGGGCAAGCGCGTGCTGCAGATCGGCTGCGACCCCAAGCACGATTCCACCTTCACCCTGACCAAGAAGCTGATGCCGACGGTCATCGACGTGCTCGAGACGGTGAACTTCCATTCGGAGGAGCTGCGCGTCGAGGATTTCTGCTTCGAGGGCTACAACGGCGTCATGTGCATCGAGGCCGGCGGGCCGCCGGCCGGCACCGGCTGCGGCGGCTATGTCGTCGGCCAGACCGTGAAGCTGCTCAAGGAGCATCACCTGCTCGAGGACACCGACGTGGTGATCTTCGACGTGCTCGGCGACGTCGTTTGCGGCGGTTTCGCGGCGCCCCTCCAGCACGCCGAGCGGGCGGTCATCGTCACCGCCAACGACTTCGACTCGATCTTCGCGATGAACCGCATCGTCGCCGCCATCAAGGCGAAGTCGAAGAACTACGAGGTCCGCGTCGGCGGCGTCATCGCCAACCGCTCCGCCGGCACCGACGAGATCGACCGCTTCAACGCCGCCACGGGCCTGAAGCGCCTCGCCCATTTCCCCGATCTCGACGCCATCCGCCGCTCGCGGCTCAAGAAGGCGACGCTGTTCGAGATGGGCGACGCGCCCGAGGTGCTCGCTGTCCAGCGCGAATACATGAACCTCGCCGAGCAGCTCTGGGCCGGCGGGCCGGCACTCGATGCCCGCCCGATGAAGGATCGCGAGATCTTCGATTTCCTGGGGTACGAGTGATGTCCGAAGCGAACTACGTCCGGCGTCGCAGTGAACTGCAGACCTATTTCGACCGCACGGCGGTCGATGCCTGGGCGCGGCTGACCACGGACGCTCCCGTCAGCGGCATCCGCGCCACCGTGCGCGCCGGCCGCGACGCCATGCGCAACAAGCTCCTGGCCTGGCTGCCGCAGGACATCCGCGGCGCCCGCATCCTCGACGCCGGCTGCGGCACCGGGGCGCTGGCCGTCGAATGCGCGCTGCGCGGCGCCCATGTCACCGCCATCGACCTGTCGCCGACACTGGTCGCGCTGGCGCAGGACCGCAGCCCGCGCAAGCTCTGCGGCGGCTCGATCAGCTTCCGCACCGGCGACATGCTCGACCCGGCGCTCGGCCGCTTCGACCATGTCGTGGCGATGGATTCGCTGATCCACTACAAGGCCGCCGACATCGTGGCCGCGCTGGCGCGGCTGGCAGAACGGACCAGCGGCTCGATGCTGGTCACGCATGCGCCGCGCACGCCCGCGCTGACGCTGATGCACTGGGCCGGCCTCGCCTTCCCGCGGGCGGACCGGGCGCCCGCGATCGAGCCGGTCAGCACCCGCAACCTCGCCTCGGCCATCGCCGGCGAGCGCAGCCTCTCGCCCTGGCGCATCGGCCGCAGCGAGCGCGTGTCCAGCGCCTTCTACAAATCCCAGGCCCTGGAGCTCGTCGCCCGATGAACCCGGTCTCGGCCGCCTTGGTGAAGGGTCTGACGCGGATCGGTCCGCGCTGGCTGCCCTTTGCCGATGCGGCCTCGCCGGAGCTTCCGCTCGGCCGGATCCTGCGCCTCTCGCTTTTCCAGGTTTCGGTGGGGATGGCGACCGTCCTGCTGGTCGGCACGCTCAACCGGGTCATGATCGTCGAGTTGAACGTGCCCGCGACGCTGGTAGCGGCGATGGTCTGCCTGCCATTCCTGTTTGCCCCTTTGCGCGCGCTGATCGGCTACAAATCCGACACGCACCGCTCGGTGCTCGGCTGGCGGCGCGTGCCCTATGTCTGGTTCGGCTCGCTGCTGCAGTTCGGCGGGCTGGCGATCATGCCCTTCGCGCTTCTGGTTCTGTCCGGCGGCGGCGTCGGCCCGGTGATCTACGGCCAGATCGGCGCGGCACTGGCCTTCCTCCTCGTCGGCGCCGGGCTCCACACCACGCAGACCGCGGGGCTCGCGCTCGCCACCGACCTCGCCACGCCCGCGACGCGGGCCCGCGTCGTCGCACTGCTCTATGTCACCTTGCTGGTCGGCATGGTCGCGAGCGGGGTGATCTTCGCGTGGCTGCTCACGGATTTTTCCCCGGTGCGCCTGATCCAGGTCATCCAGGGCGCCGCTGTCGTGACCATGGTGCTCAACGTCGTCGCGCTGTGGAAACAGGAGGCCCGCAACCCGGCCCGGACCGCCGCCGATATCGAGCGCCCGGCCTTCCGCACCCTGTTCCGGCAGTTCATCGCCCGGCCGCGCGCCGCGCGCTTCCTCGTGGCGGTCGCGCTCGGCACGGCCGCCTTCAACATGCAGGACATCATCCTCGAACCCTATGGCGCGCAGGTGCTGAAGCTCAGCGTCAGCGGCACGACGGTGCTGACCGCGCTGCTCGCCACCGGCGCGCTGGCGGCCTTCGCGCTCGCCGCCCGGACACTGGCGGCGGGCGTGGACCCCTATCGCCTGGCCGGGCTTGGCCTCGTCTCGGGTCTCGTCGCCTTCCCGAGCGTGATCTTCGCCGGCGCGATCGACGCACCCGACCTGTTCCGCTGCGGCACGGTCCTGATCGGCTTCGGCGGCGGACTGTTTGCGGTCAGCACCCTGACGATCGCGATGGAGCTCGAAGAGGGCGTCGACCATGGCCTCGCCGTCGGCATCTGGGGCGCGGTCCAGGCCAGTTCCGCCGGGATCGCGATTGCGCTCGGCGGCGGCATCAAGGACGGCGTCGAGGCGCTGGTCGGAGCCCGGGCGCTCGGTCCCGGGCTGTCAGATCCCTCGGTCGCCTACAGTGCCGTCTACCATCTCGAGGTCGCGCTCCTGTTTGCCACCCTCGTCGCCATCGGTCCCCTGGTGCGCAGTGCCGCAGCGGTGCGTCCGGTCCCATCAACCCGTTTCGGCCTCGCGGAATTTCCAGGCTGACCGCACACCAAGCCAAAGGCCTTGCAAGGAGGGCTCTCTGATGCGTGAGATCTTGGGATACATGGACGTCGCTCAGATCGCGATTTGGCTGTTCTGGCTGTTCTTCGCCGGGCTGGTCATCTACCTGCGCCGCGAGGACCGACGCGAGGGCTATCCGCTCGAAGCCGACACGCATCCCGGCAAGATGCTGGCGCCGAGCCTGATCTTCTACCCGTCTCCGAAGACCTTCCGGCTCGCCGACGGAACCAGCGTCAAGGCGCCCAGCGGACAACGCGACAGCCGTCCGGTCGCCGCGCAGCCCACGGCCAAGTTCCCGGGCGCGCCGCTGGCGCCCACCGGCGCCAATCCGATGCTCGATTCGGTCGGCCCCGGCTCCTGGGCCGAGCGCGCCGACAACCCGGAGATGACCTATGACAACCATCTCAAGATCGTCCCTGTCCGTGTCGCCACGGGCTATGCCTGCTCGGCCAAGGAAGATCCGCGCGGCTACGACGTGATCGGCGCCGACATGAAGGTCGCGGGCAAAGTCGTCGATCTCTGGGTCGATCGCTCCGAGGCCCTGATCCGCTACTTCGAGGTCGCGCTGACCAGCGGCCGCAGCGTGCTGCTGCCGGTGACCTTCTCCGACATCACGCGCGGCGCGAGGCCCGGCATCGGCCGCATCAAGGTCGAGGCGCTTCTGGCGAGACAGTTCGCCGACGTGCCCGCGACCCGCCAGCCCGATTCCGTCACGCGGCTCGAGGAGGAGAGGATCTGCGCCTATTACGGCGCCGGCACGCTCTACGCGACACCCGACCGCGCGGAGCCGCTGCTATGAGCCACGACGATTTCGCCTTCGAGCCGATTCCCGGCCTGCCCGCCCGTCCGCCGGAGGGTGAAACCATCCTCTGGCAGGGCGGGCCGGACTGGCGCGGCCTCGCCTGGCGCGCCTTCCATGTCCGCGAGGTCGCCTTCTATTTCGGCGCCCTCGTCGCCGCCCAGCCGGTGCTCGCGCTGATCCAGGGCACGCCGCTCGCCGCCACGCTGCTGCCGATGACCTGGATCGCTTTGGCGGGCAGCGTCGCCGCCGGCCTGCTCGCCGCGCTCGCCTGGCTCGCCGCCCGCGGCACCGTCTACACGATCACGAACCGCCGGCTCGTGATGCGCTTCGGCATCGCCCTGCCGATGACGATCAACCTGCCCTTCGCGCTCGTGGCCGGAGCCGGCCTGAAGCTGCGTCGCAGCGGCCTGGGAGACATCCCGGTCGCCCTCGTCCCGGGGGAGCGTGTCTCCTACATCGTCATGTGGCCGCATGCGCGGCCCTGGCGCCTGGGGCGGCCGGAGCCGATGCTGCGGGATCTGCCGGAGGCCGAGCGCGCCGCCGACATCCTGGCCCGCGCCCTGTCGGTCCATTGCGGCGCCGCTGTCCCCGCACGCCTGCCGGTTGCGGACGCCGCCAACGACCAGCGCCTGCCCCAGGGCATGGCGGCGGCGGGTTGAGGAGACCGGGACGATGAGCGACACCGCCCTTCCCCCGCAACCATCGACCAGCCTGTCGCCACCGCGCTGGACGCTGGTCGGCATGGCCCTGATGATGGTCGCGACGATCGCCATTGCCGGCTTCGCGCGCCAGACCGGCATCGGCGCCACCGGCATCCCGGACAGTCCGACCGTCGCCCGGGCCGATCTGCGCTTCGAGGACCGCGAGGACGGCTCCGTCCTGGTCCGTGACGGCTCCGGCCGGGCGCTCGCGACGATCGCCGTCGGCGCCGACGGCTTCATCCGCGGCACGATGCGCAGCCTGGCGCGCCAGCGCAAACAGGCCGGCCTGCCGCGGGACCTGCCCTTCCTCCTGGAGCGTCGCGAGAATGGCCGCCTGAGCCTGAGCGATCCTTCGACCGGCGCCCGGATCGAGCTCGACGCCTTCGGAAGCGGCAACGCCGCCACCTTCGCGCGCTTCCTGCCCCCTCGGGAGAACCGCTCATGACCGATTTCACTTTGACGGACAGAACCATGGCCGAGCCGAAGCAGTTCGACGTCGGCTGCACCATCGAGGTGTCCCACACCTTCGACAGTCTGCACGCCCATGTGACGCTCGACGGCGACGTCAAGATCCGCCCAGGCGACGAGGTCATCGTCCATGGCGAGCCGATCAAGGTTCCCTATGGCGAGGTCCAGACCTTCCGCCGCGTCGCGACCGTCAAGCGCGCCGGCTGGCTCGAGCAGCTCTGGACCAGGATCACCGGCCGCGCCGAATTCATGGAGCTGCTCGAATTCAGCTTCTCGGAAAGGACCAAGCTATGACCGCTGCAACCCTTTCGGCCGGCGCCATGCGCGCGGCCCCCAACGAAGCCACCCGCATGGCCCAGCAGGACACCATGCTGACGCCGCGCTTCTACACCACCGATTTCGACGAGCTCGACAAGATCGACGTCACGCCCGTCCGCGACGAGTGGGACGTGCTGATCGCAGAGATGAAGAGCGACCCCAACAAGGGGCACTTCACCCGCAACGCCGACTGGAAGCTCGAACTCGAGAAGATCCCCGAGCCGCTGCGCAAGGAGTTCATCGACTTCCTGGTGTCGTCGCTGACGGCGGAGTTCTCCGGCTGCGTCCTCTATGCCGAGATGCGCAAGCGCGGCACCAACCCCGACATCTGCGAGCTGTTCAAATACATGAGCCGCGACGAGGCCCGCCATGCCGGCTTCATCAACGACGCGCTCAAGGAATTCAGCATCGGCGTCGATCTCGGCTTCCTGACCAAGGCCAAGAAATACACCTTCTTCAAGCCCAAGTTCATCTTCTACGCGACCTATCTCTCCGAGAAGATCGGCTATGCGCGCTACATCACCATCTTCCGGCACCTGGAGCGCAACCCCGACAAGTGCTTCCACCCGATCTTCAAATGGTTCCGCGAGTGGTGCAACGACGAGTTCCGCCATGGCGAGGCCTTCTCGCTGCTGATGCGGGCCAACCCGCATCTGCTCACCGGCGGCAACAAGCTCTGGGTGCGCTTCTTCCTGCTCGCCGTCTACGCGACGATGTATGTGCGCGACCATGTCCGGCCCGAATTCCACAAGGCGCTCGACATCGACCCGACGGAGTATGATTTTGAGGTCTACCGCATCACCTCGGAAATCTCGCGCCAGGTCTTCCCGGTCGTCCTCGACACGGACAATCCGAAGTTCCGCGCCGGGCTCGAGCGCGTCCGCATCCTCGCCGGCAAGATCGCCGAGGCCTCCGAGCAGGGCGGCTTGGCCGCGCAGCTCCGGATGCGCGCCTACCAGGCCCAGGTCGGCTATGCCCTGTTGAAGCTCTATCTGCTGCCGACGATCAAGAACGAGATCCCCCGCACCAGCCGGCTCCAGCCGGCCTATTGAGGAGGCGGCGTCTTGGTCATCTACGGGCTCCCGATCGTCGCGACACTGATCGCCTGGTGGTTCTCCACCGGGGCGATCCTCTATCTCGACGGTCTGCCCCGGGCGACCTTCCGCTGGAGCCTGGCGGGCGCCACGCTCGCTGTGCTCGCCGCCTTCTGGGGACTGGCCGCCACGGCCGGCGACACCAGCGTCGCCGGCGCCTATCTCGCCGTGTTCTGTGCGCTCGTGGTCTGGGGCTGGAACGAGCTCGCCTTCCTGCTCGGCTATGTCGCCGGCACGACGCGGGAGCCCTGCCCCCCCGGCCTGCGCGGCTTCGCCCGTTTCGGGGCCGCGACCCGCGCCATCCTGCATCACGAGCTGGCGCTGCTGGTCTCGCTGGCGATCATCGCCGTCCTGACCGCCGACGGCGCGAACCTGTTCGGCCTCGCCACCTTCGCGCTGCTCTTCGCCATGCGCCTCTCGACCAAGCTCAACATCTATCTCGGCGTGCCCAACACCACGGTCGAGTTCCTGCCCGAGCACCTCGCCTATCTGAAGAGCTATTTCCGCCAGCGGCCGATGAACCTGCTGTTTCCGCTCTCGGTGACCGCCGCGACGCTGCTCAGCGCCTGGCTCGTGCACAGCGTCGTCCGGGCCGGGGATCCCTTCGCGATCACGGGCTTCGTCCTGCTGGCGACCTTCGCCGTGCTCGGCCTCGTCGAGCACTGGTTCCTGGTGCTGCCGCTACCGGTCGCCGAGCTCTGGGCCTGGGGCCTGCGCTCGCGTGACGAGGCCGCCCATGCCGATCCCGCGCTCGCGCCCGCACGGGTCGCGGCGCCGCTCCCTTCCGCCCCCGGCCTCGCGACCCCGCGCGCCGTTCCCCCGCCAACCCTCGTCGCATAGCGCGACAGCGCGCTCCCAGGAGGCCGCCGATGGACTACGAGATGTTCTTCCGCAAGGAACTCGACGGGCTCCACAAGGAAGGCCGCTATCGCGTCTTCGCCGATCTGGAGCGCAAGGCCGGACAGTTTCCCCGCGCCACCTTCCATGGCACGGACGGCCCGCGTGACGTCACGGTCTGGTGCTCCAACGACTATCTCGGCATGGGCCAGAATCCCGACGTGCTCGCCGCGATGCATGGCGCGCTCGACGGCTGCGGTGCGGGTGCCGGCGGTACCCGCAACATCGGCGGCACCAATCACTACCACGTGCTGCTCGAGCGCGAGCTCGCCGACCTGCACGGCAAGGAAGCCGCGCTTCTCTTCAACTCCGGCTACATGTCGAACTGGGCCTCGCTCTCGACCTTCGCGGCGCGCATTCCCGACTGCGTGGTCCTGACCGACGGTCTCAACCACGCCTCGATGATCGAGGGGATCCGCCATTCACGCGCCGACAAGGTCGTCTTCGCCCACAACGACCCCGACGATCTGCGCCGCAAGCTGCAGGCGATCGATCCGCGCCGGCCCAAGCTGCTCGCCTTCGAGTCGGTCTATTCGATGGATGGTGACATCGCGCCGATCGCGGAATTCTGCGATCTCGCCGACGAGTTCGGCGCCATGACCTATATCGACGAAGTCCATGCGGTCGGCCTCTACGGGCCGCGCGGCGGCGGCGTCAGCGAGCGCGAGGGTCTCAGCCACCGCCTCGACGTGATCGAGGGCACGCTCGCCAAGGGCTTCGGCATCATGGGCGGCTACATCGCCGCCAGCGCCGCCACCTGCGACTTCATCCGCAGCTTCGCCTCGGGCTTCATCTTCTCGACCTCGCTGCCGCCGGCCCTGGCCGCTGGCGCGCTCGCCTCGGTGCGCCACCTCAAGGCGAGCCAGGCCGAGCGCGACGGCCAGCGCGATCGGGTCGCCGCCGTCCGGGCCGGGCTGGATGCGGCGGGCATTCCCCATCTGCCCAATCCCAGCCACATCGTCCCGGTGATGGTCGGCGATCCCGTCCTCTGCAAGCGGATCAGCGACGAGTTGCTCGAGCGCTTCGACATCTATGTCCAGCCGATCAACTACCCGACCGTGCCGCGCGGCACCGAGCGGCTGCGGATCACCCCCTCGCCGCTCCACAGCGACGCCGATATCGCCGCCCTGGTCGGGGCGCTGACCGCGATCTGGCGCCAGGTCGGCCTGCGCCGCGCCGCCTGAGACGATCCTCCACCGCAGACAGGAAAAGGCCGGGCCCAGCGCCCGGCCTTTTTCGTTGCCGCTCCATCCGAAGCCTGGTGCGGCTGTGGCCCGCTGCGCGCATGGCTCCGGGCCGAACCCGTATGCCCGGCACGAAAAAGGGAGGCCGTTTCCGGCCTCCCAGGGATCGTCCGCTCGGTCGCGGTCGAGGATTGATTGATGCGGCAGGCTCAGGGCCGCGGCGGGGGCACCGGCGTCGCCGGCCACATGGTCGGGTCACTCGGAGCGAACTTGTGCTTGATCGCCCATTCGTACCAGTTGTCGACCGCTGTTCCGGTCAGCAGGATGCCGATGCCGCCGGTCACGGTCGTCAGCACGGCGAACCACCAGGCCCAGCGATGGATCGACTCCATCGTCGCGTTGAAGCCCATCGTCCAGCGCCAGAACAGGGCGGCGCGCTCGGACGCCGTGCCGCGGTCGACGATCTGCTCGATCTCGCGGTCGCCGCCATAGCGCGAGACGGCCAGGATCGTCGCGCCGTGCATGGCGAAGAGCAGCGCCGAACCGTAGAGGAACACGATCGAGAGCGCGTGGAAGGGGTTGTAGAAGAGGTTGCCGTAGCGCAGCGAGAAGTTCTGCGTCCAGTCGAGATGCGGGAAGACTCCGTAGGGGACCGCCTCGCTCCATGAGCCCATCAGCATCGGCCGGATGAAACCGAGAACGAGCATCAGCCAGATGGCGCCGGCGAAGGCCCAGGCGACATGCGTGCCCATGCCGAGCGCCCGGGCGCGATTATAGGTCCGCACCCACCACAACAGGACAGACACGGTGAAGAAGAAGCCGGCGATGATGAACCAGCCGCCCTCCTTCAGGGGCACGAATGGACTGAACCCGTATTGCGGGCCGGGAGGTGCCAGCTGCAGCCAGAAGAGCTCGCGGACGAAGCGAACCGGGTCCCAGTTCACCGAGGCCAGCATGTTGAAGCCGATGATCTCGAACGCGATGAGGCCGCAGATGAGCGAGGTCACCCCGGTCCAGCCGAGATAGATCGGGCCGATCTGGGCGTCGCCGATCATGCCGAACAGGTGGCTCACCCGCGTGGCGGTACCGCGGCGCGTGCCCCGCCCGGGAAGCGGGACGCCGAGATCGGGCGCACCGTGGATCTGAACCCGGGTGAAGATGTTCTGATAGGTTGCCATCGCCTTGATCCTTGGAGAACCGGGCTGCGTCTGGGGCGGGTTTGGTCTTGGACGGTTTGGTCTTGGGCCTGGCGCCTTCTCTCGGCGTCAGGCCGCTTGGTCGGCCTCGGGCCGGCGCCTCAGCGCCAGATCGAGAAATGGCGCGATAGGTCCCACCACTCGGCCCAGCCCTCGCTCCAGTACGGGCCGCTGATGATGATGCAGACCGCGCTCCAGAACACCGCCGACAGCGCCAGGAAGAGACCGAGCCGGTGGATGCCGAGCGTGCCGATCGAATAGCCGATCGTGTCGCGGAAGAAGCTGTTCTCATGCTCGGGCGTCTTGACCGGCTCGCCCCGCTTCGGGTTGGTCGCCGACAGGATCAGGGCGCCATGCAGCGAAAGCGCGAGCGTCGTGGTGAAGAAGAACGTCACCGCGATCATGTGGGCGGGGTTATAGTGGAACTGGAGATACTGGTAGCCGACGTTCGAGACCCACTCGAGATGGCTGAAGATGCCATAGGGGAAACCATAGCCCCAGGCGCCGAGCAGGAACGGCCGGAAGATCACCAGCGTCACATAGGCCAGGATGGCGAAGCCGAAGGCGACGGGCACGTGATAGCCCATGCCGAGCTTGCGGCAGATCTCGACCTCGCGCAGGGCCCAGGAGATGAAGGACGCCGTGGCGCAGATCGTGATGATCTGCCAGAGCCCGCCCTCGAGCATCGGGGCGAGGGACAGGCCATATTTGGGGTCCGGCGGCGCGATGTTGATCAGCCACGGATTCCAGGTCGGTCCCTGGCTGGCACCAAACAGGATCAGGGCCGTGCCGAGCCCCGCGAAGAAGACGGTCGCGATGCCGAAGAAGCCGACATAGAAGGGGCCGACCCAGAAATCGAACAGATCGCCGCCAATCAGCGTCCCGCCCCTGACCCGGTATTTTCTCTCGAAATTGAGCAATGCCATCGCGTGGTCCTCCCCGCAGCAGCGAGCGAAAACGATTTAGAATCATCGACAAAGATATGCGGAGCGAGGCGGGCGGACGTTGCCGAGTAGCGTCGGTCATCCGTCCGCCTCAGAGCTAGAAAGGCCTATTTCGGAGCAGCCGTCGACGCCAGCGGCGCGTTCAGCCAGCTTCCGTAACGCGGCGTGCTAAGCTGAATCAGATGATTCAGCATCACCATGCCAAAAGCGAAAGTCGCGACAGCGATCAGCGTACGCCGCGGATCGAAGAGTAACCACATTCTCCACATCGTCCATTCTCCTTCATTGTTCAGACCGTCAGAACCACGGTCTCCACATCCAGATCAGCAGGTGCGCGACCGCGGAGATAGCGACGAAACCCAGAGTTCCTTGCACGAAGAAGGAATGGAATTCTTTCGCTTCCGCTGCGGTCAATCCTGACAGCGTGTCTCTCTCTGCCATGATCAATCCTCTCCTTTGGCCTTGCGGCCGTTACCGCACGAAGCCGTGCGGCTGGCTGTCGGGCTATGACCCCCGGCAGTTCCTCCCGCCCGAACCGGGCGAAAGCGCGTGACCTTCACGTTCCGGGCTCAGCCCATGAACATGAAGGGAATGGTGGCGTTGGCCTGGGCGCGCGCCTCGGCGACGATCGACAGGCGCGGCCCACGGCCGGCCGGACGAACGACCCTCTGAACCAGCGCGACGACGAGGAAGAAGGGCATCGACAGGGCGGTCAGCCGCCGGCACATCCGCCGGTCGGATTCCAGGGATTTCGCCCGGCGAACATGGTCTTGCTCCGAGTGGCGCGCCGTGAACTGCATGGTCATGGTCGTGTTCTCCCCTTGGAAGGCTGTTCTGGTTGGCGAGGCGGCCGAAGGCCCCTCGCGGCGTCGAGTCAGGGCGAGGCTCGTCATGCGAGAGCTCCTTCCCGGCTGGCGACGCTGTCGAGATGGTCGGGCTGGACGCGCTCGGCGCCGTCGCGGCGGGCGCGCGCCTCGGCGGCGTCGCGCAGGCGCTTGGCGGCGGAAATCCGCACCAGCACCGGCTGGCGCTCCAGGCAGTCCTCGAGCAGCACCTTGGCCTCTTCCGACCAGGGCAGCTCGCGATGCAGGCGCGCGGGCGTCGCCTCGACGGCGTCCATCTGCGTGCCCAGCGGCAGGATGTGGAAGAGCGCGTCGAACAGCGCGTTGCAGACCTCCTGAACCAGGTAGGTCGCGCCCGCATAGCCCATGAACGGCGTGCCGGTGTGCCGGCGGATCACGGCGCCGGGGAAGGAGGCGGGAATGTAGATCCCGCGCCCGCCGGCCTCGGCCATGTACATGCGCTCGTTGAACGAGCCGAACAGCACGAGCGGCGGCTTCTCCTTGAGCGAGGCGCGCACCGCGTCGTTGTCGGATTTCTGGCCCGCGCAGCGCGAGGCCGAGAAGGTGCAGGGCAGCCCCATCTCGGTCTCGAGGAAGTGGCGGATGCCGCGCGCATAGGTCTCGTTGGCGACGATGGCGAAGGAAGCCGTGCCGAAGAAATCCTGCGTCACCGAGCGCCAGAGATCCCAGAGCGGCTTGATCGTCGTGTGCTTCTCGCGCTCGATGAAGGGCTCGGGGTCGAGCCCGAGCAGCTCGCCCAGCGAGCGCAGGAAGGCGGTGGTCGAATGCAGCCCGATCGGCGCCTGCAGATAGGGCCGCTCGAGCGCCTCGCAGAGCAGCCGGCCATATTCACGATAAAGGCAGACATTGACCTCGGCATCGGCCAGGCGCTGCACCTGCGCGAGATGCGACCCGAGCGGGAAGGTCATGTGGACCTCGGCGCCGATGCCCTCGATCAGGCGGCGCACCTCGGCGAGGTCGGAGGGCATGTTGAACATGCCATAGGCCGGGCCGATGATGTTGACCTTGGGCTTCGCGCCCTCCTTGCGGGGCTTGGCCTTGGGCACGATGCCGCGCTTGGCGCCGTATTCGCCCCAGAGCCAGAACAGCGCGCGGTCGGCGCATTGCCACTGGTCCTCGTCGATCGTGCGCGGCAGGAAGCGCTGGATGTTGGTGCCTTCCGGCGTCACGCCGCCGCCGATCATCTCGGCGATCGAACCGGTGACGACCACGCTCGGCAGATGCGGATCGAGCACGGCATTGGCGCGCTTCATAGCGCCTTCGGTCCCGTGCTGGCCGAGTTCCTCCTCGGCGAGGCCGGTCACGACGATCGGCAGCTCGTGCGGCGGCAGCGCGTCGGTGTAATGCAGCACCGATGTCACCGGCAGGTTCTCGCAGCCGACCGGGCCGTCGATGACGACCTGCAGGCCCTTGATGGCGCAGAAGACGTAGACCGCCCCCCAATAGCCCCCGGCCCTGTCGTGATCCTGGATCAGCATCACGGAATCTCCTCGGCCGCCGCCTTCGCCTTGGCGGCGCGGCGGGCGAACTTCTCGCGGAAATCGGGATGCAGCTGCGGCGTGTCCTGCCAGGTACCGGCGGTGTCGCCCTCGCCGACGCCGGCGAAGAAGGCCTTCATCGCGTCCATGCGGCCCTTGTTGCCGATGGCGGCGTTGACGACCTGGGCGAGCGAGCCGGCGCCGGCGGGCCCGAAGAGCGGCCGCGCCGAGATCAGGTTGGTGAAGTAGAGCGCGGGGATGCCGAGCTGCTTGGCCTTCTGCACCACCGGCGTGGTGCCGATCGCGAGATCGGGCTGGAACTCGGCCATCGCCGCCAGATCCTGCTCGAGCGTCGCGCGGAAATTGACCATCACGCCGCGTGCCGCCAGCCACTCGCGGTCGGGCTCCGACCAGGGCGTGCGCGGGCAGGCGGTGCCGACATAGCGCAGATCGGCGCCGCTCTCGACGAGCAGCCGCGCCACCAGAAGCTCCGAGCCTTCATAGCCCGAGAGCGTGATCCGGCCGGTGATCGGCATCGCCGAGAGCGCGCCGCGGATCGCCGGGACCAGCCGGTTCTGCGCCGCCTCGACCAGGGGCTTCGCCACACCGCAGGCCTCGCCGATCGCCGACAGCCAGGCGACCGTGCCCTCGACGCCGACCGGGCCGGAGCCGACGATGCTGCGCCCGGCCGCTTCGAACTCGCGGATGGAGGCCGTGTAGAAGGGGTGGATCGCCGCGACGACCGCGCAGTCGAGCGCCGCATAGAGCTCGCGCCATTCCCGCGTCGGCACGACCGGGCCGGCCGCCAGGCCCAGGGGCTCGAGCATCATGCCGATGCCGACGGGGTCGGCCGGGAACATCTCGCCGAGCAGGGTGACCGTCGGGCGCTCCGCCTTGCCGGCGCGCGGTGCCTGGACCGGGCCGGCCTCGGCCTCCTTGCGAGCATAAGCCAGCATGGCGCCCGCCAGCACGTCCTTGGCCTCGGCATGGGTCGGCACGCCGAAGCCCGGCACGTCGATCCCGATGATGCGGACGCCGTTGATCTCCTTGGGCAGGAGCCGCAGCGGCACGCCGGAGGCCGAGGGCACGCAGAGATTGGTGACGACGATGGTGTCGTAGAGCGCGGGGTCGGCCAGCTTGAACACCGCCTCGCGGATGTCCTCGAACAGCTTGCCGGTGACCAGCGTCTCGGAATTGAACGGCACATAGCCGACCGAGCGCCGCGCGCCATAGAAATGCGAGGTGAAGGTCAGCCCGTAGACGCAGCAGGCCGAGCCCGACAGCACCGTCGCGGTGCGCCGCATCCGCAGGCCTACCCGCAGAGAGCCGAAGGCCGGGCACATGCTCTGCGGCTTGTCGTGGGGCCCGACGGGGTAGTCCTTGGCGAAGCGCTCCAGCATCTCGGCATTGCCGGCCGCGGTGGCCGCGCTGCGCATCGCTTCCTGGCCGGAATGGCAGCCGAGCCCGTCACCTTTCGTCGCCGCCGCGTTGATCGCAGGGGCGGAGGCGGCGTCGGGCAGGGGCTGATGCACGGTCATGATGCGCCTCAGACCGCGTCGTAGACGACTTCGAGGGTCGCCTTCTTGAGGGCGGAGGGACCGCACATGTCTTCCAGCGTGGCGGGCACCAGCACGACATCGCGGCCGGTGCTTTCGCTCGAGAACAGGGAGAGCAGCGCGTCCTGCGTCAGCGGCGTCGGCCGCACCGGCGGCGCCTCCGAGACGTTCAGCCCCAGTTCCTCGAACAGCGGCGCCCAGACGTCGCCCGGCCGGCCGATGATCTCGTAATTGGCGCTCTTCTTGCGGATGTCGTCATTGGCGGGGATGGCGGCGAGAACCGGGATCCCGACCCTGTCGCAGAAGGCCTGCGCCTCGCCCGTGCCGTCATCCTTGTTGATGACCATGCCGGCCACGCCGACATTGCCGCCGAGCTTGCGGAAATACTCCACCGCCGAGCAGACATTGTTGGCGACGTAGAGGCTCTGCAGATCGTTGGAGCCGACGACGATGACCTTCTGGCACATGTCGCGGGCGATCGGCAGGCCGAAGCCGCCGCAGACCACGTCGCCGAGGAAGTCGAGCAGGACGAAGTCGAAGCCCCAGTCGTGGAAGCCGAGTTTCTCCAGCAACTCGAAGCCGTGGATGATGCCGCGCCCGCCGCAGCCGCGGCCGACCTCCGGCCCGCCGAGCTCCATCGCGTAGACGCCGTCGCGCTTGAAGCAGACATCGCCGATCTTGACGTCCTCGCCCGCCGCCTTCTTGCGCGAGGAGGTCTCGATGATCGTCGGGCAGGCCTTGCCGCCGAACAGCAGCGAGGTGGTGTCGGACTTCGGATCGCAGCCGATCAGCAGCACCTTCTTGCCCTGCTGGGCCATCATGTAGCTGAGATTGGCGAGCGTGAAGGATTTGCCGATGCCGCCCTTGCCGTAGATCGCGATGATCTGCGTCTCCTTGGTCGGGGCGGTCGTGACGACCGCGTCCTGCGGCTGGGCGGCCTCGTCGCGCAGGCGTGCGGCCATGGCGGCGGCGGGCGAAGGGACGGGATTGCGAATCTGGATGTTCACGAGCAGGCACTCCAGTCCAGGATCATTTTGAGGCAGGACGGATCGCTGAAAGCGGTGCGATAGGCGGCCGGCGCGTCATTGGCGGGTGCGCTGTGGGTGATGAGCCCATCCAGCGAGAGCCGCCCGTCGGCGATCAGCGCCATGACGATGTCGAGGTCGGCCTGGCGCCATTCGGCGGCGACGCGCAGCCGCGCCTCGCGCATGAAGGCCGGTGGGAAGGAAAAGGCGATCGGCTGGTCGTAGAAGCCCGCGAGCACAATCTCGCCCTGGGGCGCCAGCCTTGCGATCAGCGTGTCCAGCAGCGAGGCGTCGCCGCTGACGTCGCAGATGACGCGGTAGTCCTTGCGGGCATCGGCCTCGGCGGAGACGACCGCGTAGCCTTGTGCCGGCGTCGCCCGCAGCAAGTTGCTTTCCCAGACGACCGGCTGGCCGCCACGGGCGAGAACGAGCCGGGCGAGCAGACGCCCGAGCACACCATGGCCGATGATCAGTTCGGGAAGCGCGCCGCCGGCCAGCGCATGCTGGGCCGTGGCCGCGAGCGCCAGCAGCACGCCGGACGGGCCGAGCGCCTCGGGGATCGGGACGGCCTTCGCCCCGGGCACGACGAGATGGGAGGAGGCGCCGCCGAACAGGCCGCGCGCCGCCTTGAAACCGCGGGAGCCAGGCACGAAGACGAGATCGCCGACGCTGCGCCCCGAGGCGTCGCCGGCCTGGATCACCCGGCCGACCGATTCGTAGCCCGGCACCAGCGGATAGCCCATGCCCGGAAAGGGCGGCATCCGGCCCGACCAGAGCAGGCGCTCAGTGCCCGTCGAAATCCCGCTCCACTGGGTGGCGACGACGACGTCCTCAGGCCCGGCGGCGACGAGCTCGAGCTGGCTCAGGACCAGATGCTCGGGCCTTTCGACGAGGACTGCCAGCGCATGCATCGGAGCACTTTCGAGGTCGGGAGCCGGCCGCACTGGCCAGGGTCCATCGCCTGAGTGTCAAGCTATCGGAACAAAGAGATGTGTCAATGTTAAATTACACATCGCCTGTCAGGCGACGCGGGCGGTCATGCCGCCGGTCAGCAGCGGCCGCCGGGTCCGCAGCGTCCGGATCTCGGTGAAGCCGGCCTCGCGAAGGAAAGCGGTCAGTTCCTCGGGGCTGCGCGCCCGGCCGCTGCCCATGGCGAGCAGGTAGAAGGCGAAATAGGCTTCCGCCATTCGCCGGGTCTCGGCCGAACCCGCCATCGGCTCGGCGATCAGAAGCGTTCCGCCGGGTGGCAGGCAGGCGCGAATCCGCGCCAGCAACGCGCGCACGGCCGCGTCGTCGTGATCGTGCAGGACCCGCACCAGCGTCACCAGATCAGCGCCCCCGGGCAGGGCATCGCGATGCATGTCGCCGCCGAACGTGCTGGCGCGCGGGCCGAGCCCTTCCGCCTCGAAGCGGACCTGCGCCCGCGCCGCCACGGCCGGCAGGTCGAACAGCGTCAGCGTCGGCGCTTTCGCCTGGGCGGCCACGCGGAGCAGAAAGGCCCCCTCGCCGCCGCCGACGTCGAGGATGCGGCGATGCTGCGCGAAGTCGTAGGCCGCCAGGATGTCATCGGCGACGAAATGCTGGGACTGCGCCATCAGGGCGCTATAGGCCGCGACCTCGGCCGGAGGCGCCGCCGCAGGCTGGTCGGCGGTCGCATAGCCCCAGTAGCCCGACAGCGCAGTGGGGCGGCTCTCGCCCCGCAGCAGAGCGAGCGGATCGGCGAGATCGTCATAGAGCAGTCGGTGATGGGCGATCATGGCGCCGACGCCGGGATTGCCGAGCAGCGCCGCGCCCAGCATGGCGAGCCCGTAGCGTCCGCCGCTGCGACGCTCGACCAGGTCGAGCGCAGCCGCGGCCCCGAGCAGACGCTCGGTCGCGCTCTCGGTCATCGCGAGGCGCGGCGCCAGTTCGGCCACGCTGCGCGGCCCCGCTTCGAGAATGCGGAACAGGTCGAGCTGGACGCAGGCCTGCAGTACCTGCGCATAGACGAAGCCGGCGCAGAGATCGAACAGCGCCTGCGACTGGCGCTGCGCGATCGGCTTGGTGAGCGGAAAGGAGGCGGCGAAGCGCTGGAAGCGCGGGCTCGCCACCAGCCGGTTGCGCCATCCCGCCAGCCGGTCGGCCAGCGAGACCGGCCGGGCCGGTTCCACCACGGGGCCGGCGGCTGGGACCGAGGCCGGGCGCACGGTCAGGCCGCGCGGCGCTGCAGGCTCTCGGGCAGGAAGCTCTTGGCCGTGAGGCCGATCAGCGTTCCCAGATCCTGGCGGCCGGGGCAGGCCGGGATCGCGGCGATCGCCTCCAGCACGAGCGCGTCGAGATGCGCGATCGCGGGGCCGAGCCCATAGGCCGAGGCGTAGTTGGGGCGCAGATGCGCCGCGTCCTGGCCGCAGGGCTTGCCGAGCTCCTGGGGCGTCGCGGCGACGTCGCGGATGTCGTCGGCGACCTGGAAGGCCTCGCCGAGCTTTTCCCCGAGCCAGCGCCAGTCCTGATGCGCGACGCCGGCCGCCGCGGCGCCCGCCATGGTCGCGCCGGCAAACAGCGCGCCCGTCTTGGCCTGGTGGTAGAGCGCGCAGTCGATCGTAGCCTCCGATTCCCAGGCCTGCCCGGCGACGATGCCGCCGCGGCTGCCGACGGCGGCGCTGACGACCCGCACCAGGGTCGCCAGGCTCTGCGGCTGGCGGGCCGCGGCTTCGGCCAGCGTCTCGAAGGCGAGCACGATCAGCGCATCGCCGGCCAGCACCGCCAGCGGCTCGCCGTAGGCCTTGTGGACCGAGGCCTTGCCGCGCCGCATCGCGGCGTCGTCGAAGCAGGGCAGATCGTCATGCACCAGCGAGGCGCAATGCAGGAACTCGATGGCGGCCGCCGCCGCATTCGCGATGCCGGGGTCCGGATCACCGCAGGCCCTCGCGACGGCCAGCGTCAGGCGCGGCCTGATCCGCGCCCCACCGGGGAACACCGCGTGGCGCATCGCCTGGGCGAGCAGCGGCGGACAGTTCTGCAGATGGGCGGCGGCGATGGCGGCGTCGAGGGTCTGTTCGATCCGTGTCCCGGTATCCATCACGATCCCCCTGTGAATGAACGTTCTTCCAAATTGACAGTCTGTGTGTCAATAAGACTGGACAGTTGTGACTGTGAAGTCAACCCGCACGAGGCCGCCGCTTGGGCACCCCCCGCATCCTCGTCATCGGCGCCGGCATCGGTGGCCTGGTCTCCGCCCTCTTGCTGGCCGCGCGCGGCTGCGACGTCACCCTGGTCGAGAAGGCGGCCGCCCCCGGCGGCAAGATGCGCGAGGTTGCGGTCGGCGGCCGCAGGCTGGATGCCGGCCCGACCGTGATGACGATGCGCTGGGTCTTCGACCGCATCTTTGACGAGGTCGGCGAGGCACTCGACCGCCATGTCACCTTGACGCCGGCCACGGTGCTGGCCCGACACGCCTGGAGCGAGACGGAGCGGCTCGATCTCTTCGCCGACCGGAGCGCCTCGGCGCAGGCCGTCGCCGCCTTCGCCGGGCCCGCCGAGGGCCGCAACTACCTCACCTTCTGCGATCAGGCGCGCGGCATTCACGATGCGCTGAAGGACAGCTTCATGGCCCGCGAGCGGCCGAGCATGCTCGGGCTGGTGCAGCACATGGGGCTGGGCGGCCTGCGCCAGCTCTGGGGCGCGAGCCCGTTCGGAACGCTGTGGGATGCGTTGGGCCATGCCTTCCAGGATCAGCGCCTGCGCCAGCTCTTCGGCCGCTACGCCACCTATTGCGGCTCGTCGCCCTTCGCCGCGCCCGCGACGCTGATGTTGGTCGCCCATGTCGAGCAGGAGGGGGTCTGGCTGGTCGAGGGCGGCATGCACCGGCTCGCCCGAACCCTGGCCGACCTCGCCACGGCGAAGGGCGCAAAGCTGCGTTACGGCGAGGCCGTCAGCGAGATCCTGATCGAGGGCGGTCGCGCGGCCGGCGTGCGTCTGGCCAGCGGCGAGACGCTGCGCGCCGACGCGGTCGTCAGCAATGCCGATGTCAACGCCATCGCCGCGGGCCGTTTCGGCCAGGCCGCCTCCCGCTTCACGAGACCGACCAAGCCCGCCGAGCGCTCGCTGTCGGCCCTGACCTTTGCCGCGGTCGCGCAGACGAACGGCTTTCCGCTGCACCGGCACAACGTCTTCTTCTCGCGCGACTACGCCGCCGAGTTCGAGTCGATCTGCCGGCAGGGCCGCCTGCCCGAGGAGCCGACGATCTATGTCTGCGCACAGGATCGCGACGAGGCGGGCGCCGCCCCGGCCGGGCCCGAGCGACTGCTCATCCTGGTCAACGCCCCGCCCTGCGGCGACCGCCCCGCCTTTCCGCCCGAGGAGATCGAGACATGCCTGCGCAGGAGCCTCGCCCGGATGGCGCATTGCGGCCTGGAGATCGCGCTGCAGCGCGAGGCGATGCTGACGACGCAGGCCAGCGACTGGGAGGCCCTGTTTCCGGCGACGGGCGGCGGCCTCTACGGCCGCTCGACCCACGGCGCGATGGCGAGCTTCAACCGGCCGGGCTCGCGCAGCCGGCTGCCGGGGCTCTATGGGACGGGGGGCAGCGTCCATCCGGGCCCGGGCGTGCCGATGGTGGCGCTCTCGGGGCTTTTGGCGGCGCAGAGCGTGGTCGCGGACCTCGCTTCGACGTCACGGTCGCGCCCGGCGGCTATGTCTGGTGGTATGTCGACGCGCTGAGCGCTGACGGCCGCTACGGGCTGAGCATCATCGCCTTCATCGGCAGCGTCTTCTCGCCCTATTACGCATGGGCACGGCGGCGCGGCATCGCCGACCCGCTCGACCATTGCGCCTTGAACGTCGGCCTCTACGGCCCCGGTGTGCGGCGCTGGACGATGACCGAGCGCGGGCGGCGGCATGTCTCAGCCGCGACGGATCATTTCGCGATCGGGCCCAGTGCGCTGCAATGGGACGGACGAACCCTGACGATCGCGATCGACGAGATCGGCACGCCCCTGCCGCGCCGGGTGCGCGGGACGGTTCGCGTCACGCCGCAGGCGATCACCGACCATGTCGTGACATTGAACCCCGAGGGCCATCACCGCTGGTGGCCGATCGCGCCGCTGGCCAGCGTCGAGGTCGCGCTGAGCGAGCCCGATCTGTGCTGGAGCGGCCCGGGCTATCTCGACATGAACCAGGGCGATGCGCCGCTCGCCGACGGCTTTCGCTCCTGGCATTGGTCGCGCGCGCCGACGCCCGACGGCGCGGCCGTGCTCTATGGCGGCACGCGCCGCGACGGCTCGAGCTTCGATCTCGCCTGGCGCTTCGACGGCGGCGGCCAGGCGAGCGCCATCCAGCCGGGCCCGACCGCCCCCCTGCCGAAAAGCGGCTGGCGCATCGCGCGCGAGACCCGCAGCGATCGCGGCCGGCCGGCCGCGCTGGTCGAGACGCTGGAGGACACGCCCTTCTATGCGCGCTCCGTGGTGCGGACCTCGCTCGGCGGCGAAAGCGTCACGGCCATGCATGAGAGCCTGTCGCTCGACCGCTTCGCCAGCCCGGTCGTCCAGGCGATGCTGCCCTTCAGGATGCCGCGGCGGAGCTAGGGTCGCGCGGCGGGCCCGCGGCGCTCTCGGCTGCGGCCTTGGCCGCATCCTTGGCCTTCTCGCGGCGCAGGTCCCAGAGCTGGTGGAAGCAGAAGCCGAAGCAAAGCCCGAACATCAACACCATCTCGACGACGATCAGCGTACTGGACGACATCGCGGCCTCCCGTCCCTCACGGACCCCTGACGGCGGAACGCTCGACCCGGCCGAGGCGCTCGAACATCTCGATCACCGCCGTGGTGCGTCCGATCGGATCCCACCATGGCACGGGCGCCGCCCGCAAGGGCATGCGGGGTCCCTGCGACATCCTGGTCACGGCCGTGACCAGATAGGCCGTGGCCGGCAGGGCCGGCAGGCCGAGATGTCCGTCATCGCCGCTGCCCCCCGCCAGCGCGCGGGCGAGGAGCCCGAGCTTGCGCCAGGCCGGCACCACGGCCCGCTGCGACACACCATCATGCCCGCGCCGCGCGACCTCCCGGCCGATCTCGGCATAGATCGAGCGCGCCGCGCGGATCCCCGACCGGCACGAGGCGGGGAGAGCCTCGATCCCGGCGTCGGCCCGGGCATAGAGCCTGTCGGCCTCGGCCAGCAGCCGCGCCACGACGCCGCCCAGGGCCGGAGAGAAGCGCGGGTTGGCCAGAAACGCGTCGGGGTCGATGCCGGCCTCGCGCAGCCAGGACAGCGGCAGATAGACCCGCCCCATCGCCGCATCCGCCCCGACATCGCGGGCGATGTTGCTGAGCTGCATGGCCACGCCGAGATCGGCCGCCCGCGCCAGCACCTCCGGCGCGCGCCTCTCCATCAGCGTCGCCATCATCACGCCGACGGAACCCGCCACGCGCGCGCCATAGCCGCAGAGGTCGTCGAACGTTTCGTACCGCCGCCCCTGGGCATCCCAGGCCAGCCCCTCGATCAGCGCCAGCGTCACCTCCGGAGGCAGGCCGAAGCCAAGCACGGTCTCCGAAAAGGCGCGGTCGACGGGGTGCTCATGCGGCCGGCCGACATGGGCGGCGATGACGCGCTGTTCCAGCAGCGCGATCGTCGCGGCATCGCCCGGCCCCTCGTCGATCGCATCGTCGGCGAGCCGGCAGAAGGCGTAGAGCGCGGTGGCCGCCCGGCGCGTCTCGCGCGGCAGCAGCAGCGCCGCGGCCCGAAAGGATTTGGAGCCGACGCGCAGGATCGCATCGCAGGCCGCCAGATCCGCCGACATCGGCGCAGGGGAACGCAGATCAGACCCGTTCTGTCGCATGAGGCACCACCATATCGAGAATTTTGGCCGAAGACAGGACGCCGGGCAGGCCGGCGCCGGGATGCGTGCCCGCACCGACGAGATAGAGCCGGTCGAGCTCTTCGCTGAGATTGTGCGGCCGGAACCAGGCGCTTTGCAGCAGCCGCGGCTCCATCCCGAAGGCCGCACCATGGGCGGAGAGCAGATCATCGCGGAAATCGGGCGGCGTCATCAGCCGGGAGGTGACGAGCGTCTCGCTCAGGCCCGGCAGCAACGTCGCCTCGAGCCGCTCCTGGATGCGAGCCCGGAACGGCTCGGCCTGCGTCGCCCAGTCGGTGTCGCCCTGGAGGTTGGGCACCGGCACGAGCGCGTAGAACGCATCGCAGCCCTCCGGTGCGAGCCCGGGATCGGTCGCGGTCGGGCGGTGCAGGTAGAGGCTGAAATCCTCCGCCAGAACCTTGCGTTCGAAGATGTCGTCGATGAGCCCGCGGTAGCGCGGCCCGAACAGGATCGTGTGGTGCTCGATGTCGTCATAGCGACGGCGCGTGCCGAAATACCAGACCACGACGCTCATCGAATAGCGCGCCCGCTGGAGCTTGGCGTCGCTCCAGCGCCGGCGCGGCTGCGCCTTCAGCAAGGTGCCGTAGGTGTAGGTGGCATCGGCATTGGACACGACGATGTCGGCGGCGATGGCTTCGCCGTCCGAGAGCCTCACGCCGGTGGCCGCTCCCTTTGCCACGGTGATCTCCGCGACCTTCGCGCCGTAGCGCAACGTCGCGCCCTGCCCTTCGAGCAGGCGCACGAGACCCTGCACCAGCGCGCCCGTGCCGCCATGGACGAAATGCACGCCGAACTTGCGCTCCAGATGAAGCACGAGGGCGTACATGGCGGTGGCTGAAAACGGATTGCCGCCGATGAACAGCGGGTGGAAGCTCAGCGCCGTCCGCAGCCGCTCGTCGCGGACATGGCGAGACGCGAAGCCATGGACACTGCGGTCGGCCCGCAGCCAGGCCATCGCCGGCATGGCCTTGAGCATGGCGGAAAGCGTGCTGAAGGGCACATGGGCGAGCTTTTCGAACGCGACCCGGTAGATCGCCTCGGCGTCCTTCAGGATGGCGCGGTAGCCGCTCAGATCGTCCGGCGCGAAAGCCGCGATCCGGGCCTGCATCGCCTCCTCGTCGCCACAGCAATCGAGGGTGGAGCCATCGTCGAAGACCAGACGGTAGAACGGGTCGAGCGAGGTCAGCCTGACATCGTCCTCCATCCGCCGCCCGCACAGCGCCCAGAGCTCCTCGAACAGGAACGGCGCGGTGACGATCGTCGGCCCGGCATCGAAGGTGAAGCCGTCCTGCCGGAAGACGCGCGCCCGCCCGCCGGGCTGATCGAGCGCCTCCAGCACCGTGACGCGATAGCCCCGCGCGCCCAGCCGGATCGCGGCGGCGAGCCCGCCGAAGCCCGAGCCGATCACCACCGCATGCGGCCGGCGGTCGGGGGCCGGCGCGCGCGTCCCCGAACCCAGGCTCGGCGGGTGCAGTTCGGTCAGCATGCGATCACCTCCCTGTGGCGCAGCATCTCGGCGCCGATCAGCGCCGCGATGTCGCCCGGCTTCTCCTCATGGACGAGGTGGCCCGCGCCCGGCAGTGTCTCGATCCGCGCTTCCGGCAGCCGCTGCGCCACCGCGCGCGCATCGCCGGGCGGCACCGCCCGATCGCCCGCCCCGACAACCAGCAGCACGGGCAGATCGAGCCTGCCGAAGCTCCGGCCCAGGGCCTCGAGATCCCAGTTCGCCATCATCCCGAGCGTCGAGGCGACATGGACCCGGTTCGAGAACAGCCGCTGGTAGAGATCCTGCCCGCGCGCATCGAGCCGCGAGCCCATGCCTTCCAGGAGCTGGGTCACCGCCTCGGTGCTGCCCGCCCGCCAGGCGAAGAGGCGCGGCACCAGCGGGTTGAGCACCAGCAGCCGGGCCACCGAGGGAAAGAGCTGCGAGGCCACGCCCTTGAAGGGCAGCAGCGCCCCGTTCAGGCTGATCAGGCAGGAGGGCGCGACCGCCCCGGTCAGCACCATCTGCATCGCGATGGCGGCGCCCGCGGAATGGCCGACGATCCCCTCCGGTTCCACCCCGAGCTTGCCGAGCAGCGCGGTGAGGCCGCGCGCCATCGCCGGCAGCGAGAGCCGGTCGCGCTCGGGCGCCTCGGTGAAGCCGTGCCCCGGCAGATCGGGCGCGACGACATGGAAGTCGCGCGCCAGCAGCGGCAGCAGGTCCCGCCAGGAATGGGTCGAGGCGCCCGTGCCGTGCAGGAGCAGCAGCGTCGGCCCCTGCCCCATCTCCTGAACGTGCCAGGACAGTCCGCCCGCCTCGACGAAGCGGCTCGCGGCGCGATGCGGCCAGTCGCGCCCGTCCCGCGCCCAGGAGAGGGCGCCGCTCATCGGCCCGCCGCCAGGGCGAGGCCGACCGCCCGGCCGACACCCGCCGCATCGGCCTGCGGCAGCGGCAGGTAGAGCCCGCCCATCGCCGCGGCGATGTCGGCCGCCTGCGGCTGGGGCTGCGGCGAGGTGTCGATCAGGATCGCGTTGAAACCCTCGCCGCGCAGGCCCCGGGCCGCAGCCAGTGCGTCGGTCTGGGCCTGAGCCCGCCCCTGCCGCCCGGCGCGATCGATATTGGCGCGGCCATCGGTCATGAAGACGAGCGCCGGCGTCCGGCCCTTGCGCCTGACGGCATCGGCCAGCGCGCAGGCGGCCTCGATCGCGGTCGCGAGTGGCGTCGCACCACCGCCCGGCAGACCGGCCAGTGCCCGCTCGGCCGCGACCAGCGAACGCGTCGGCGACAGCACGATCTCGGCCTGGGCCTTGCGAAAGGCGATCAGCGCGACCTCGTCGCGCCGGACATAGCACTCCGCCAGCAGAAGCCTGACGGCTCCCTTCGCCTCGGCGAGCCGCTGCAATGCCGATGACCCCGAGGCGTCGACGACGAACAGCGTCGCGGTCTCGCTGCGCTGCTTGTAGCGCGCGATCCGGAAGTCCTCGCGCCTGACGATCAGGCCGTTGCGGCCCGCCATCGCGGCTTCGCTGCGCCGCAGCCGCTGCCAGGGCGCCGCGGAGCGCAGCGTCTCGACCACATCGAGCCTGGCGCCGCCGCGCAGATCGCCAGCCTTCGAGCCCACGACGCGGCCGCGCCGCGCCGCCTTCTGCAACTGCCCGGCCCGGCCGGCGGCGCGCGCCCGCGTCCGACCTCCCGCCGCCAGCAATTGCGCCAGCAGACCGGCGGGGATCGCGGCCTTCGCGGCGTCGAGAACCATCTCGTCGAGATCGCGCGGCGGGGCCGCCGCCTGCTCGTCGCTTTCGGAGGGCGGCGACTGCGGTTGCGAGTCCGGTTCGGGCCCCGGCTCCTGGGCCTCGGCCTCCTCGCTCGGCGCCGGCAACTGTGTCGCGCGCGGGGCCAGCACCAGCGCCGCGGCGAGCGCCGCATCCTCCGGCGCGACCGCCTCGCGGCCCGCCAGCGCGGCCACCAGCCGCGCCACCTTCACCGCCTGCAGTGCGGTGCGGGTCGAGCCGATGCCGAGCGCCAGCGCCGCCGTGCAAAGGCAAGCGATCGTCTCGTCATCGATCGTCGCAGCGACGCGGGCGCGCGCGGCGGCGAGGCTCTCGGCGTCGAAAACCGGAGGCTCGATCTCGCGATGCGACAGCGCGGTCAGGTCGAGCCGCAGCGCCAGCCGGTCTGTCAGGGCCGCGGCGGGGCGCTCGTCGGCGGCGATGCCCTCGTCGAGGGCGACGATGGCAAACCGGCTCGGGATCGTCAGGGCGATGCCGTCGCGCTCGACCGTGACCGCGCCGGCATCGAGCACGGAGCAGAGCTTCGCCGCCGTCGCGGCCCCGGCACGCTCCGCCATGGCGACGATCAGGACGCCGCCATCGGCCTCCGCGAGCAGGCCGCGCTCCGCGACCGGGCGCCCCATCGCCAGCGTCGCGGTCAGATCGAGCCCGCCGAGCAGGCGCGCATCGCCGATGCCGGCCGGCATGCGCAAGCACGGCGCCCCGCCGCGCAAGGCCGAGAGGTGGGCGAGCCAGGCCTCTCGGGCCGGCCCGGCCGGCGCACGCAGGGACACGCCGCCGATCGACGCACCATCCAGCGCCAGCAGCGCGGCCGCGATGTCGGCGATCCGCCAGGGCGTCAGCGCCGGAACCTCGGTCGCGCTGGCGCCGGGCGCGGTCATGGGCCGAAGACCTCGGCCAGCGCCCGCTCGACGCGCACGGTCGAGCCGGCCTCGTCCAGCGGATTGCGGCGCAGCCGGTGGCGCAGCGCCATCGGCGCGACCGTGCGGATATGGCTGTCGAGGATCTCCTGCGCGCCTTCGAGCGCCGCGAGCGCCCGCGCCGCCCGCATCAGGGTCAGTTCGCCGCGCAGGCCGTCGGTGCCCAGATGCAGGCAGAGTTCCGCCACGCGCGTCAGCGCGGCATCGGAGGTCTCGATCTGCGCCAGCCGCTTGCGCCCGGCGATCAGCCTGCGCCCGATCGCCTGGTCCGCCGCCTGCCATTGCGCGCAGAACCCGCGCGGATCGCGGTCATAGGCGTCGCGGCGCTTCACCACCGCGATGCGGGTCGGCAGGTCGGCGGGTGTCGCGACCTCGACGGAAAGGCCGAACCGGTCGAGCAGTTGCGGACGCAGTTCGCCCTCTTCGGGATTGCCGCTGCCGACGAGGACGAAGCGCGCCGGGTGGCGGATGCTCAGCCCCTCGCGCTCGACGACGTTCTCGCCGGAGGCAGCGACATCGAGCAGCACGTCGACGAGATGATCCTCCAGCAGATTGGCCTCGTCGATATACAAGAACCCGCGATGGGCCCGCGCGAGCAGGCCGGGCTGGAAGGCCTTCTCGCCACTGGCCAGCGCCTTCTCCAGATCGAGCGCGCCGACGACGCGGTCCTCGGTCGCCCCCAGCGGCAGGTCGACCACCGGCACCGGCACGAGATGGGTCTTCTGCCCGCGCGCGCCCGCCTGGGGAGCACCGTTGTAGGGGTCGCCGACGACGGCGCGCATCGGCGGCAGCAGGGCCGCGAGCGCCCGCACCGCCGTGGACTTGCCCGTGCCGCGATCGCCGAAGATCAGCACACCGCCGATGGTCGGGTCGATCGCCGCCAGCAGCAGGGCGCGCTTCATCTCCTCCTGGGCGACGATGGCGGAAAACGGAAACGGCGGCGCCCGCCCCTCGGCCGGCAGGGCCGCGGCCCGCTTCGGCGCACGCAGGGGCCGCTTGGCGATCGCGGCGGCCGGCATCGCGAGGGAGGCCCCGGTCTCGCCGGACTCCGCCTCGCCCTCGCGGCGCAGACGCTGCCCGACGACATCCGCATGATCCAGGAGCCCGTCCATCGCCGTCTCTCCCCGTTTCAGGACGCCATCGCCTCGACCAGGCGCGGCGGCAGGCGGAACACCACCTCCTCGTCGACGCCCTCGAGTTCCCGCACCGTGACCGAACGGAAGCCGCGCAGGCGATCGATCGCATCCTGGATCAGCCGCTCGGGCGCCGAGGCCCCGGCCGTCAAGCCGACCGTCTCGACCGCCTCGAACCAGGCCGGGTCGATCGCGTCGGGCCCCTCGATCAGATGGCTCGCGACGCCGGCGATCTCGCCGACCTCGCGCAACCGCGTCGTGTTGGAGGAGGAGCGCGAGCCGACGACGAGGATGAGGTCGCAATGCGGCGCCATCGCCTGCACCGCCGCCTGCCGGTTCTGGGTCGCGTAGCAGATGTTGCGGATGTCGGGGCCGACGATCGCCGGGAAGCGCGCGGTCAGCGCGGCGATGACCTCGCGCGTGTCCTGCACGCTCAGCGTCGTCTGGCTGATATAGGCGACCTTCTCGGGATCGGCGACGACCAGCGAGGCCACCTCGGCGGCCGTGGCGACGACATGCAGGCGCCCGTCGATCTGGCCGCGCGTGCCCTCGACCTCGGCATGGCCCTCATGGCCGATCAGCACGACGTCGTAGCCGAGCTGCGCATAGCGCCGGCCCTGGTTGTGGACCTTCTGGACGAGCGGGCAGGTGGCGTCGATCACGTCGAGCCCGCGCGCCGCCGCCGCCGCCTCGACCCCGCGCGACACGCCATGGGCCGAGAAGATCGTCGTCGCGCCCGCCGGGATCTGGTCGACCTCGCCGACGAAGACGGCGCCCTGGGCGCGCAGGCCCTCGACGACATGAGTGTTGTGGACGATCTCGTGGCGGACATAGACCGGCGCGCCCGCCTGCGCGATGGCGCGCTCGACGATCTCCACCGCCCGGACCACACCGGCACAGAAGCCGCGCGGCTTGGCCAGCAGCACCGTCAGCGGGCGCTTGAAGGGCGTCACGGCGTTCATGTCGAGGCCTCGTGCAGCGGGCCCGCCGCGGGCGGATGCGCCGGCACCAGCCTGAGCGCCGCCGAGCCCGCCTGAGCCGCGCGCCAGGCCGCCTGGCTCGGGCGGCACAGCCCCGTCGCCACCGCCACGATGGCCGCCGCGTCGAGCCCCGCCGCCGCATACATGCGGGCCTGCGTATCCTGGTCCTGGAAGCGGTCCGGCAGCGTCAGAGTCTTGATCTTGAGGCCGGCCTCGAAGAGCCCGTCATCGGCCAGCGCATGCAGGACGAAGGAGCCGAAGCCGCCGACCGAGCCCTCCTCGACCGTGATCAGCGCCTCGTGATTGCGGGCCAGGCGCCGGATCAGCGCCCGGTCGAGCGGCTTGGCAAAGCGGGCATCGGCGACCGTGGTCGACAGCCCCATCCCGTCCAGCGTCTGCGCCGCCAGCAGGCATTCGCCCAGCCGCGTCCCGTAGGACAGGATGGCGACGCGCGTCCCCTCGCGCAGCACCCGCCCGCGGCCGATCTCGAGCGGCGTGCCGGTCTCGGGCAGCGCCACGCCGAGCCCCTCGCCGCGCGGATAGCGCAGCGCGATCGGCCCCTCGTCATGGGCGCAGGCGGTGGCGACCATGTGCACGAGGTCGGCCTCGTCGGCCGCCGCCATCAGCACGAAGCCGGGCAGGCAGCCGAGATAGGCGGTGTCGAAAGCCCCCGCATGGGTCGCGCCATCGGCCCCGACGAGGCCGGCCCGGTCGATCGCGAAGCGCACCGGCAGCTTCTGCAGCGCGACATCGTGGACGATCTGGTCATAGGCCCGCTGCAGGAAGGTCGAGTAGATCGCGCAGACCGGCTTGAGCCCCTGGCAGGCGAGGCCGGCGGCGAAGGTCACCGCATGCTGCTCGGCGATGCCGACATCGAAGAAGCGGGAGGGATGGGCCTTGGCGAAGGCATCGAGCCCGGTGCCCGAGGGCATCGCCGCCGTGATCGCGACGATCCGCTCATCCTGCGCCGCCTCGCGTAGAAGGGCCTGCGAAAACACCTTGGTATAGGCGGGCGCGCTCGAGACGGTCTTCTCCTGCACGCCGCTGGCGACATCGAACTTGACCACGGCATGGTACTTGTCAGCCGTCGCCTCGGCCGGCGCGTAGCCCTTGCCCTTCTGCGTCACGACATGGACAAGGATCGGCCCGTTGGGCGCATCGCGGACATTGCGCAGCACCGGCACCAGATGGTCGAGATTGTGCCCGTCGATCGGGCCGACATAGTAGAACCCCAGCTGGTCGAACAGCGTCCCGCCGGTGAGATAGCCGCGCGCATGCTCGACGGCGCGGGTGATCTTGGAATCGAGCCCGCGGCCCAGCCGGCGGGTGAGCTGGCGGCCCTGGTCGCGCAGCGAGAGATAGGTCTTCCCCGAGAGCAGCTTGGCCAGATGCGCCGACAGCGCCCCCACCGGCGGGGCGATCGACATGTCGTTGTCGTTGAGGATGACGATCAGCCGCTTGCCGAGCGCACCGGCATTGTTCATCGCCTCATAGGCCATGCCGGCCGACATCGCCCCGTCGCCGATCACGGCCACGACATGCCCGTCCTCGCCCTTGAGGTCGCGGGCGACGGCGAAACCCAGCCCCGCCGAGATCGAGGTCGAGGTGTGGGCGGCACCGAAGGGATCGAATTCGCTTTCCTCGCGCTTGGTGAAGCCGGACAGGCCCCCGCCCTGCCGCAGCGTCCGGATTCGGTCGCGTCGGCCGGTCAGGATCTTGTGCGGATAGGCCTGGTGCCCGACGTCCCAGATCAGGGTGTCGCGCGGCGTGTCGAAGAGGTGATGGAGCGCGACCGTGAGCTCGACCACGCCCAGCCCCGCTCCGAGATGCCCCCCGGTGACGGAGACGGCGTCGATCGTCTCGGCCCGGAGCTCGTCGGCGAGCTGCCGCAGCTGGTGATGGGACAGGCGGCGCAGATCGGCGGGCGAGGTGACGCCGTCGAGAAGCGGGGTCTCTGGCATTCCAATCCCCTTCGCGTTCCGATGTGTCAGCTTGAATTTACATATTGCTGTCAAGCTGTCGATACACTACGAAGGACTCGCACGACATGCAATCGCTTTGGACGTGCTTTCTCACGATCGGCCGGCGACAGCCCGCAAGAGGCTCTGGGCCCGCAGACTGCGAAGTAAGTGAAACGGTCTGGGGGGTGCGACGGCAGCGGACTTGCCCGCCACGCATCGCACTTCCATTATAACTGGAATAAGTCTGGAGAGGTTACCGCCATGAGACAGCTTGCCTACGCAGCCGCAGCCGCCGTCGTCACCCTCCTCCCCGCCATGGCACAGGCGCAGGATCTCGCCGCCGGTGAGAAGGTCTTTCTGCAATGCCGGACCTGCCACCAGGTCGGCGAAACCGCCAAGAACGCCGTCGGCCCGGCGCTCAACGGCCTGTTCGACAACCGCAAGGCCGGTACCGCCGCAGGCTATAGCTATTCGGCGGCCTACAAGTCGCTCGACAAGGTCTGGAGCGAGGACAATTTCCGCGTCTACATCAAGGACCCGCGCGGCGTGACGCCGGGGACGAAGATGATCTATCCGGGCCTCAAGGACGACGCCCAGATCACCAACCTGATCGCCTATCTCAAGCAGTTCGGGCCGGACGGCAAGAAGAAGTAAGCGCGCTCCGCACCCCGCGGGAATCATCGGGCCCGCGTCCGGCACAGGCTGGACGCGGGCTTTTTCGTGCCGGGGACTCAGGCGGTGAAGCTGCCGATCCGGAACAGATCCGCCGGATTCGTGCTGCTCATCCGGCGCAGCTCGGCCTCGGCGAACCCGTCCGATTCGAGCAGGACGAGGAACTCCCGGAACGCCTCGACCGGCGGCGGCAGCAGATAGATGCCGGCATCGCCCGAGACGATGGCGCGGTCGCCGGCGGCGCGGATGCGCGGCGTCAGGTCCTGCACCGTCTTCGACGGGGCGCGGTGCTTCTCCTGGTCGACATGGGTCAGGCCGACCTGGGTGGCGTGGGTCAGGACGAAGAACGAGAACTCGCAATAGGCGCCGAGGGCCACCAGCGTCTCGATGGTCTTGATATCGTAGCCGCCGGCATGGGTGCGCACCCGCGCAGCTCCGCGCTTCTTCGCCTCTTCCGCCAGCGCCACCGCCTCCCAGCCATCGACATGGCCGCAATCGAAGACGATGTCGCGCTCGGCGCAGAGGTCGATGATCGCCGGCACCGGGTCGGGCACCTTGCCACTCTCATGCACGCCGAAGGCAGCCTCCAGATAGAGCCCCGTGCGCCCCTCGCGCCGCGCCACCGCCTTGGTGTGGTGTGTCGGCAGCGAGAGGAAGCGCGCGCCGGTGCCTGGCCCGTAGCCGTAATCGACGGCATTGCGCGCCGCCTCATAGGTCACGCCGCCGGCGGTGGGCTGCATGATCAGCCCCCCGAATATCTCGATGCCGAGATGGCCGAGTTCGGCCGCGGCCAGCGCGGCATAGCCCGACGAGTTCATGAAATTGTCCATGAGCCCGATGGCGCGCATGCCGGCCGCGGCCGCCTGGCGCACTGATTCGAAGATGTTGGCGCTGCGCCCGTTGAGATGCGGGCAGGTGTGGACATGGCAGTCTACCGCGCCCTTCAGATAGTGCATGCCGTAGCTCATCGGGGCTCTTCCTTCAGTGCCGCAGGATGCGGCGGACGAAATCGGCGCAGCGCTCGGTCTGCGGCGCGTCGAAGATCTGCTCGGGCGGCCCGACCTCGACGACCTTTCCGTCGGCCATGAACACGACCTTGCTCGAGATCTCGCGGACGAAGCCCATCTCGTGGCTGACGATCAGCATGGTCATGCCCTCGGCGGCGAGCACGCGGATGGTGTCGAGCACCTCGGCGACGAGCTCGGGGTCGAGCGCCGAGGTCACCTCGTCGAGCAGCAGGATCTCCGGCTTCAGCGCCAGCGCGCGGGCGATCGCGACGCGCTGCTGCTGGCCGCCGGAGAGTTCGTCGGGATAGGCCTCGATCCGGTGCGACAGCCCGACCTTCTCGAGCAGCGCGCGCGCCTCGCGCTCGACCTCGGCGGCGTCGCGCTTCTTCACAATCGTCGGCGCGATGGTGACGTTGCGCAGCGCCGTCATGTTCTGGAACAGGTTGTATTGCTGGAACACGACCGCGAAGCGGTCGCGCACCTTCTTCAGCGCGGCTGCGCTGCCATAGTCGACCTGCGCCCCGGCGACATGGACGACGCCGGCATGGGGCTTCAGCAGCCCGGTCAGCACGCGCAGCAGCGTGCTCTTGCCGGAGCCCGACGGGCCGATGATCGAGACGATCTCGCCGCGCTCGACCGACAGCGAGACATCCTGCAGGACCGGCGCCGTGCCGTAATTGGCGCTGAGCCTATCGATGACGAGATGGGGCAAGCCGGCGCTCCAGATGCGATGCGAACAGGTTCAGCGGATAGCAGAGGACGAAATACAGGATCAGGATCGTGCCGAAGCAGATCGCCGCCGAGAACCCCTTCTGGTTCAGGATCTTGGCGGCATAGGTCAGCTCGACCACGCCGATCTGGGAGGCGATCGAGGTGCTCTTCACCAGCCCGACCGAATAGGTCATCGAGGGCGGGATGATAATCGCCCAGGCCTGCGGCAGGATCACCCGGCGCAAGGCGGTGAGCCCGCCCATGTTCATGGTCTCGGCCGCGTCCCATTGGTTCTTGTGCACGGATTCCAGGCCGGCGCGGATGTTCTCGGCCGAGAAGGCCGAGGCCGAGAGCGCGACCGTGGTCGCAGCGACCGCGAACATGCTGGCGTCGAAGCCGGCGAGCTGGAAGGCGAAGAACACCACCATCAGCTTCACCAGGAAGGGGATGCGCCGGAAGATCTCGACATAGATCGTGGCGAACCAGCGCAGCGGCGCGAAGCCGACGATCCGCTCGTTGCGCAGCACCGCCAGCCCGAAGCCGACGACGAAGCCGAGCCCGCAGCCGACCAGCGACAAAAGCGCGGTATAGGCGAAGGCCTGCCCCAGGAAGATCAGGTTGTAGTAGCCGAAGAAGCGCGGCGCCTCCTCGATCAGCGAGGCCATCGGCAGCCCTCCGTCGTCGGACCACGCCGTTCCATCAGAAGACCTTGCCCTTGATGCGGAAGAAATAGCGCCCGACGGCGTAGAGCGCGGCGCTCGCGACCAGGGTCAGCGCGATGTAGTAGAGCGCCGCGATCGAGAAGATCTCGAAGGAGCGGAAGGTCTGGGCGTTGATGTTGTAGGTCCGCCCGGTCAGCTCCTCGACGCCGAAGATCGCGGCGATCGAGGTCGTCATCGTCAGGATGATGTACTGGTTCGACAGGGGCGGAAACAGCACCTTGCCGATATGCGGCAGCACCACGTAGCGGATGATCTGGATGCGCGAGAAGCCCAGCGTCTCCGCCGCCTCGATCTCGGCCTTGCGGATGGAGCGGAAGCCCGCCCGCTGGATCTCGGTGAGATAGGCGCCGGCATTGATCGCCATGCCCAGCAGCACGGCCTGGTAGGAGCCGAGCACGATGCCCCAGTCCGGCAACGCGAAATACAGGAAGAAGATCTGCACCAGGAGAGGCGTGTTCAGGAAGAACACGACATAGGCCTTCACCAGCCAGCGCAGCGGCCGCGGCCCGTATTCGAGCACCGAGGCGCAGACGAGCCCGATCGCCCAGCCGATCACGAAAGCGATCGCCGCCAGCTGCAGCGCCAGCCACGCGCCACCGGCGAGATAGCCGAGATAGGGCGTCACCTGGCCGTATTGGAGGGTGTAGGCCATCAGCTGCCGCGCCTTGGAAGCCAGCCATCAGCCCCCACAGCCCTCATCCTGAGGAGCCGCGCAGCGGCGTCTCGAAGGATGCTCCCGGAGGCTCCGGTGCCGGCTGGACCATCCTTCGAGACGCGCTCCTGCGGAGCGCTCCTCAGGATGAGGGCCGAAGGGGAAGGCCGATCGCGCATCAGAAATACGGCGTGACGGGCACTTTCGTGTCCATCGGCTTGAGGAACCACTTCTCCCAGATCGCCTCGACCGTACCGGCCGTGTGCAGCTCGTAGAGCGCGATGTTGAGCCAGTCGCGCAAGCCGTAGTTGCCCTTGGCGACGCCGAAGCTCGAATAGGTGACGCCGTATTCCGGCGTGGCCACGACCTTCCACTTGATCGCCGGGAAGATCTTGAGCCGGTAGGCCACCGCGTCGATCCCGTCGAAGGAGGCGTCACCGCGCCCCTGTGCCAGCGCCCGGTCGCGGTCGTTGTAGTTGTCGAGCAGGACGAGCTTGGCCTTGGGCAGGTTCTTCTGGATGAAGGGGATCGCGGTCGTGCCGCGCACCTGGATCAGCGTGACGTTCTCGCTGTTGAGGTCGGCGAGCTTCGCGAAGGGCTTCGCATCGGTGGTGACGATGCCGTAATTCTCCGAATGGATCGGCGCGGTGAAGTCGATCACCTTGGCGCGCTCGGAGGTGCGGCTCATCGCACCCATCACGATGTCGACCTTGTCGGCCACGACGAAGGGAATGCGGTCGGGCGAGCCGACCTGCACGAGGGTCAGCTTCACGCCGAGCTTGTCGGCCACCGCCTTCGCCAGCTCCGGCTCGAAGCCGTCGATCTCGTTCTTCTCGTTGAACAGGGCACGCGGCGGCAGGGTCGGGTTGACGCCGACGCGCAGCTCGCCGGCCTTCAGGATGTCGTCGAGGGAGCGAGCCGAGGCCGGCGCGGTCGCGCCCAGTCCGAGGCAGGCGGCGAGCAGGCAGGCGAAGCGCGAGATCGTCATTCAAGCCTCCTCAGAAGGGCATAACAGCATTGTCATTGTATACGTTCAGCATGCAATGAGGCCATCGCCCGGGATGATTGTCAACGCGGGGCGCCGGCTTTTTCGACATGGCCGAGCGCCTTCTCCAGGCGGCGGTACTCCTCGGGCGGCAGCGGCGCGAAGGGCGGGCGCACGGCATCGCAGGCGAGCCGCCCGAGGATCTTCAGGCAGGCCTTGAGCCGGGTGGTGGCGCGCCCGCCCGGCGCCTCGCGATAGACCGCGCAGGCGAGCGGATAGATCGCGTCGTGCCAGTGCCGGGCCTGCTCCCAGTCGCCGGCCTGTGCCGCGCGCCAGAGCGCCACCAGCGGCGCCGGCGTCACCGCCGCGAGGCTGACCTGGCTGCCCTCGGAGCCGATCAGATAGCTCGTCAGCAGATGCTCGTCGCCGGAGCCGAGCACCGCAAGGTCCGGCCGCAATCCCTTGGCGAGCCGCCGGTTGGCGTCGTAGGTCGCGACCTCCCAGCTGCCCTCCTTGATGCCGCAGACGCGCGGCAGCGCCACCAGCCCCGCCAGCGTCGCCGTGTCATAGGGCATGGACCCTGCCCCCACCGGCGCCTGGTAGAGCAGGAAGGGCAGGCCGCAGCCCGCCATGGCGTGCCGGTGATGCAGCAGCGCCGAATCGCGATCGCGGAACAGCCCCCAGGCATTGGGCGGAAACAGCAGGATGGCGTCGGCGCCCGCCTCCTCCGCATCGCGTGCGTGCAGCGCGGCGTCGAGGCTTGATTCCGCATTCACCCCGCTTGTCAGGAAGACGCCCGGCCCCAGCACCTCCCGGCAGATCGCGACGACGCGGCGCTTCTCCTCGCGCGTCAGCAGGAAGTTCTCGCCGGCATGGCCGTTGATCAGCAGCCCCTCGATGCCGTCATGCCCCGCGACCGCCGCGACATGGTCGGCGAGCGCCTGCTCGTCCATCCGGAACGCTGGCGTCATCGGGCAGATCGTCGCCGCATGGATGCCGGTCAGGCGCGCGATGGCCGCCGTGACAAGGGCATCGGGTGCGATGGCGGGATCAGACATGCTGTGGCTGTTCATCGGTGGCTCGGCCTGCATCGGCGGATGGGGTGGTCGGGGCGGCTGGCGGAGCCAGCAGCCGGTCGATCGGGAAGAGCGGGTCGGCAGGCTCCTGCCCGAGGATGCGCTGGGCGAGCAGCCGGGCGATGTAGGGGCCGCTGGTGTAGCCGGAGTGGACGCTGCCGCAGACATAGGCGTCGGGGATGCCCGGGATCGGCCCGGCCGCCGGCAGCGCGTCGGCCGTCTCGGCTTCCAGCCCCGCCCAGGCGCGGGCCAGCCTGGCATTCCGCAGCGCGGGAATGGCATGGCAGGCGAGGCGCATATTGCCGATCAGGCTCTCGGGCACGAGTTCGGCGCCGCCGCGCTGCCGGTCGCCCTTGCCCTGCCAGCCGCCGCCGATCACCACCGTGCCGTGCGGATACTGCTTCAGCGACAACAGTCCGCTGGCGATGCCGACGACGGTGCGCATGACCGGCGCGACGCGCTCGGTCACCGCGAGCTGGTTCACCAGCACCTTGATGGGCAGGTCGATGCCGAGCCAGGCCGCCATCTCCTCGAGCCAGACCCCTCCCGCCAGCACGAGCCGCCTGGCCCGGACGGGACCTCGCTCGGTCTGAACGGCAAAGCCGCCCTCCTCGCGCTCGACGCCCGAGACGGGCGTCTCCTCGCGCAGATCGACCCCGGCCTCGATCAGCGCGGCGCGATAGGCCTGCCCCGTCAGATAGGCATTGGCGTAGCCGTCGACCTTGCAGTGCCCGGCGAGCAGGACGCCTTCGCCCAGCCCCGGCTCGACCGCGCGCGCGGCCGCTTCCGAGATCAGCTCGATCGGCGCACCGGCCTCGCGGCGCTTGCCGGCCCGGAAGCTGAGCAGTTCCGCCTCGCGCGGCGTGAAGGCGAGCGACAGCCCGTCGCAGACGACAACGCCGACATCGTGCCCGAGCCACTCCCGCGCCGAGGCCCACATCGCATGCGCCTGCAGCGCATAGGGGATCAGCGCCACCCGCGTCATCTGCATGGTCAGCGTGCCCGCGTTCACGCCGGAGGCCTCGCGGCACAGCGCACCGCGCTCGAACAGCACGGTCCTCATGCCGGCCCGCGCGCAGAACAGCGCCACCGTCGCGCCATGGATGCCGCCGCCGACGATGGCGAGATCGTAGGGTGCGCTCATAGCGGGGCCGGAGTCGGCACGGGGATGTCGGCATAGTCGAACTGGCCGAGCAGATCGGCCAGAGGCACGGGACGCAGCGGCGGCCGCCCGGTCCAGTAGCCCGCCGCCTCGCGCGACCCGACATGGCGGGCGAGCAGCGTCGCCGCCGTCTCGCCGCACATCCGGCCCTGGCAGGGACCCATGCCGCAGCGGGTGAAATGCTTAAGCTGGTTGATCTCGCGCGCGCCGGCCGCGATGGCGGCCTCGATTTCGCCGCGGCGGACATCCTCGCAGCGGCAGATCACCGTCTCGGCCGCGATCGCCTCGACCATCGCCGGCCGCGCCCGCATCAGCCGATTGATCGCGCCGGCGAAGACCAGCGCCTTGTCGAGCGCCGCCCGCGCCGCCCCCGCCTCGCGTGCGAAGACATCGGCCGGCAGCCGCCCCTCATCCTGCGCCACCGCCAGCCCCGCGAGCCGCCCCGAGAGCCGCGCCGGCTCGGCCCCCGCCACGGCCGCTCCGTCGCCGACGGCATAGAGCCCCGCGACCGAGCAGCGCCCGAACGCATCGCGCACCGGCGTCCAGCCGCCCGCGTCGGGCGCGAAGCGATGCGCGGCGCGCAGCAGCTTCGGGATCTCGCAGCCCGGCACCAGCCCATGGCCGATGGCGAGCGCATCCACATCGAACACGCGCGAGCGGCCGCCCGTCAGCCGGCCCTCCCCATCGACCGGCGCGACCGTCACCGTCTCGCAGGTCTCTCCGCCCGAGACGCCCGTGACCATATGGCGAAACAGCACCGGCACGCGCGCCGCGCCCAGCTTCAGCGCCCAGCCGAGCCCCTGCCGCAGCAGATCCGGCCGGCTCGCCATCGCCGGCAGCGCCTTCAGCCAGTCGCCCGGCCCCGCGAGATCGACCACCGCCGCGACCGCGCCGCCCCCGGCGACGATCTTGGCCGCGACCGCCGCCAGCAGCGGCCCGCAACCCGCCACCACGGTGCGCCGGCCCGGCACCATGCCCTGCGATTTCAAGAGGATCGTCGCCGCCGCGAGCCCGATCACGCCCGGCGTCGTCCAGCCCGGAAAGGGCACCAGCCGCTCATGCGCGCCGGTGGCGGCGACCAGCCGCGGAGCGGTGAAGCTCTCGCTCCCCGCCGCCGTCACGGCGTCGACGCGGAAGGCGCCCGAGATCGACCAGACCCGCGCCCCACCCTTCCAGACCACGGCCGAGGCGGCGACCGCCGCGCGAAGGCCATCGCCGGCCGCATCGTCGGCGCCCCGCGCCCCCGCTGCGACGGAGAGGGGCGGCGGCGGCGCGCGGTAGACCTGCCCGCCGGGCGCGAAGGCCTCGTCCAGCAGCACGACCTGAAGGCCGGCCTCGCTGGCGGCCAGCGCGGCTGCGGCGCCGGCCGGCCCGGCTCCCACGACGATGAGGTCGGCCGGCGTCATCCTAGAGCGAGCCCTTGAGTTCGACGATGAGCCCATCCTCGACCGGCACCTGGCAGGACTGGCGCAGCACGCCGTCGACCCGCACCACGCATTCCTGGCAGACTCCCATGAAGCAGTAGGCGCCGCGTGGCGAAAACTCGCGGGGACTATGGCGCAGCCGGGCCATTCCGGCAGCCAGCAGCGCCGCCGCCAGGGTCTCGCCGCAATGGGCCATGACGCTGCGCCCTTCGACCGTCAGCGTCACGGCGTCACCCCGCCGGAAGGCGTCCTTCATCCGCAGAGCCGTCATCCGTCAGCCCATATTCCCCGCTCGCAGCCGCTTTACACGGGCCAACCATTGTATACACTCCATAGACAATCGGTGCAACATGTCCAGCCTTCGAGAGCAGGCCGTGGCCGCAGCCGAGGCGTTCAACCGACCAGTCTGAGGGGACTCCATGTTCAAGAAAATCGCACTCGGCCTCGCCGCGCTCCTGGGCGTCGCCAGTGCCACCCTGCCCACTGATGCGAGCGCCCGCACGCTCGACGAGATCCTGAAGTCCGGCACGCTCAAGGTCGGCGTCAACCCGACGCTGCCGCCGCTGGCCAAGTTCGACGAGAAGAACCAGATCGTCGGCTTCGACGTCGATTTCGCGACCGAGATCGCCAAGATGCTCGGCGTGAAGCTGGAGATCGTACAGACCGGTTCGCCCGACCGCATTCCCTTCGTCGCCTCGGGCAAGATCGATCTCGTCATGGGCGCGATGACGCGCAATCCCGAGCGCGCCAAGGTCATCGACTTCACCGTGCCCGTTCACACCGAGGTCTTCGGCGTGCTGACGACCGAGGCCAAGCCCTACAAGGACTGGAAGGAACTCGACAGCCCGAGCGTCACCCTGATCCAGGTGCGCGGCACCACCCCGGTCAAGTTCATCGAGGATAACCTCAAGCAGGCCAAGGTCACGCTGCTCGACAACTACCCCGACGCGGTGCGCGCGCTGGCACAGGGCCGCGGCGACGCGATGATCGACGTCATCGACTTCGTCGGCGAGCAGATGAACCGCTTCAAGGACGTGAAGTGGAAGGTCGTCGAGACGCCGGTCGACGTCTACTACTGCAGCTTCGGCCTGGCCAAAAACGCCACCGGCCTGAAGGACTGGCTCAACGTCGCGATCTTCGAGATGCATCGCCGCGGCAAGACAGACGAGATGTGGATCAAGTGGTTCGGCATCAAGATGCTCAACCCGACCGGCTTCACGCCCTACTTCTGAGGCCTTCCTCAACAAAACACGCCGTCATCCCGGACAAGCCGCGTCAGCGGCGCTGCTCCGGGATCCATCGTAGAGTGCAGTTCCCTACGATGGATCCCGGCGCTCCGCTTCGCTGCGGCCGGGATGACGGCGCGACTGAAACAGCGTCCGAGACAGCCGGGCCATCCTCGACATGCCGCCGAACCGCCCCGCCGCCCCCGGCGAGATCCAGACCGTCTGCGGCCCGATCGCGCCCGCCGATCTCGGACCCACGCTGATGCACGAGCATCTGCTCTGCGATGTCACGCCGCCCGAACTCGCCGCGCAGGGACTCCCGGAAGTCGAGATCACGCCCTGGAACGCCGCCGAGATTCGCTACCACTGGTGCCGGCATTACGGGAACCACATCCTCTCGGACGTCGCGGAGATGACGCAGGAGGTGCGGCTCTTCCGCGAGCGCGGCGGCCGCGCCATCGTCGAGCTGACCATCGAGGGCATCAAGCCCGATCCGCTCGGCCTGCGCGCGATTGCGCAGGCGACCGGCGTGGCCATCGTCGCCGGCTGCGGCGTCTATATCGAGAGCTTCGCCGGCGAGGCCCTGACCACGCGCTCGACCGACGACTTGGCCGCGCTGATGATCGCCAGCGTCCGCGACGGCCTGCACGGCAGCGATGTCCGCGCCGGCATCATCGGCGAGATCGGCATCAGCGACCCGCCCACCCCGGGCGAGTTGCGCGCCCTCACCGCCGCAGCCATCGCCCAGCGCGAGACCGGCGCCAGCATCAACGTCCATCCCGGACGCGACCCCGCCTCGCCCCTGCAGGTCGTCGCGCATGTCGCGGCGGCCGGCGGCGACGTCACGCGCCTGATCATCAGCCATCTCGACCGCACCTTCTCCACGCTGGATCAGGCGCTGGCGTTGGTCGAGACGGGTGCCGTCGCCGAATGGGATTTCTTCGGCATCGAATCCTCGCACTACCCCTTCGCCCCGATCGACCTGCCCAATGACGGCATGCGGCTGAACGGGATCGCGGGGCTCGTCGCGCGCGGCCATGGCGCGCAGGTGACGCTCTCGCAGGACATCTGCACGAAGACGCGCCTGTGCCGCCATGGCGGCCATGGCTATGGTCATCTGATCGAGAATGTGGTGCCGATGATGCGCCGCAAGGGATTCGACGAGGCCATGATCGACCAGTTCCTGATCGAAACGCCGCGCCGGCTGCTCACTCTTGTCTGAGGCCGGCGTCGAGGCGGCCGCACGCGCGAGGCGCGACATCCTCATCGGCGCCGCGCTGATGGTGGTGTCGACCTTCTGCTTCGTCAGCCTCGATTCGATCCTCAAGGCGCTGGCGGCGCGGCACGACGTGCTCTTCCTCGCCTGGGGCCGCAACCTGTTCCAGGTCGTCTATCTCGTCGCCGTCATGCCGCTCTTTGGCGCGCGCCGGATGCTGTTGACGCGCCACCCCGTCATCCAGCTCTGCCGCGGCGCGGCGCTGGTCGGCACCACGGTCTTCATCGTGCTGGCGCTGAAATCCATGCCGCTGGCCCAGACCTACGCCATCACCTTCTCGGCCCCGCTGATCGCGACCATCCTCGCCATGGTCTTCCTTAAGGAGCGCCCCTCGCTGAGGCGCTGGGCGCTGATCCTGATCGGATTCGGCGGCGTCATGGTCGCGCTGCAGCCGACAGCGCCGGGCGCCGGCGGCTTTCTCGTCTTTCCGCTCGCCATGGCGCTGGCGAACGCCGGCTATCACGTCCTGACGCGGGCCATCGCCGCCGATGAGGACCCGCTGGCTATGCTGTTCCAGGTCGGCTTCTTCGCCTTCCTGCTGACCTCGCTCGCCCTGCCCTGGTCCTGGTCGCGGATGGAACCCTGGGAATGGGGCGTGCTGGCGGTCGGCGGTGCCTTCGGCACGCTCGCCCATCTCCTGCTGATCGAGGCCTTCCGGCGGGCGCCGACCGCGGTGATCTCGCCGATGATCTATTCGCAGATCATCGCTGCCTGCCTGATCGGCTACTTCGCCTTCGGCGAGGTTCCCACGCTGGCCACCCTGCTGGGCGCGGCGATCGTCGTCGCCAGCGGCGTGGCGCTGATCCGCTCGCGGGGTTGAGCCGCCGCTCCGTTCAGGAGATGTTGTCGAGCGAGAAGCGCGACAGGCTCCGGATATGCGCCTGGGCGGCCTTGCGGGCGCGCTTGGGGTCCTCGGCCTCCAGCGCGACCACGATCTCGAGATGCTCGACCGCATCCTGCCCGACGCGGTCGGCGAGGCGGGCGATCTCGAACAGCCGCGTCGTCACCCGCAGCGAGCGGATCATCTGCCCCATCACGGCATTGCCGCAGCCGTCGATATAGAGGCCGTGGACATTGTCGTCGGAGCGCCAGTGGGCGTCGGTGTGATAGGTCGTCGCCGCCATCAGCTCGTCGATCTCTCGATGAACCATGGCGAGCTTGGCCTGCGACAGCCGCCCCGCGGCGAGCGCCGCCGCCTCGCCCTCGAGCAGTTCGCGCACCTTCAGGCTCTGCAGATATTCGCCGAGATCGACATTGCGCACCATGAAGGAGCGGTTGGCGGCCTTCACCACCAGGCCCTCGCCCTCCAGGCGCTGCAGCGCCTCGCGCAGCGGCGTCCGCGAGATGCCGAGCACATCGGCGAGCTTCGCCTCGACGATGACCTCGCCGCCCTTGAGCCGGCGCCCGCGCACCATGTCCGACACCGCCTTGTAGGCGAGGTTGGAGAGGTTGTAGCCGCCGGTCTGCTCGGGGGTTTCGCCCGGCTCGGTCAGGGTCATGCTTGAGTCTTCGTCCTCAGGTTGCAGAACCGTCTTTGGACGAGCCGGCGCCGGCCATCAAGTCCGGAAGCGGCGCCGGCCGTCACCGGTGGCGCCCGGCCGGCTCGAAGGAGGTCGGCAGCTGCCCCGCTGAGGCCGCCAGCGCCGAGCGCTCGCGCGCGACATGCCCGCCCTGCCCCGGCTTGCCGACGAGCTGGCCGTCGCGCACCAGCACCTGTCCGCGCAGGATCGTGGTCACCGGCCAGCCCGTCACCGCAATGCCCTCATAGGGCGTGTAGTCGCTGCCATGGTGCAGCAGCGACTGGCTGATCGTGACCTCGCGCTTCGGGTCCCAGATCGCGATGTCGGCATCCATGCCGATCGCGATCGAGCCCTTCTTCGTCAGCCCGTAGGTCTTCGCATGGTTGGTCGAGGACAGCGCGACGAACTGGTTCAGCGTGATCCGCCCCTTGCCGACGCCTTCCGAGAACAGGATCGGCAGCCGCGTCTCGACGCCGGGAATGCCGTTGGGCACCCAGCGGAAGGAGGTCTTGCCCTTCGGGATCAACTTGCCGGCCGGGTCGTCGTAGCGGAACGGGCAGTGGTCGGAGGAGAAGACGTTGAAGATGCCGTTCGACAGCCCCTCCCAGCAGGCCTGCTGGCTGGCGGTGTCGCGCGGCGGCGGCGAGCAGACATATTTCGCGCCCTCCATGTTGAGGCCGTCCATGTCCTTCTCGGTCAGCACGAGATATTGCGGGCAGGTCTCGCCATAGACCTTGAGGCCGCGCGAACGGGCCCGCGCGATCTCCTCCATCGCCTCGCGGTTCGAGACATGGACGATCATCACGGGGACATCGACGAGTTCGGCGAGCGAGATCGCGCGATGCGTCGCCTCGCGCTCGACGGGAATCGGCCGCGAGGTGCCGTGGAATTTCGGCGCGATATGCCCGCCGCGCTCCAGTCGGTCGGTCAGGAAGCGAATCGCGTCGTAGTTCTCGGCATGGACCATGACGAGCGCGCCGGTCTCGCGCGCCACCGACATCACCTCGAGCATCTCGCGGTCGTTCAGGGCCAGCCCGTCATAGGTCATGAAGACCTTGAAGGAGGTGTAGCCGTCCTCGATCAGCGCCGGCAGGTCCTGCCCCAGCACCTGCTCGGTCGGCTCGGAGATGACGAGGTGGAAGGAGACGTCGGTGTAGCAGCGCCCCTCCGCCAGCTTGTGATAATCCTTCACCGTCTCGCGCAGCGACGTGCCCTTCTCCTGCATGCAGAACGGCATCACCGTGGTGTTGCCGCCGAACGCCGCCGAGAGCGTGCCGGAGGCAAAGTCGTCGGCCATGACGATGCCGTCGCCGCTGGGCTGGGCGATATGGACATGGCTGTCGATGCCACCGGGCAGAACGAGGTGGCCGGTGGCGTCGATCGTCTCCTTCGCCGGGCCGAGATCATGACCCATCGCCACGATCGTCCCGTCACGCACGCCGATATCGCAGGAGAACGTGTCGGAGGCGGTGGCGACCGTGCCGCCGGCGATGACGAGATCGTAGCTCATGGACTGTTCCTGTCGGATCCCGCCTGCCACGAGCCGAAGCCCCCGACGGAATACAGAGTGTATGCAGCCCGCATTTTGATGGCTCGGCCGTCGCGCTGCAAGCGCGAACATCGCGCCACGCGCGAGCGCGGCGCGGAGGGCGCAGCCTGCGGCAAAGCCTAGGGCGTCACGTCCCGACCTTGGCGAGCACGTCGGCCCGCAGGAAGCGCTCGATGAACAGCATGAACAGCACCGAGGGCACCAGCAGGATCAGCGCCGTGATCGAGGCGACCTGGTAGTTGCCGCCCATCGCCGCATTGTAGAGCAGCAGCGGCAGCGTCGTCACCTGGGGCACGCCGACGAAGAAGGTGCCGGTGAACTCGTCGAGCGATTCGAGGAACACGAAGATGCCGCTGGCGATGATGCCCGGCGCGGCCAGCGGCAGCGTCACGGTGAAGAAGGCCCGCAGCGGCGAGGCGCCCATGTTGCGCGCCGCCAGCTCGAGATCCTTGTCGACCGCGGCAAAGGCCGCCGCCGCGATCCAGACCGAGAACACCAGCCCATGCGCGGTGTGGACCAGCACCACCGCCAGGACCGTGCCGTTGATGCCGAGCTGGTAGAAGATCCGGGCGACGTTGATGTAGATCGCCACCGACGGAAACGCCTGCGGCAGCAGGAACATCAGCATGAACAGCGCCCGCATCGGCAGCTTCAGCCGCGCCAGCGCGTAGCCGGCGGGAATCGACAGCGCCAGCGCAAACAGCACCGTCAGCACCGCGATCCAGACGCTGGTGCCTAGCGAGGCCATGGCGTCGCCGGTCGGCCGGAAGACCTGCTCCCAATAGCGCGTGCCATAGGTCACGGGCAGCTTGTGGGGCGTGTACCAGCGCTCGGCGACGGACCACAGCGCGAGGTTCAGGATCGGCCCGATCAGGACGAAGGCGAAGGCGGCGAGCAGGCTCGCGGCCAGCACCATCCGGGCGGAGGCAGCGAGCCGGATCATCGCGGCGCCTCCTGCGAGAGGCCGCGCCGCAGATACAGGATCGCGGCACCGGCGCTGATCAGATAGGTGATGACGCCGAGCGCATTGGCCGTGGCGTAGTCGCCATAGGCGTTGATGCGGAAGGCCATGTCGACGGTCAGCATGGTCGGCTGCGAGCCCGAGACCATCAGCGGCACCGACAGCACCGAGAGCATCGTCACGAAGGAGAGCACGAGCGCCACCAGCAGCGTCTGCATGACCTGCGGCAACGCCAGCTCGATCAGCACCCGCAGCCGCGAGGCGCCGAGATTGCGGCCGGCCTCCAGCGTCGCCCGGTCGATCGAGGCGAGCGCGCCCGCCAGCAGCAGCGCCACGAAGGGCGTCTGCTTCCAGACAAAGGTGGCGATGATGCCGCGCCAGTCGAGGAAGCTCACCGCCTGCAAGGGCTCGATCAGCCCCAGCGAGACGAAGCTGTTGTTCATCAGGCCGTTCTTGGCGAGGAAGGTGCGCATGCACTGCGCCGCGACGATGAAGGGGATGAAGAGCGGCCAGCGATAGAGCGCCCTTAGCGTGCCCACGATGTAGCGGTTTTCACCGAGTGTCAGCGTGCCGGCGATGACGATGGCGGCCAGCGCCGTCAGCGCGCAGGAGGTCACCACGATCACCACCGTGAAGACCATGTCGGTCGAGTAGAGTTCGAACGCCTTGGCGAACCACTCGAGCGTGAACGACCCGTCCTTGCTGAAGGCGGAGATCAGCGAGAAGCACAGCGGATACAGGAACAGCGCCGCGACCAGCACGAGGCCGGGCGTGATCAGGATCAGCGCCAGATGGCGTTGGGAGAGGCTCATTCCACTGCGCTTTTCGAGGGAGGGGCGGCCCGGCATCGAGCCGGGCCGGAGGCTTGCGTCATGGTCGGGCTTGACCCGACCATCTCTCGACCAGCGGGCTGGAGGCCGAGATTCTCGGGTCTGCGCTGCGCTTCGCCCGAGAATGACGTGGCTTGGGACGCCGATCTCAGTTCGCGACCTTCTTCTCGTAGCCCTCGAGGATGTCGTTGAAGTAGGGCGCGATCGGGAAGGCCTTGCCGTTCTTGGCGAGGTCGGCCGGGGTGACGTCGACGAAGAGCTTGTCCCAGGCGGCCTTGTCGAGCTTGCCCTCGAGATGGCTGGCGTCGATGCCCGGATACCAGTTGAACTTCTTGACGATGCCGTCGGCCTGCACCTGCGGCGAGGTGGCGAGCGCGATGAAGGCCTCGGCCAGCTTCTTCTGGCCGGCCTTGGCGGGCACGGCGTAATACATCGGCTGGCCGGGCATGCCGGGCGAGATCAGCTTCAGCTTCATGTTCGGCGGCAGCTTGCCGTCGGCCTGCCAGGAATAGAACATGTCGACCCAGACCGGGCCGATCGCGATCTCGCCGCGGTTGAGCATGTCGAGCGTGCCGGCATTGCCGGGCGTGATCGTGGCGTTCTTGTTGAACTCCTTCAGGTCGGCGAAGGCCTTGTCCCAGGTCGTCTTGGTGGCCGCGTCATAGGGGCCCTTCATCAGCTTCTCGGCGTCGCCGCCGAAGGCATAGACCCAGCCGGCGACGAAGGAGACGCCCGACATGCCGCCCTTGATGCCGTTATAGCCGAACTGTTTGGGGTTCTTCTTCGCCCAATCCGCCAGTTCGGCGAAGGTCGAGGGCGGCGTCTTGACCATGTCGGCATTGTAGGCGAGCGCCGTCTGCGACTGGAACATCGGGATGACATAGCCCGAGACATCGGTGCCGAGCGCGTTCTTGGCCGCCTCGCCGGTGGCGAGCTTGGCGGTCGGAACATTGGCGGTGTACTTGTCGAGCAGCCCGTCCTTGACCATCTGGCCGGCGGCCTTCTGGTGGATCACGACGACGTCGAAATCGGTCGTCGCCGAACCCTTCTGGGCGTCGAGCTTCTCGAAGATCTTCTGCGAGCCGGAATCGCCCGCGCCGGTTCCGACCGAGACGACCTTCACGCCGGGATTGGCCTTCTCGAACATCGGCCCGAGGAAGTCCTTGACGTAGTCGACCATGTTCTGGTCGCCGGCGGAGGCGACATTGAGGGTCTGGGCGGAGAGCGGGGATGCCGCCATCAGCGCCGCGAGCGAGCAGGCAATCGTGAGGATGCGCATGGGAGACTCCAGGGTTGGGACGTCAGGCGGCAATCCCGGCCTCGGATGCCGGGAAGATGTGCAGGCGCTGCAGCGGGATGCGCAGGCCGATCGTGATTCCGAGTTCGTGGCGGTCGGCGTCGTCGACCGTGATCTGGCGGCCGGCGGCCTCGATCCGGTAGCGGTAGACCCCGCCCGGATAGGCGCGCGCGGCGATGGTGCCGGGGACCAGCAGATCCCCGCCCGCCGCCGCGTCGCTGGCGTCGAGCCTTGCGACATCGTCGCGGAAATAGGCGACCGCCTCGCCGGCCGGCAGCGCCTGGGCCGCCTCCGGCGCGAGCCGCGCCATCGCCGTGCCGGCCGTGACGGAGGCGCCGCCCTCGGCGCGGGCGACATGCAGCGGCAGCACGTTCTCCGCACCCATGAAATTCGCGACGAAGGCGCTCGCCGGGCGGTCATAGACCTCCTCGGGCGTGCCGACCTGCGCGACGCGGCCCGCCTGCATGATCACCAGCCGGTCCGCCATGGTCATGGCCTCCTCGCGGTCATGCGTGACATGGACGGCGGTCAGCCCGAGCCGCTGCTGGATGGCGCGGATCTCGTGGCGCATCACCATGCGGATCTTGGCGTCGAGATTGGAGAGCGGCTCGTCGAGCAGGAGGATGCCGGGGTCGATGGCGAGCGCCCGGCCGAGCGCGACGCGCTGGCGCTGCCCGCCCGAGAGCGCGGTGACCTTGCGGTCCTCGTAGCCGGAGAGGCCGAGCATGGAGAGCAGCGCGCCGACCTTGGCCGCGATCTGCGCCTTGGGCACGCCGCGCAGCTTCAGCCCGTAGCCCATGTTCTGCAGCACGCTCATATGCGGCCACAGCGCATAGGACTGGAACACCATCGCCATGCCGCGCTTCTCCGGCGGCAGCGGGGCGACGTCGCGCCCTCCGACCAGGATCGCCCCGGACTCGACCGGCACGAAGCCCGACAGCGCCCGCAGCAGCGTGGTCTTGCCGCAGCCCGAGGAGCCCAGCAGCGCGGTGAAGCTGCCCGGCTCGAAATCGAGGCTGACGCCATGCAGCACGCGCGTGCCGCCATAGGAGACCTTCAGGTCGCGCACGGCGATCGACGCGCCGCTGCGCGGCCCGTTGGGCATATCGGTTGGCACGGTGCCATCTCCCTAGAACGCGCATTTTGCTCGGTTGGAATGGAATGGATCTTCCATTTCCGATACGCTTGGAGCAAACATAACGTCTGTGTCGGACCGTGTGCAATAGGTTTATGAAGCTCTGATGACAGGCCCGATCCACTCCCTCTGGCTGATGCCCGCCGCCGACGACGGCGCCCTGCTCGCGGGCGTCCTCGCCGATCTCTCCGCCCGCTTCGGCGCGCCGCTCTTCACCCCGCACCTGACGATCGCCGGCGATACCGACAGGCCGGTGACGCAGCTCTCAGCCGAGATCGCAGCGGCCGCCGCCGAGGTCGCGGTTTTCTCCGAGGCTGTGACGGGGATCGAGACGAGCGAAAGCTTCTTCCGCTCGTTCTATGCGCGTTTCGCGGTCTCAGACCCGCTGTTGGCGCTCAAGCAGCGGCTCGACCCGCAGGCGCGCGAGCCCTTCCTGCCCCATGTCTCGCTGCTCTACGGCCCGGTCGCGGCCGGGCCGAAAGCGGAGGCCACAGCCCAGGTCTCGGCGGCGCTGACCGGCCGCCCGATCCGCTTCGACCGCCTCTGCGTGGTGACGTCGGGCCAGGACGTCCCGATCGCCGACTGGCGCATCGTCGGGACGGTGGAGTTGGGCTGACGCCCCTCAACCGTCATTGCTTCGCTGCGCTCGCAATGACGGATATCGCGACGCCCCCGCAATCCTGCCTCTGGAACACCGCGTCATCCCGGACCGGCCGCGCAGCGGCGCCGCTCCGGGACCCATCATAGGACGCGACGGAGCCCTAGGATGGATCCCGGAGCTCCGCTTCGCTGCGTCCGGAATGACGGCAGGGGTTCAGCCGCGTTACGCTACCCCCTCGGCAGCGCCTCCAGGAACCGCGCCGGCTCGCCCTGCGAGGGCGTCACGATCTCGGCCTCCCACATCACCTTGCGGCCGCGCACATAGGTGCCGACCGGCCAGCCGGTGACGGTGACGCCGTCATAGGGCGTCCAGCCGCATTTCGAGGCACCCCAGGCGTTGGTGATCGTCTCGCGCCGCTTCAGATCGACGATGGTCAGGTCGGCGTCGTAGCCGGCGGCGATGCGGCCCTTGCCCTCCATCCCGAAGATGCGCTGCGGCCCGTGGCTGGAGAGATCGACGAAGCGCTCGAGCGTGAGCCTGCCGGCATTCACATGGTCGAGCATGATCGGCACCAGCGTCTGCACGCCCGGCATGCCGGAATGGCTGGCGGGATAGGCGTGGTGCTTTTCCTCATGCGTGTGCGGCGCATGGTCGGAGCCGAGCACATCGACGATGCCCTGCTCGACACCCCACCAGATGCGCTGGCGGTGGCTGTCGTCGCGGATCGGCGGGTTCATCTGGGCATAGGTGCCCAGCCGCTCGTAGCAGTCCGGCGCGACCAGCGTCAGATGGTTCGGGAGCACCTCGACGGTGGCGACATCCTTGTGGTCCTTGAGGAACACCATCTCCTCGCCGGTCGAGATGTGCAGGACATGCACCCGCGCGCCCGTCTCGTGCGCGATCCGCACCAGCCGCTGCGTGCAGGTCAGCGCCACCTCGGGCGAACGCCAGACCGGATGGCTCGCCGGGTCACCCGTGACGCGCAGGCCCATCCGCTCGCGCAGCATGCCCTCGTCCTCGGAATGGAAGGCGGCGCGCCGGCGCGTCTGGCGCAGAATGGCGGCGACGCCCGCATCGTCCTCGACCAGCAGGTTGCCGGTGGACGAACCCATGAAGACCTTGATGCCGGCCGCGCCCGGCAGGCGCTCCAGCTCGGGGATGTCCTTCACGTTCTCATGCGTCCCGCCGACCCAGAAGGCGAAGTCGCAATGCATGCGGTGCCGCCCGCGCGCGATCTTGTCGGCCAGCGCCGCTTCGCTCGTCGTCAGGGGATTGGTGTTCGGCATCTCGAAGACGCAGGTGACGCCGCCCATCACCGCCGCGCGCGAGCCGCTCTCCAGATCCTCCTTGTGGTCGAGCCCCGGCTCGCGGAAGTGCACCTGTGAGTCGATCACGCCGGGCAGGATGTGCAGCCCCGTGCAATCCACCACCTCGCCGGCCGAGGCGCGCGAGAGATCGCCGAGCGCCATGATCTTGCCGCCGGTGATGCCGAGGTCGCGCTGCACGCGCCCGTCATGGTTCACCACCGTGCCGCCCTTGAGGATCACGTCATAGGTCTGCGGCATGGCGGGTCTCCCGGTCGGTCTGCAATGAACCGCGATTAGCCGAAACGACGGGCGCTGGCGAGTTGAGAACGCGCGCGAAGCCGCCTACCTATCGCCTTTATCCGCAGGAGCCGAAGCCATGCCCGCCACCCATCTGATCGACCGCGGCGTCATCCGCGTCGCCGGCGAGGACGCCCGCCCTTTCCTGCAGAACCTCGTCACCAACGACCTGGAGGCGGTGACGCCGGATCAGGCCGGCTATGGCGCGCTGCTGACACCGCAGGGCAAGATCATCTGCGATTTTCTGGTCGTCGCGGTCCCCGATGCGGAAGGCGGCGGCTTCCTGCTCGACACGCCCCTGCTCCAGACCGCCGACCTGATGAAACGCCTCAAGCTCTACAAGCTGCGCGCCAAGGTGACGCTCGACGACCTGACCGAGGCGACCGCCGTGATCGCCGCGACGGATGGCGGCGCGCTGCCGGCCGACAGCGGCCTCGTCTATGCCGATCCGCGCCTGCCGGGCCTGGGCCAGCGCGCCCTGATCGATCGCGACGGTGCCGCCGAGTTCGCGACCGCCGACATGCAGGACTGGCACGCGCGGCGCGTCGCGCTCGGCATCCCCGAGGGCGGCCGCGACTTCGCCTATGGCGACGCCTTCCCGCATGAGGCGCTGCTCGACCAGACCGGCGGCGTCTCCTTCAAGAAGGGCTGCTATATCGGCCAGGAGGTCGTCTCCCGCATGCAGCATCGCGGCACCGCCCGCACCCGCGTCGTGCCGGTCGTCTTCGACGGCGGCATCGCGGCCGAGACCGGCGCGGAAGCCGTGGCCGGCGGCAAGCCGCTGGGCCGGATCGGCTCGGCCGCCAACGGCCGTGCGCTCGCTCTGCTCAGGCTCGACCGCGTCGCCGATGCGCAGGCGGCCGGAGAACCCCTGCTCGGCGGCGGCATGGCCTTCACGCTGGCCAAGCCGGATTTCATCCGCTTCCCCTTCCCCGGCGAGGCGGGCTTCGGAGCCGCGGCATGAGCGACACGACCACCGCGGGCGAGGAACGCACCGCCATCGCGGGCCCTGACGGCAAGTTCCGCTGTCGCTGGCCGGGCACCGACCCGCTATATCTCGCCTATCACGACACCGAATGGGGCGTGCCGGAGTACGACTCCCGCGCGCTCTGGGAGAAGCTGATCCTCGACGGCTTCCAGGCCGGACTGTCCTGGATCACGATCCTGCGGAAGCGCGACGCCTTCCGCGCCGGCTTCGCGAATTTCGATCCGGAACAGGTCGCGCGCTTCGGCGAAACGGACGTCCAGCGCCTGCTCGCCGACCCCGGCATCATCCGCCATCGCGGCAAGATCGAGGGCACGATCAAGAGCGCGCGCGCCTATCTCGCGATCAGCGAGCGCGAGCCCTTTGCGGATTTCCTCTGGAAGCATCTCGACGGCCGCGTGCTGCAGAACAGCGTCCGCACGCAAGGGGAAGTGCCGACGCAGACGGCGACCTCCGAAGCGATGGCGAAGGAGTTGAAAAAGGCCGGCTTCACCTTCTGCGGCCCGACCATCGTCTACGCCTTCATGCAGGCCTGCGGGCTGGTCAACGACCACCTGACCGGCTGCTTCCGCCGCGACGAATGCGCGGCGCTGGCGCGCGACATCAGGCCGGCATGAGCGCCTCCGCCGTCATTGCGAGCGCAGCGAAGCAATCCAGGAGGGCTCGTTCGACGTCCCCCTGGATGGCTTCGTCGCGAGCGCTCCTCGCCATGACGAAAGCCGCCTGACCATGGCCCGCGCCCCCGCACCGCCGCGCGCCTGGCAGCGTATGCTGTCGGGCCGCCGGCTCGACCTGCTCGATCCCTCCCCGCTCGATGTCGAGATCGAGGACATCGCCCATGGGCTCGCCCGCGTCGCGCGCTGGAACGGCCAGACCAAAGGACCGCACTCCTTCTCGGTCGCGCAGCACAGCCTGCTGGTTGAGGCCATCGCCGATCATCTCAACCCCGGCTGGTCGCAATCCTGGCGGCTGATGGCGCTGCTGCATGACGCGCCCGAATACGTCATCGGCGACATGATCTCGCCCTTCAAGGTCGTGATGGGCGACGCCTACAAGGCGGTGGAGACGCGGCTGCTCGGCGCCATCCATCTGCGCTTCGGCCTGCCGGCGGCCCCTCCCGCCCTGCTCAAGCGCAAGACCAAGGAGGCCGACACCATCGCCGCCTTCCTGGAGGCGACCGAGCTCGCCGGCTTCTCGCGCGACGAGGCGCTGCGCTATTTCGGCCGGCCGCAGGCGCTGCCGCGGGCGGTGGCGGCCCTGCTGCAGCCGCTCGACACGCAAGCCGCGCAGGAGCTGTTCCTGGCGCGCTTCGCCGCGCTCACTGCGTCAGGCGGATCTGGCTGATCTCGCGGGCGATCTGCTGGAACACCGGCGTCAGCTGCGAGGCGCTGCTGACCTCGTAATACATGCTCGGCGTGGTCGCACAGTTCTGCAGCAGCGTGCGGTCGCCATTGATCACGCGCACCGTGTAGATGCGGATGCCGGCGTCCTTGGCCGTCTGGCAGGCGAGCGTCGTGCGGGCGTCGATCGCGCTGCCATTGGTCGTGAAGCGGTTCTGCGTGTTCTCGCCGTCGGTCAGCAAGATCATGTACTTCTGCAGCCGCGGCGTGGCGAAGGGCTTCGCCTCAGTGAAGGGAACGCCAGGCGTCAGCGTCGCCATGCCCCAGTTCGCGCCGATCGTGACGTTGGTGTTGCCCACCGGGGTCATGCCGTTGATGGCGTTGGTCAGCGCCGTCCAGTCCGAGGTCAGCGGCGTGATCGGCGCCAGCGTCGAATACGCGCAGAAATCGGCCGGGTAGAGCGTGGCATAGGCCGAGACGGTCTCGTTGTCCTTGACGTCGTTGGACTGGTCGCGGTCGCTGATGCAGCCGGTCCAGGTCGACTTGGTGATGGTCACCGTGTTGCAGGTGCGGTTGCCCCAGCGATCCGTCGTGCAGGTCGTCTTGCCCTGGTCGAACCGCAGCCAGGGCTCGTCCTTCAGCGTGGTCGCGACCTTGATCTGCGTCGCGAACGGCACGACCGAGATCTTGATCTGGTCGGCCACCAGCGTCGCCTCCTTCATGATCTTGATCAGGTCGAGCGAGGCCGCCTTTAGCGCGGTCATCTTGCCGGAGGAGGCCATGGAGCCGGTGTTGTCGAGCGCCAGCGCGAGCTCGATCGTGTTCGTGCCCCAGGTCGATTGCGAGGTGCTGCCGACCTGCACGCTGTCGTGCCCGATCAGCCGCGTCAGGCTGGTGTCGATCGAGAGATTGGCCGCCACGGAAATCGTCCGGGCCGTCCGGTCGATCGTGATGGTGGCGCTGGTGAAGGTCCTGGCGGCGTCACCGCTCAGATTGGCGGCGATCCACTTGTTGATCCGGTCGCGCAATTCGCTGTCGCTGAGCTTGGTCGCGTCGCGGGCCGCCATCAGCGCCGCGGAATCCACCGCCGCGTTCAGCATCTGGCGGGCATCCGAGGCCCGGGAATAGTCGATCGTGGCGCCGGTCAGGCCGATCACCGGGACCATGGCGAAGCTGAACATCACCATCACATTGCCGCGCTCGTCCGAGCTCAACCGCTTCAGCCGCCGCATCATGGAACCGAGCTTCATGGACTATCCCCCGACAATCAGCCCTCAGGACACCCCCGCCCCCGTTGCGGGGGGCTGAATCCGATCGTTCGAATTGTCGCTATCGTCGGTTTTCGCGCCGGGCCCAGCCGCCTCACGGTCGCGAGCGTTAACGAATGTTGTCACCTTTTCGAAATCGGCAAAGGTCCTCGGCGCTTTTCGTCGTTTCGCGAAGGATCATCTCGGGCGATAAGGAACCAACGAGACCCTCAGCCGGAGTGCATGCGATGACCGAAGCTTCCCTCACCCTTCCCAAGGGCGTCGTCGTCAAGGGCGCGCTCGCCGCGCGCTATGGCGAAGTGCTGAGCCATGACGCGCTCGCCTTCGTCGCCGACCTGCACCGCCGCTTCAACGAGACGCGCAAGCGCCTGCTGGCGCTGCGCGCCGAGCGGCAGAAGCGCTTCGATGCCGGCGAGACGCCGGACTTCCTGGCCGAGACCCGCCATATCCGCGAGGGCGACTGGACGGTGGCGCCCATCCCCGCCGATCTGCTCGACCGCCGCGTCGAGATCACCGGCCCGGTCGACCGCAAGATGATCGTCAACGCCCTGAACTGCGGCGCCAAGGTCTTCATGGCCGATTTCGAGGACGCCTCCTCGCCGGTCTGGGCCAACATGGTCGAGGGCCAGATCAATCTGAAGGACCGCTGGGCCAACGCGATCGACTTCACCGACCCGACCACCGGCAAGGCCTACAAGCTTAAGCCCCAGCCCGCCGTGCTGATCATCCGCCCGCGCGGCTGGCACCTGCCCGAAGCCCATATCGAGATCGACGGCGAGATCGCCTCGGGCTCGCTGGTCGATTTCGGGCTCTATCTCTTCCACAACGCCAAGGCCGCGCTCGCCGCCGGCTCCGGCCCCTATTTCTACCTGCCCAAGCTCGAGAGCCATCTCGAAGCCCGGCTCTGGAACGACGTCTTCGTCGCCGCGCAAGGCGCGCTCGGCATGAAGACCGGCACGATCAAGGCGACCGTCCTGATCGAGACGCTGCCGGCCGCCTTCGAGATGGACGAGATCCTCTACGAGCTGCGCGACCACATGGCCGGCCTCAACTGCGGCCGCTGGGACTACATCTTCTCCTTCATCAAGAAGCTCGCCCGTAACCCGGCCTTCGTCCTGCCCGACCGCTCGCAGGTCGTGATGACCAAGGCCTTCCTGAACGCCTATTCGCTGCTGCTGATCAAGACCTGCCACCGCCGCGGCGCCTTCGCCATGGGCGGCATGGCCGCGCAGATCCCGGTCAAGAACAACCCGGAGGCCAATGCGGCGGCCTTCGCCAAGGTCAAGGCCGACAAGGAGCGCGAGGCCGGCAACGGCCATGACGGCACCTGGGTCGCCCATCCCGACCTCGTCCCCGTCGCCATGGAGGTCTTCGACCGGCTGATGCCGCAGGCCAACCAGCTCGACAAGAAGCGCGAGGACGTCAACGTCACCGCCAAGGACCTGCTGGAAGTCCATCAGGGCACGCGCACCGAAGAAGGCTTCCGCGAGAACATCCGCGTCGGCGTGCAGTATCTCGAGGCCTGGCTGCGCGGCCGCGGCGCGGTGCCGATCTACAACATGATGGAAGACGCCGCGACGGCCGAAATCAGCCGCGCCCAGATCTGGCAGTTCGTCAGCTACGGCGTCGAGGTCGACGGCACCACCAAGGTCACCCCCGACCTGTTCAAGCGCTGCCTCACCGAGGAGATGGCCCGCGTGAAGACCGAACTCGGCGCGGAGACGTATGACAAGGGCCGCTTCCCCGAGGCGATCGCGCTGTTCTCGGAACTCTCGCTCGCACCGCAGTTCGAGGATTTCCTGACCCTGCCAGCCTACGGGAAGCTGTGAGGGGCTGAGGCTCTGATGATGCGAGGGCGCCGCCGCGAGGCGGCGCCTTTTTCGTCTGGGAGGAGTCGGAAGCCGAGCCAGACGATCGGCGAGGGGAGAAGGGACGAACCACGCTGCCAACCCGCCCTCGAATCGGCTAGACCCGCCCCATGACAAAGCCCTTCGCCGCCCGCCTCACTGAAGCCGTCGCGCGCTACCGCGCCGAGATCGCCGGCCCGCGCGAGCTTCTCTCGCTGCTGCGCTGGCAGATCGACCAGGGCCACGCGCTCGACTCGCGCGACACCTTTCCCGGCCATGTCACCACCAGCGCCTATGTGCTCTCGCCCGATCACAGCCGCATCCTGCTGATCGACCATGTCGTGATCGGCCGCTGGCTCCAGCCCGGCGGGCACTGGGAGGAGGCCGAGAGCTTCCACGCCTCGGCCGCGCGCGAGGCGCTGGAGGAGACCGGCGTGCAGGGGCTGCGGCTGCATCCCTGGCACGAGGGCAGCGACCGGCCCTTCGTCATCGACAGCCACGATGTGCCCGGCAAGCCGTCCCGCGGCGAGCCGGCCCATGTCCATCACGACCTGCAATATCTCTTCCTGGCCGATCCGGGCGCCCCGCTCGTCGCCCAGATCGAGGAGGTCCACGCCGCCGCCTGGAAGCCTCTCGCCGAACTCGCCGACATCGCCCCGCTGGGCCTCGCGCGGATCTGCAGCCTGACGCCGCCGGGCGCCCTGTAGCAGTCCGGCAACATGTAATATTATAACAGTTCATGAGCATCCAGGGCTCTGGACGGGCCCGGTCGGGGGCGCGCATCATCCGGCTGTCACAGCCAGAATGACGAAGCGTTAACCATCTTTGGTCATGATCGACCACGCTCGGAGCTGATCTGCGCCGGCAGGTCTTCGCGTCGCCGCAACAGGAATCGCGCCATGACGTCGCAAGCCACCGCCCTCTCATTCGTCGCACTCCTGCTGGCCTCGGCGACCGTCGCATCCGCCGCCGACCTGCCGTCGCGCAAGGGAGCCCCCGTCGCGCCGCCGGTGTTGTCGGCCTGCAGCGAAAGCGAGGGCATCCCGACCGACGCCTTCGGCTTCACCACCGGTTCCGACGTCGCCGACAAGGGCTCATTCGGCACGAGCCTGACCTATGGCGGCGCTTATGGCACGCGCACCGGCTCGTCCAATGGCCACGGCCTGCAGCTCCAGGGCTCCTACGGCCTGCTGCCCTGCCTCGAGGTCGGCCCCTATCTGCTCGGCGGCTACACGAATGCGTCCCTGGGCGGCGTCAGCGCCGACTCCACCAGCTACGGCGCCGGCGTCGAGATGAAGTACCGCCTGCTCGGCCGCGACCTGCATGGCCTGGGTCTCACCGTGGTGCTCGACCCCAGCGTCAACCGCACCGATCCCGACGGCGCCGGGCGCTTCACCACCTACAACACCGGCATCCGGCTCTTTGCCGACAAGACGCTGGTTCCAGGCAAGCTCTACGCCGCGCTGAACCTGTCGCATGACATGACCTGGACGGGCCCGGACCCCTATGGCCGCTCCTCCACCTTCACGGTCGGCGGCTCGCTCGCCTGGCAGGCGCTGGACGGCGTCTATCTCAGCGGCGAGGTCCGCCATCAGCGCCGCTACACCGATCTCGGCTTCGGCAATGAAGCCGGCTACGCCACCTTCGCCGGCCCCGGCATCTACTGGCAGGCGAGCAAGCAGCTCGCGATCTCGGCCGCCTACAACGTCCAGGTGGCGGGCAAGGCCAAGGGCCAGCCCGGCGATCTCGACCTGACCAATTTCAGCCAGCACCTCGTCAAGGTGAAGGCGGCCTACAGCTTCTGACCAAGACCACCGGCGCGGGCCACGCTCGCGTCGCGACATGAATCCAGCGAGGCGGCTGCAGCGATGCGGCCGCCTTTCTCGTTGGCGCGAGCGTGCGCGTTGACGCCCGCAGTTGACGCCTCTAGAACAAGCGAAACGATACTCCACCCCAGTATCAGGGCGACGATGCCGCATACGCCTGAAGAGAAGAAGCGCGCGGTGACGCGGCTCAAGCGCATCCGCGGCCAGGCCGATGCGCTGATCGCCGCCGTCGAGCGCGGCGAGCCCTGCGGCGCCCTGCTGCAGCAGCTTTCCGCGCTGCGCGGCGCCGCGACCGGGCTGATGGCGGAGGTGCTGGAAAGCCATCTGCGCGAGACGCTGCTGGGCCAGGCCTGCGGAGATCAGAACGCCCATGACCATGCCCCGGCGAGCGAGCCGGCCGAGATCGGCGAGATCATGCGCGTGATCCGCCCCTATCTGAAATGACCCGCAAAACCGAGGAAGGAACCGCCCGATGAAGACCCGCGCCGCCGTCGCCTGGGAAGCCGGCAAGCCGCTCACCATCGAGACCATCGAGATCGGCGGCCCGAGGGCCGGCGAGGTGCTGGTCGAGGTCATGGCGACCGGCATCTGCCACACCGACGCCTACACGCTGTCGGGCCTGGATTCGGAAGGAAAATTCCCGGCGATCCTCGGCCATGAGGGCGCGGGCATCGTCCGCGAGGTCGGCGCCGGCGTGACCTCGCTGAAGCCGGGCGACCACGTCATCCCGCTCTACACGCCCGAATGCCGCAGCTGTAAGTCCTGCCTGTCGCGCCGGACCAATCTCTGCACCTCGATCCGCTCGACGCAGGGCCAGGGCGTGATGCCCGACGGCACGAGCCGCTTCTCCTGCGATGGCGGCGAGGTGTTCCACTACATGGGCTGCTCGACCTTCGCGAACTTCACCGTCCTGCCCGAGATCGCGCTGGCCAAGGTCCGCGAGGACGCGCCCTTCGACAAGATCTGCTACATCGGCTGCGGCGTGACGACCGGCATCGGCGCGGTGATCTACACCGCCAAGGTCTGGCCGGGCGCGAATGTCGTGGTCTTCGGGCTGGGCGGCATCGGCCTCAACGTGATCCAGGGCGCCCGCATGGTCGGCGCCGACAAGATCATCGGCGTCGACATCAACCCGGCCAAGCAGGAGATGGCGCGCAAGTTCGGCATGACCGACTTCGTCAACCCCAAGGAGGTCGGCAACGACAAGGTCGTTCAGGCCATCGTCGATCTCACCGGCGGCGGCGCCGACTTCTCCTTCGACGCCACCGGCAACGTCAACGTGATGCGCCAGGCGCTGGAATGCTGCCATCGCGGCTGGGGCGAGTCGATCGTCATCGGCGTCGCCGAGGCCGGCAAGGAGATCGCGACGCGTCCGTTCCAGCTCGTCACCGGCCGAGTCTGGAAGGGCACGGCCTTCGGCGGCGCGCGTGGCCGCACCGACGTGCCGAAGATCGTCGACTGGTACATGGAGGGCAAGATCAACATCGACGACCTGATCACCCACAAGCTCAGCCTCGACGAGATCAATGTCGGCTTCGACCTGATGCACGAGGGCAAGTCGATCCGCAGCGTGGTGGTCTACTGAGCGCCGCCGTCTTCCCGCCGCATCGGCGGGGCAAGACACCGTGTCATTCCGGGGCAGCGTCTGGCGCTGAACCCGGAACCCACGACTGGGTGGGACCTTTGACAGAACGACCGGGCGCAATCGCCCGGTCGTGGGTTCCGGGCTCTTCGCTTTGCGAAGCCCCGGAATGACAAAGGTCGCGCAAGCATAAGGAACACCCCATGGAACTCGTCTCGTCCTCGAAGGCCTTCGGCGGCTCGCAGCGCGTCTATCGTCATGACAGCGCGGCCTGCGCCTGCCCGATGACCTTCGCGATCTTCCTGCCGCCGCAGATCGAGGACGGGCCGGTGCCGCTGCTCTGGTATCTCTCGGGGCTGACCTGCACGCATCAGAACGTCATGGACAAGGGCGAGTACCGCGCAGCCGCGGCCGCCAACGGCATCGCCATCATCTGCCCCGATACCAGCCCGCGCGGCGAGCACGTGCCCGACGAACCCGGCAACTGGCAGTTCGGCTCCGGCGCCGGCTTCTATCTCGATGCGACGCAGGCGCCCTACGACAAAAACTACCGGATGGAGAGCTACATCCGCGACGAGCTGCCGGAGCTGGTCGAGCGGCATTTCCCGGTCGACATGACCCGCCAGGGCATCTTCGGCCATTCCATGGGCGGCCATGGCGCGATCACGCTCGCGCTGAAGAATCCCGAGCGCTACGCCTCCGTCTCCGCCTTCGCGCCGATCGCCCAGCCCTCGACCGCCGGCTGGTCGCGCCCGGCCTTCGAGAAGTTTCTCGGCCCCGACGAGGGCCGCTGGCGCGCCTATGATGCAACGCTGCTGATCGCCGACGGCCACCGGGTGAAGGACCTGCTGGTCGACCAGGGCACCGCCGACGGCTTTCTCGACGAGGGCCTGCGGCCGCAGCTGCTCGAGGTCGCCTGCGCGGCGGCCGGCATCCCCTTCGAGCTGCAGATGCGCGAGGGCTACGACCACTCCTACAACTTCATCTCGACCTTCATGGCCCAGCACATCGCCTGGCATGCGCAGCGGCTGACGAAGGCCTGAGAGGCGGCGGCGTATTTTTTTCGACCGCCTGTCGAAACCGGCCGGGGCTGGACGTCATCATGGCAGCCGGGGGATGGTTCTCCGGCGTCAGGTGACGAGGAGTTCGCCCCATGCAGTACATGCTCATCTTCCGCGAGACGGACACCGAATTCGGCCTGCGCGACGACCCCGCCAAGGGACCGGCCTACTGGGCCTCCTGGATGGCCTATGTCGGCGCGCTCAACCAGGCCGGGCTCGTGGTCAGCGGCGCGGGCCTGCAGCCGCCCCACACGGCCACCATGGTCCGCATGCGCGACGGCCGGCGCCAGGTGCAGGACGGCCCGCATCCCGACACCAAGGAGCAGCTCGGCGGCTATTTCGTCATCGACGTGCCCGACCTCGACGCCGCGCTCGACTGGGCGGCGCGCAGCCCGGCCTCGGCCTATGGCTCGACCGAGGTGCGCCCGGTGCTGCCGCCCCCGCCGCAGCCGGCCGGCTGATGGCCGGCGAGGCCGGTGCACATGAGGCGCGGATGGCGGCCGATCTCGCCGCCCGCGCCTCCTATGGCCGCCTGCTCTCGCTGCTGGCCCGCGACTGGCGCGATCTGGCAGCCGCCGAGGATGCGCTTGCGGAAGCCTTCCGGCTGGCGCTCGATCGCTGGCCCTCGGACGGAGTCCCGGCCCGTCCGGAAGCCTGGCTGCTGACGACCGCGCGTCGCCAGCTGATCGACGGACGGCGCCGCCAGAGCATCCGCGCAGCCGCCGAGCCGACCCTGACCCTGCTGGCGGAGCAGGATGCCAGCGCCGACGGCGCCGCCTTTCCCGATGAGCGGCTCAAGCTGCTCTTCGTCTGTGCCCATCCGGCGATCGACGCCGCCGCCCGCGCACCGCTGATGCTGCAGGCCGTGCTGGGTCTCGATGCCGCCCGCATCGCCCAGGCCTTCCTGACCTCGCCCGCGGCACTCGGCCAGCGCCTGGTGCGCGCCAAGGCCAAGATCCGCGATGCCCGCATCGCCTTCGTCATTCCCGAACAGGCCGAGTTGCCCGGGCGGCTCGATGCCGTGCTGCAGGCGATTTACGCCGCCTATGGCAGCGGCTGGGAGGATATCGCCGGCGCCGATCCCCGGCGCCGCGGCCTCGCGGACGAAGCGATCTGGCTGGCGCGGCTCGTCATCCAGCTCCTGCCCGAGGAGCCCGAGGCGCGTGGCCTGCTCGCGCTGATGCTGCATGGCGAGGCCAGACGCGAGGCCCGCAGGGCGGCCGACGGCGCCTTCGTGCCCCTCGCCGAGCAGGACACGGCGCGCTGGTCGGCACCGCTGATCGAGGAGGCGGAAGCCGAACTGGCGCAGGCCGCCCGGCACGCGGCGCTGGGGCCGTTCCAGCTCGAGGCGGCGATCCAGTCCGTCCATGCCGCCCGGGCCGTGACGGGGCGCACCGACACCACCGCGCTGGCCCGGCTCTATGAGGGGCTGGCCCGGCTCGCACCGACGACCGGCGTGCTCGTCAGCCGGGCCGCGGCACTGGCCGAGGCATCCCACCCGCAGGCCGGGCTCGCGGCCCTGGCCGAACTGCCCTCAGGCGACGTCCTGTCCTATCAGCCCTACTGGGCCCTCAAGGCCCATCTGCTGCGCCGGTCCGGACAGGGCGAGGCCGCCCGGGACGCCTATGACCGCGCCATCGGCCTCAGCAGCGACCCGGCCGTGCGCGACTTCCTGATGCAGGCGTCTCGGCGCCCGCCGGACTGAGCCCGGGCTTTCGAGACGCGGGCGGCGGCCCTCACACCACCGCGGTCAGCCCGCCATCGACCATCAGCAGATGGCCGTTGACGTAGTCGGACGCCGCCGAGGAGAGGAAGATCGCCGCACCGACCAGTTCCTTGGTCTCGCCCCAGCGCCCGGCCGGCGTCCGGTTGCAGACCCAGGCGGTGAAGGCCTCGTCGGCGATCAGCGCCTTGTTGATCTCGGTGGTGAAATAGCCCGGGCCGATCGCATTGGCCTGGATGTTGTGCTTGCCGAGCTCGGCGGCGAGCCCGCGCGTCATCATCTTCACCGCGCCCTTCGAGGCCGTGTAGGGGATGATCGTCGCCCGCCCGAGCTCGCTCATGACGGATCCGATGCTGATGATCTTGCCGCGCTTGCGCGGCAGCATCCGCTTGGTCACGGCCTGGGTGACATAGAACACCGAGTGCAGGTTCGTCGCCATCACCTCGTGCCAGCCCTCGACCGGGAATTCGTGAATCGGCGCGCGCTTCTGCATGCCGGCATTGTTGATGAGGATGTCGATGGGCCCGATCTCGGCCTCGATTCCCGCGACGCCGGCCTCGACGGCCGCCTGGTCGGTGACGTCGAAGGGCGCGACCGAGACCTTGCGGCCGGCGGCCGAGATCGCCTGCGCGGCGCGCTCCAGCTTGGCGCGGTCGCGCCCGTTCAGCACGACATGCGCGCCGGCTTCCGACAGCCCTTCCGCCAGCGCGAGGCCGATCCCCTGCCCCGACCCGGTGACGAGGGCGATCTTGCCCTCCAGACTGAACAGAGAGAGTGACATGGCGGAACCTCGCGAACGGGATCACCGGCATCTTTCGAATTGCGCCGGCTCGGCGAAAGTGGGTAAGCAGCTTTCAATCGATTAGACAATATCGGCGAGGCTTTCATGCCTCCCTCAGCCCTCATCCTGAGGAGCCGCGCTCCGGCGGACCGCTCCTCAGGATGAGGGCTGAGAAGACCGCCAACATCAGGGAAGAAGCTATGCGCGCCGTCGTCATCCATGCCGAAAAGGACCTCCGCGTCGACGAGGTCACCGTCGGCGAACCCGGTCCGCGCCAGGTCCGCGTCAAGATCGAGGCCGGCGGCATCTGCGGCTCGGACCTGCATTACTACCTGCATGGCGGCTTCGGCACGATCCGCGTGCGCGAGCCGCTGATCCTCGGCCATGAGATCGCGGGCCGGATCGAATGCGTCGGCGCCGAGGTCACGCGCGTCAAGGTCGGGGATCGCGTCGCCGTCAATCCCAGCCGCGCCTGCGGGCAGTGCCGCTACTGCCAGATGGGCCAGCAGCAGCACTGCACGGACATGCTGTTCTACGGCAGCGCCATGCGCTTCCCCCATGTCCAGGGCGGCTTCCGCGAGATGCTGGTGATCGAGGAGCGCCAGGCGGTGAAGGTTGCCGATCACGTGACCGCTGCTGAAGCCGCCTTCGCCGAACCGCTCGCGGTCTGCCTCCATGCCGTCAAGCGGGCCGGCCCGCTGCTCGGCAAGCGCGTCCTCGTCACCGGCTCGGGGCCGATCGGCATCCTCACCATCATCGCCGCCAAGGCCGCCGGCGCGGCCGAGATCGTCGCGACCGATGTGGTCGACGGCCCCCTGCCGACGGCGCTGAAGATGGGCGCCAGCCGCGCCATCAACGTCATGGCCGAGCCAGACCGCCTGAAGGCCGAGTACGGCGCGGAAAAGGGCGCCTTCGACGTCATGTTCGAGGCCTCGGGCAACCAGCACGCGCTGACCGGCGCCTTCGACGTGGTGCGCTCGGGCGGCGTGATCGTGCAGATCGGCGTCGGCGGCAACTTCACCCTGCCGATGAACGTCGTCGTCGCTAAGGAGTTCGACCTGCGCGGCTCCTTCCGCTTCCACGAGGAGTTCGACTGGGCGGTGGCGATGATCGGCTCGAAGACCATCGACCTCTCGCCGCTCTTGACCGCCACCATCCCCGTCGAGCGCGCGATCGAAGCCTTCGACCTCGCCGCCGACAAGTCGAAGGCGATGAAGGTCCAGCTCGCCTTCGGGTGAAGTGAGCTTTCTCTCGGCCCTCATCCTGAGGAGCGCTCCGCAGGAGCGCGTCTCGAAGGATGTTCCAGCCTGCGCCGGAGCCTCCTGAAGCATCCCTCGAGACGCCGCTGACGCGGCTCCTCAGGATGAGGTCTGAGAAATTGGCCTCCCGTCTACGATCCGTCACAAATCGTGAGAAGGCGGAAACCTATTCCAGCTATAAAACGCAGCCGAGCGGGCTCCTCGCCCGGTTGGACGGACACGACATGACACGCAAGTATTTCGGCACCGACGGCATTCGCGGACGCGCCAATGGCGTGATCACGCCGGACCTCGCCCTCAAGGTCGGGCAGGCGACCGGCCTCGCCTTTCACCGCGGCACGCACCGCCACCGCGTCGTGATCGGCAAGGACACGCGCCTCTCCGGCTACATGATCGAATACGCGATGGTCGCGGGCTTCACCTCGGTGGGCATGGACGTGATGCTGCTCGGCCCGATGCCGACGCCGGCGGTGGCCATGCTGACGCGCTCGATGCGCGCCGATCTCGGCGTGATGATCTCCGCCTCGCACAACGCCTATGAGGATAACGGCATCAAGCTGTTTGGTCCCGACGGCTACAAGCTGAGCGACGAGGTCGAGAGCGAGATCTCGGCGCTGATCGATTCCGATCTCTCGCCGCGCCTGTCGTCCTCGCCGACGCTGGGTCGCGCCAAGCGCATCGAGAGCGCCCATGCGCGCTATATCGAATTCGCCAAGCGCACCCTGCCGCGCAACATGAGCCTCGAGGGCCTGCGCATCGTCATCGATTGCGCCAACGGCGCCGGCTACAAGGTCGCGCCCGAGGCGCTCTGGGAGCTGGGAGCCGAAGTCATCGCCATCGGCGTCGAGCCCGACGGCTTCAACATCAACAAGGATGTCGGCTCGACCGCGCCCGAGGCGCTGATCGCCAAGGTCCGCGAGCTGCGCGCCGATATCGGCATCGCGCTCGATGGCGACGCCGACCGCGTGCTGATCGTCGACGAGCGCGGCCAGGTCGTCGATGGCGACCAGCTCATGGCGGTGATTGCACGGACCTGGCAGGAGGATGGCCGCCTGTCGCAGCCCGGCGTGGTCGCCACCGTGATGTCCAATCTCGGGCTCGAGCGCTATCTGGCGGGGCTGGGCCTCAGCCTCGCACGCACCGCGGTCGGCGACCGCTATGTGCTGGAGCATATGCGCAGCCACGGCTTCAATCTCGGCGGCGAGCAGTCCGGCCACATCATCCTGTCGGATTTCGGCACCACCGGTGACGGCCTGGTCGCGGCGCTGCAACTGCTGGCGGCGGTCAAGCGGCAGGACAAGCCGGTCTCCGAGGTCTGCCACGCCTTCGAGCCGCTGCCGCAGATCCTCAAGAACGTCCGCTACGCCAACGGCAAGCCGCTCGAGAAGAAACCCGTCGTCAGCGCCATCGAGGCGGCGCGGCAGATGCTGGGCGAGAGCGGCCGCCTCGTCATCCGCCCCTCCGGCACCGAGCCGGTGATCCGCGTGATGGCCGAAGGCGACGATGCGGCCCTCGTGATGCGCGCCGTCGACGACATCGTCGAGGCCGTGACGAAGGCCGCGGCTTAGTACCCTCTGCCTACCCGTCATCCCGGACAAGCGGCACAGCCGCGCAGGCCGGGATCCATCATGGGGCGTCGCCGCGTCCTGTAATGGATCCCGGCCGACCTGCGGCCGTCCAGAATGACGGAGAGGGCGCAGGGATAGCGCGTGACGCTACCCCCGCGTCCGATGCCGTGCGCGCCGACGCCACCCGCCCGTTAACCCCTCGGCAAGTATTCGGGCCTCCTTCAGACTTTTTTGAGGTTAATTCCTAAGGTTAAGTCTCGTTTAAGGAATTACCGGCATCCTGCCCTCGTCGGTAACAAGCGTGGGCTGTGTATTGGGCGCCGCGCAAACTCGAGGGACACTGCCATGGGCAGCCTGAAAACTTTTGCGCTGGCCAGCGCCATGGCGCTCGGGGCGTCCGCCGCCGCTGCCGCCGATCTCGCCTACGCGCCGCCCCCGCCGCCTCACGCGCCGCTCGGCCTCAAGGGCACGATCAGCAGCGGCTTCTATCTCCGCGGCGACATCGGCGTCGGCTCGCAGTCCTATGACGAGCTGGACGTGAAGCTGAACAACGGCCCGGTCATCGCGACCGCGGGCGTCACCTCCTTCACCACCATCAAGCCCGATCGCGGCTTCGCCGCCTTCGCCGGCGTCGGCATCGGCTATCAATTCAACAGCTATCTGCGCTTCGACGTGACCGGCGAATACCGCGGTGGCTCGTTCAACGGCCGCGACCAGATCTCCTTCAATTTCGGCGTCCCGACCAACCAGACCAACGTCTACCGCGCCGATGTCGCGACCTTCGTCGCGCTCGCCAACGCCTATATCGATCTCGGGACCTGGAACTGCCTGACGCCTTACCTCGGCTTCGGCATCGGCATGGCCAACCACTCGGTCAGCGGCCTCTCCGACCAGGGCATCAACCAGGCGGTGGGGGCGGCCTTCGCCAACACCTCCTATGCCTATGGCGACTCGGCCGACAAGACCAACTTCGCCTGGGCCCTGATGGCCGGCGTCTCCTACGACGTCACCTCCAACCTCAAGCTCGACATCGGCTACCGCTACCTGAACATGGGCGACGGTCCGACGATCGGCCTGCGCGGCGCCAACGGCCTGCTCGCCAACCCGAGCTCCTCGGTCCGCTTCAAGGGCATCGACAGCCACGACATCCGCATCGGCATGCGCTGGAACTTCAGCGACCCGAACTGCTGCGGCCCGGTCGAGAAGCCGATCGCCTACGCGCCGGCCCCGACCGTCCGCAAGTACTGAGACGCACGGCATTCCATCCAGACGGCGCGGACTCCGGTCCGCGCCGTTTTCGTTCGGAAAGAGGGTAGCGCTCAGCGCAGCAGCGACGCGCCCGTCATCTCGGCCGGCTGGGGCAGGCCGAGCAGTGCCAGCAGCGTCGGCGCGACATCGGCCAGGCGCCCGTCCGCGAGCGCGGCCGCGCCGCTGCCGATCGCCATCACCGGCACCGGGAAGGTGGTGTGGGCGGTATGCGGCGCCCCCGTCTCGGGATCGACCATCAGCTCGCAATTGCCGTGGTCGGCCGTCACGAGCAGCGCACCGCCCGCGGCCGCGATTGCATCGGCGATGCGCCCGAGCCCGGTATCGACGGTCTCCACCGCCTTGATCGCAGCAGCCAGCACGCCCGTATGGCCGACCATGTCCGGATTGGCGAAGTTCAGCACCAGGAGATCGTAGCGGCCCGATTCGATCGCCTCGACGACTCGGTCTGTCAGCTCGGGGGCCGACATCTCCGGCTGGAGGTCATAGGTCGCGACCTTCGGCGAGGGCACCATCACCCGGTCCTCGCCGGCCAGCGCCGTCTCCTCGCCGCCGTTGAAGAAATAGGTGACGTGCGGGTACTTTTCGGTCTCCGCCATGTGGATCTGAGTGAGGCCCGCCTTCGACACGGTTTCGCCGAGCCCGTTGGCAAGCGTCTGCGGCGCAAACAGCGGCGGCATCACCGCGTCGAGTTCGGCGCTGTAGGAGGTCATGCTGACCGCCTTCGCCAGGATCGGCCGGCGCGACCGTGCGAAGCCGGCGAAGCCGGGCAGCAGCACGGCATCGAGGATCTCGCGGATGCGGTCGGAGCGGAAGTTGAAGCTCATGAGCCCATCGCCGTCTTCCATGCCGGCATAGCCGCCGATCACGGTGGGCTCGATGAACTCGTCGGTGATGCCGGCGGCATGGGCCGCCGCGATGACCGCCTCCGGCCCGACGAACTCCGGCCCCTCGCCCAGCACCATCGCCCGCCAGGCGCGCTCGACGCGCTCCCAGCGGTTGTCGCGGTCCATGGCGTAGTAGCGGCCGGACAGGCTCGCGATGACCGCCTGCGGCGGCAGCGCGGCGGCGAACTCGCGAATGTATCCGGCAGCCGAACGCGGCGGCGTGTCGCGCCCGTCGGTGAAGATGTGGATCCTGACCGGGATGCCCTGCTCGACCAGCAGATGCGCCAGCGCCACCGCATGGTCCTGATGCGCATGCACGCCGCCGGGCGAGACGAGGCCGAGCAGGTGGCAGGCCCCGCCGCTCGCCTGGAGCGCGTCGACCAGCCCGCTCGCCGCCAGCGCCTGCGCCAGCGAGCCGTCCGCGATCGCCTGGTTGATCCGCGGCAGGTCCTGCATCACGACGCGGCCGGCGCCGAGATTGAGATGGCCGACCTCGGAATTGCCCATCTGGCCGGGCGGCAAGCCGACATCGAGCCCCGAGGTCTTCAGGAAGGCATGGGGCGAGGCCGCCCAGAGCCGGTCGAAATGCGGCGTGCGGGCGAGGCGCACCGCATTGTTCTCGGTCTCCTCGCGCCAGCCCCAGCCGTCGAGGATCATCAGCATGACGGGGCGCTTGGCGGGGGCGGCGGACATGGCGACCTGTGAACATCTGTGAAGACCGCTGTGCGGATACCATGCGCCGCAGCGCCTTTGCGAGTGCTAAGAAGATCGGACAAAGGCCGCCGGGGAGAGGTGTCATGACGATCAGGGCCGTGGTCTTCGACGCCTATGGCACGCTCTTCGACGTGCAGTCGGTGGCCGGCATCACCGAGGCCGCCTTTCCCGGCCATGGCGAGACCATCACCCAGCTCTGGCGGCTGAAGCAGCTCGAATACACCTGGCTGCGCGGCCTGATGGGCGCCTATGCCGACTTCTGGTCCGTGACGCAGGATTCGCTGACCTACACGCTGGAGACGCTCGGCCTGTCCGCGACGCCGGACTTCGTCGCGACCGTCGCGGAGGCCTATGACGCGCTGGCGCTCTATCCCGAGGCCCGCGAGGCGCTCGAGGCGCTGTCTCCGCTGCGGCTCGCCATCTTCTCGAATGGAAGCCCGGCGATGCTCGGGCGCCTCGTCGCGCAGGCCGGCATCGGCGATCTCCTGGAGACGGTGATCAGCGTCGACGAGATCGGCGTCTACAAGCCCGATCCCCGCGGCTACGCCCATGTCGAGGCGCGCCTGAGCCTCGCGCGCGACGAGATTCTCTTCGTCTCCTCCAACGGCTTCGACATCGCCGGCGCCCGGGCGCATGGTTTCCGCGTCGCGCGGATCGCCCGCGTCCCGGAGGAGGCGCTGCGCCGCGATCTCGCGGGTGCCACGACGATCGGCCCGGCGCTGATGTTCAAGGCGCTGCGGCTGCGCCCCGAGCGCCTCGGCTTCGAGGCCGACGTCACCATCGCCGCCCTGACCGATCTCGCCGCCCTCGTGGCGCGGAGGCAAGACGCCTGGGGTGGCTGACGCCGTCGGCCCCGCCGGGCGGCCTCAGTCGGCGAGCACGAAGTCGAAGCGGCCGATCTGCCCTCCGGCCGCCGCCGTGACCTGCATCAGCAGGCTGTCATGGAAGATGCGGTCGCGCTGGTTGGCCGCCCGCTCCTCGGGAAAATAGAGCTGCGTCGTCAGCAGGGGCCGGTTGCCGGCCTGCACCTTCACGTGGAAATGCCGGGTCCGGCCGGGATAGAACCCGGGAATGCGGGTGATGAACTGGTAGCGCCCCTGGGCATCGCTGAGCTGGTGGCCGCGAAAGCGATAGCCGGCATTGTCGTATTGCCCCTGCGTGTCGGCGTGCCAGAGATCGACCAGCGCGCCCGGCAGCGGCTGGCATTGCCGGGTCAGCACGAAGCCGGAGAGCACCAGCGTCTCGCCAGGGCCGTCGCCGCGCAGGTCGCGCTTCAGCGGCGAGGACGGCGTGAAATAGGGCCCCTCCGTCTGGCGCCGGGCCCCGGAGGCCGGCGCCTCGCAGGCCGGCGTCGCCGGCAGCGCCTGCGCCTCCGCCAGTCCCGGCAAGGTCAGGCTGGCGAAGCCGAAGGCCGAGAGGCGGGCTGTGAGATGCCGGCGGGTGAGCAGGCTTGACGGGGGCGTCATCCGGCAGATCCTCTGTTGATCCCGACGCGGCGGGCGCCGCATCTGTCACAGGTGGCGAGCGCCGCGCCTGCGACAAGCCGCCCCTCACAGGGACGTGATCCCCCATGACCGCGCCGCCGTGGCCGGAGCCCCCGGCGGCGGATAAGCAGGAAGCCCGACAGCCGGAGGCCGCTCATGATCAAGTTCTACTACCACCCCTCGCCCAACCCGGCGAAGATCGCGCTCTTCCTCGAGGAAGCCGGCCTCCCCTACGAGATGGTGCCGGTCGACACCCGCCGGGGCGACCAGTTCAAGCCCGAATTCCTCGCCATCAACCCCAACGCCAAGACGCCGGCGCTGACCGACGGCGACGCCACGATCTTCGACAGCAACGCGATTCTACTCTATCTCGCCGAGAAGACCGGTCAGTTCCTCCCCGAGGACACGCCCAAGGCCCGCGGCGAGATGCTGTCCTGGCTCATGTTCGTCGCCACCGGCATCGGCCCCTATTGCGGCCAGGCGGTGCATTTCAGCCGCTTCGCGCCGGAGAAGATCCCCTATGCGATCAACCGCTACGCCCGCGAGGCGGAGCGCCATTGGGGCCTCATCGACGCGCAGCTCGCCAAGGGCCGATACATGCTGGGCGAGCGCTACACCCTGATCGACATGTCGGTCTGGGGCTGGGCGACGCGTCTCGGCTTCGCCGTCGGCGATCACTGGGCCGAGCTGTTCCCGCATGTGAAGCGCCATCTCGACGAGATCTCGGCGCGGCCCGCGGCCCAGCGCGCGACCGCGCTGAAGGACGCCTTCGCCTTCAAGATGGAGGTCGACGAGGAAGCCCGCAGGATCCTGTTCCCGCAGAACGCCCATCTCGCCTGAGCAGGGCCTTCAGCCGGCGCTGCCTCGGGCGCGCGCCGGCTCCTCGCCCTCCCCGTCCTTCAGCGCCTCGAGCGGCGCATCCAGCGTGAAGACGAGGCCGGCGGGCAGATAGGCACTGTCCGCCCGCCCCTGGGCAGCCGTGAAGGTGCGCTGGATCAGACGCGATCCGAAGCCTCGACGCGTGGGCGGCACGACCGGCGGCCCCCCGCTTTCCTGCCAGCGCAGGCGGAACTGCGGCACGCCGTCGATCTCGTCGATGCGCCAGGACAAGGCGACGCGGCCGCTCTCGTTCGACAGCGCGCCGTACTTGACCGCATTCGTCGCCAGCTCGTGCAGGACGAGGGTGAGCGCCAGCGCCGCGCGCGGCCCGAGCACGACGTCGGGCCCGCCGATCTCGAATCGCGTCGGATCGCCCTGGATGCCGATGACGCTCGCCGCGATATCGGCCATCGCCGCATGCGCCCGTGCACCGCCGACCAGCAGATCATGCGCCCGCGCCAGGGCCGAGAGCCTCGCCGTGAAGGCCTCGTTGGCGGCCTCCAGCGAGGTCGCGCCCCGCAGCGTCTGGGAGGCGATCGCCTGGATCATGGCGAGCGTGTTCTTCACGCGATGCGCCAGTTCCTGCATCAGCAGGCGCAGTTGCGCCTCGGTCTCCTTGCGCTCGGTGACGTCGATATGCGCGCCGATGAGCCGCTGCGGCCGCCCCTCCCCGTCGCGCTCGATCTGCGCCACCGCCGAGATCCAGCGCACCGCCCCGTCGGAGGGTCGGATGATCCGGTACTCCATCTGGTAGTCGGTCGCCGAGCCGGCGACGCTCTCGCGGAAATGGCTTTCGACCATCGCCCGCTCCTGCGGATGGATGCGCCGGACCCAGTCCTCATGGGTCTCGTGCGCGGCCTCCGGCGGCAGACCGTGGACGAGCAGATATTCGGGCGAGCGCGTGTTGCGGAAACCATCCCGCAGATCGACCTCGAGCCCGCCGACCTTTCCGATCTTCTGGACCTGGGCGAGTTCCTGCTCGCGCCGGCGCAGCGCCTGCTCGGCGGCGTCGCGCTCGCGCTGCGCCTGGATCAGCTTGGTCGTCTCGGTGACGACGGCGAGCACACCGAGCCCGCCGCCGTCATCATCGAAGATCGGGCTGTAGTCGACGTTCAGCCAGACATCCTCGGCGGCGCCGTTGCGATGGAGCACGAGCGGCAGGTCGCGGAAGGACAGGGGCTGGCCGCCTTCGAACACGGTCCCCATCACCTGGTCGTGAAGCTCCCGGACCTCGGGCCAGGCCTCGTGCAGCGCGCAGCCCAGGATGTCGGGATGCTTTGCGCCCGCGATGACGGCATAGGCGTCGTTGTAGAACAGGAGCCCGGACGGGCCCCAGAACATCACCATCGGCGTCGGCGTCGCCAGCACCACCTGCACGGCCGAGCGCAGCCGCGCCGGCCAGGCCGGGACAGGCCCCAGCGGCGTTTCCGCGCCGGTCCAGCGGCGCAGCATCGCACCGACCTCACCGCCGCCGACCGGCCAGGATCGCTCGTTCATCCGTCTCCCCCGGGCCGAGCGGCAGGGCCGCGGCCAATCCATGCCGTCCATGGTGATGCCAGCCGCCGCTGGCACCGGCAAGCCCGCATGGCGCGCGCAGAACTAGCAGGCCCGCAGTGCCGCCCCTGCGTCAAATGACATGGGCGTCCAGCGACGGCCCGCCCCCTGCGAAAGCAGTGGCAGGCGGCGGGGTTTCGCGGCAGTGTCGCCGGAACGATTCCGACCGGACGAACCGGCGGACGAGAGCCTGGAAGAGGGGCAGGAATGCCGACTGACATCGAGATCGCCCGCGCGGCCACACTCCGGCCGATCGCGGACATCGCCGCGCGTGCCGGCATTCCCGAAGCCGCCCTCGAGCCCCACGGCAAGTTCATCGCCAAGGTCGATACGCAGGCCATCCCCGATTTCGCGGGCAAGCCGGACGGCAAGCTCATCCTCGTCACCGCCATCAACCCGACCCCGGCCGGCGAGGGCAAGACCACGACGACGGTGGGCCTCGGCGACGGCCTCAGCCGCATCGGCAAGCGCTGCATGATCGCGCTGCGCGAGCCCTCGCTCGGCCCCTGCTTCGGCGTCAAGGGTGGCGCGGCGGGCGGCGGCCACGCCCAGATCGTGCCGATGGAGCAGATCAACCTGCACTTCACCGGCGATTTCCACGCCATCACCAGCGCGCACAACCTGCTCGCGGCGATGATCGACAACCATGTCTACTGGGGCAACGCACTCGGCCTTGACACGCGTCACATCGCCTGGCGGCGCGTGATGGACATGAACGACCGCGCCCTGCGCCAGACCGTCTCCTCGCTGGGCGGCGCCAGCAACGGCTTCCCCCGCGAGGACGGCTTCGACATCACCGTCGCCTCCGAGATCATGGCGATCTTCTGCCTCGCCACCGATCTCGACGACCTCGAGGCCAGGCTCGGCCGGATCGTCGTCGGCCGCACCCGCGACAAGCGCCCCGTCACCGCCGCCGACCTCAAGGCGACCGGCGCCATGAGCGTCCTGCTCAAGGACGCGCTGATGCCGAACCTGGTGCAGACGCTGGAGGGCACGCCCGCCTTCGTCCATGGCGGCCCCTTCGCCAACATCGCCCATGGCTGCAACTCCGCCATCGCCACCCGCGCCGCGCTGAAGCTGGCGGACTACACCGTCACCGAGGCCGGCTTCGGCGCCGATCTCGGCGCCGAGAAGTTCTTCGACATCAAATGCCGCAAGACCGGGCTGAAGCCCGCCGCGGCCGTGATCGTCGCCACCGTGCGGGCACTCAAGATGCATGGCGGCGCGGCCAAGGAGGCTCTCGGAACCGAGGATCTCGGCGCGCTGCAGGCCGGGCTCGCCAACCTCGCCCGCCATGTCGGCAACATCCGGAAGTTCGGCGTGCCGCCGATCGTCGCGATCAACCATTTCGTCAGCGACACCGAGGCCGAGCACGCGCTCATCGCGAGCCATTGCCGCGAGCACCTCGGCGTCGAGGCGGTGATCTGCCGCCATTGGGCGGAAGGCGGTGCCGGCACCGAGGAACTCGCCCACAAGGTCGTGGCGCTGGCCGAGGGCGGCGAGGCCGATTTCGCCCCGCTCTACCCCGACGAGATGCCGCTCTGGCAGAAGCTCGAGACCGTGGCGCGCGAGATCTACGGCGCCGCCGGCATTGCCGGCGACGCGAAGGTGCGCGCCCGCTTCGCCGAGCTCGAGGCCGACGGCTATGGCCACCTGCCCGTCTGCGTCGCCAAGACGCAATACTCCTTCTCGGCGGATCCCACGCTGCGCGGCGCGCCCAGCGGCCACACCGTCCCGGTGCGCGAGGTCAGGCTATCGGCCGGCGCCGGCTTCGTCGTCGCCATCTGCGGGGACATCATGACCATGCCGGGCCTGCCGCGCGTGCCCGCCGCAGAGCGCATCCACATCGACGCCCAGGGCCGGATCGAGGGCCTGTTCTGAGGCGACAGCGGGCACGCCGGCCGCGACAGCCTCCACAATGAAAAAGGGCGCCGCGAGGCGCCCTTTTTGCTGGATGGCCGAAGGAAGCGGCCGGTCAGACCTGCGGCTGCGGCTCCAGCCCGGCATCGGGCTCGTCGCGCTTGCGGCCCTTGCCGGCGCTCGGGACGGCCGAGCCGCGCGGCGGCTGCGGGGTGTCGTCGAGATCGCGCGTCGGGCGCTTGCCGGCGATCAGGTCGCGGATTTCCTCACCGGTCAGCGTCTCGAACTCGAGCAGCGCCTCGGCCACCGCCACGAACTGCTCGTGGTGGTCGGTGAGGATCTTCTTGGCGTCCTGGTAGCCGGTGTCGACCAGCTTCTTCACCTCGGCGTCGATCTTCTGGGCGGTCGATTCCGAGATGTTCTGGCTGCGGCCCATCGACATGCCCAGGAACACCTCTTCCTGGTTGTCGCCATAGGCGACCATACCGAGTTCGTCCGAGTATCCCATCTGGGTGACCATGGCCTTGGCCATCTTGGTCGCCTGCTGGATGTCGCCCGTGGCGCCCGAGGTCACGTTCTCGCGGCCGAAGGTCATCTCTTCCGCCACGCGCCCGCCCATGGCGACCGCGAGCTGCGAGGTGAACTCCTTGTACTTCATCGAATAGCGGTCGCCCTCGGGCAGGAACTTGACCATGCCGAGCGCGCGGCCGCGCGGGATGATCGTGGCCTTGTGCACCGGGATGCCGGCCGGGACATAGAGGCCGACGATGGCGTGGCCGGCCTCGTGATAGGCGGTGAGCTTCTTCTCCTCCTCGGACATCGCCATGGATTTGCGCTCGGCGCCCATCATGACCTTGTCCTTGGCGTCCTCGAACTCGGCATGTGTGACCATGCGCTTGCCGCGGCGCGCCGCCAGCAGTGCCGCCTCGTTGACGAGGTTCATCAGGTCCGCGCCGGAGAAGCCGGGCGTGCCGCGGGCGAGAATCTTGAGGTCGACATCCGGCGCCATCGGCACCTTGCGGACATGGACGCGCAGGATCTTCTCGCGGCCGGCGACATCGGGATTCGGCACGACGATCTGGCGGTCGAAGCGGCCCGGGCGCAGCAGCGCGGGGTCGAGCACGTCGGGCCGGTTGGTGGCGGCGATGATGATCACGCCCTCGTTCGGCTCGAAGCCGTCCATCTCGACGAGGAGCTGGTTCAGCGTCTGCTCGCGCTCGTCATTGCCACCGCCGAGGCCGGCGCCGCGATGGCGTCCGACGGCGTCGATTTCGTCGATGAAGATAATGCAGGGCGAGTTCTTCTTCGCCTGCTCGAACATGTCGCGCACGCGGCTGGCACCGACGCCGACGAACATCTCGACGAAGTCCGAGCCGGAGATCGTGAAGAACGGCACATTGGCTTCACCCGCCACGGCGCGCGCCGTCAGCGTCTTGCCGGTGCCGGGAGGGCCGACCAGCAGCACGCCTCGCGGGATACGCCCGCCCAGCCGCTGGAACTTCTGCGGATCGCGCAGGAACTCGACGATCTCGGTCAGGTCTTCCTTGGCCTCGTCGATGCCCGCGACATCGTCGAAGGTGACGCGGCCATGCGCCTCGGTCAGGAGCTTGGCCTTGGACTTGCCGAAGCCCATCGCCCGGCCGGCCCCGTTCTGCATCTGGCGGGACATGAAGATCCACAGCCCGATAAAGATGACGAACGGCAGCGAATTGACCAGCAGCGCCATGAACCAGGGCGTGCCCTCGGAGGGAGCGCGGGCCGAAACCTGAACGCCCTTCTGCGCCAGCGTCTTCAGCAGGGCCGGATCGCCATAGGGCGCGTAGGTCACGAAGCTGCGACCATCCGAGAAAGTCCCGGAGATCTCCTGGCCGGCGACGACGACATTCGTGATCCGCCCGGCCTCCGACTCGTTGATGAGCTGGCTGTAGGGGATCTCGTTGATGTTGGCGCGCTGGCTCGGGCTCTGGAACAGCGTCACGAGCGCCAGCACCAGAAGGAAGATCACCACCCAGAGGGCGAAATTGCGGAAGTTCGGATTCATCATCTGTCCGATCAGGCCTGCCGGACCAACCGGAAGAGGCCGAGAGTTTGCTTCATCAATCTAGGTGCGGGCGAGCCCATTGCCAAGGGAAAGACATTTGCGCCCTTTCGCCTATGTTGCCGCAGGGTGAATGCCGCGCCGGCGCGGGCGCTCCCGCCGCAGCGCCAGGGTGCCGTCGCCGGCGAGCACCAGCACGGCCCCAGCCAGCGTGCGCGTCACCGGCCGGCCCGCCCGAGCCGCCTCGCCCAGCGCCGCGACACAGGCCTCGAGGCGCTCGAGCCGGACCGGGCTCTCCGCCTCGGCTCCAAGCCTCTCGAGCGAGGCCGCCACGACGCGCAGCACGATCTCGTCAGGCTCCCGCAGCAGCGCCTCGAAATTCAGCCGCAGGTGCGGCGCCCCCGTCGCCGGCAGCAGCACCGCCGCCAGCACGGCCTCGCAGCGCGCGGTCGCGGCCTCGTCGAGCCGCGCCAGGCGCCCCGCCAGCAGCGACAGGCGCTCGGCATCCAGCCCCTCCGCCGCCAGCAGCGGCATCAAGGCCCGCCATCGCGCCCGCGCGAACCGGGGGTCGCCATTGCTGGGATCCTCGACGAAGGACAGCCCGCGCGCCTGCGCGGTCGCGATCAGCCGGGCCTTGGACACGCCCAGCAGTGGCCGCGCCAGAACCGTTCCGTCCCGCACAACCCGCCCGCGCATGCCCGCAAGGCCCGACGGTCCCGAGCCCCGCGCCATCCGCATCAGCAGCGTCTCGGCCTGATCGTCGAGCGTATGGGCCGTCACCAGGATGGCCCCGCCGACATTCTCCGCTTCAGCTGCGAGCAGGGCATAGCGCGCCGCGCGCGCCCGCTCCTGCAGCCGGCTGCGCGGCTTGTCACCCTCCCAACGCAGGATGCGATGCGCGACGCCCAGGCGCGCACAGAGAGCGGCGACGCCCTGGGCCTCGGCGGCGGAGTCGGCGCGCAGGCCATGGTCGACGGTCGCAGCCGCCAGGAGTGGCCGCCCGGGCTCGCGCGACCAGTCCGCCAGCAGGGCGAGCAGCGCGACCGAGTCCGGCCCGCCGGACACGGCCACGAGGAGGCTGCGCTCGGCGGCGAGGTCGGCGAACAGCTCGCTCGCCTCGCGCGCCCCGAGAGGCGGATGATCGCTGGAAAGCGGCTCGACGGCGCTCAAGCGCAGCCCGAGCGACGCCGCTCGCGCTCGACGCCCTGGCGGACGGAGTTGGGCGCGGCGGGATAGTCGACGCCGACCTTGGCATAGGTCGCGCAGGCCTGGTCGCGCGCGCCGAGGCCGTTCAGCGCGATGCCGAGCCGCAGCAGGCTTTCGGGCGCCTTGGCCGATTTCGGCGCATCGCTGCTGACCTTCAGGAACTGTTCGGCCGCCTCGCGGTAGCGCTTGCGCTGGAGATAGCTCTCGCCCAGCCAGTAGGTCGCGTCGATGGCGAGCCGGTCGCGCGGATAGCTCTGCAGGAACTGGCGGAAGCCCATCTCGGCCTGCTCGTATTCCTTGCGCAGGATCGCGGCATAGGCGACGTCGTAGGCCTCCTTGGCCGTGGCCGGGCCGCTGGCAGCGGCGACGCTGGGGCCGCGCGGCGCCGGTTGCGGCAGCGCGCCGGCCGGCACGCCGCGCCCGACGCCCTGCAGATCGAGCGGTCCCTGGCCGGCAATGGTCGCGTCCTCCTCGATGATGCCGCCGATCCCGCCATTGAGCGGGCGCGGCGCCCCGGCGGAGCCGACCTGCGTGCTCGGGTCGAAGGCGTCGCCGCGACGTTGCGGGCGCGGCGCGCCGGCGGCCGGAGCGGCTCCGCCCGGCGCGGCGGCCCCCGAGGGACGGGCCCCACCCCTCTCGTTCAGGCGAAACTCGACATCCTCCTGGAACTTGCGCAGCTGCTCGCTGAGCCGCCGGTTCTCGAACTGCAGCTGCTCGATCTGGCCGGAGAGCTGGCGGATCTGGTTCTCCATCCGCGAGGTCCGCACCACCAGATCGGCGGCGTCCTGCGCCGCGGCGGGCAGGCTCAGGCAGGAGACCGCCGTCCCCAGCGCCAGGGCGGCGAGGCAGGAGCGGAGCTTCCAGGCGGGAGCATGGATTCGCGACATCGGGAACGGACCGGGTTTGAGGGGGATGCGACGCGTATAACACGCCATGACAGCGGCCAAAATATGAAAAGGCCGGCGCGTTCCTCTCGGGAAGGCGCCGGCCTGTGTGCCGATCCGGCAGGATCGCGGCGTCAGACGCCGCCGCCGGCGCCGTCGAGCACCGTCACCGAGCGGCGGTTCTGCGACCAGCAGGAGATGTCGTTGCAGACCGCGACCGGGCGCTCCTTGCCATAGGAGACGATGCGCATGCGGTTGCCCTGGATGCCGCGCGAGGCGAGGTAGTCGCGCACGGTCTGGGCGCGGCGCGCCGACAGCGAGAAGTTGTATTCGCGCGTGCCGCGCTCGTCGGCATGGCCCTCGACGACGAAGGTGTAGCGCGGATAGCGCTGCAGCCAGGCCGACTGCTTGTCGAGCGTCGCGACGGCGGTGGGGGTCAGGTCGGTGGAGTCGGTCTCGAAGAAGACGCGGTCGCCGACATTGACGACGAAGTCCTGGGCGCTGCCCGGGGTCGCCGCGCCACCGGCGCCGAAGCCGTCGGCGTTCTGGTTGTTGTTGGCGCAGGCGCCGAGCGCGAGCGAGGCGGCGATGGCGGCGGCGAAGCGGACGGCGCGGCCGCCGGCGAAGAGAGTGGCGAACATGGGAGACTCCGGGGCGTTCGGTCTGTGCGAGGCGCGTCTCACGGACGGATGAATCACGGGGCTGGAATGCACTTCATCGCATCAATGAAGCGTCAACCTAAACGAGACCTTGCCAGAACAAGGCGAAGTGGCGGCATTGCGGCATATGGTTAATCAAAGCTTGCAATCCGGGATTCGCGGCCCGGTTGTGGCACGAGGGGCACAGCCCGCGGTGGCTCGGGCGCCATCGCCTCGTTCTCGGAGGCTCCTGAGGCGAAGCGGGCCTGGTATTCGCGCGGGCTGATGCCGACGCGTCTGCGGAAATGGTGCCGCAGCGTATCGGGCGTGCCGAGGCCGACGGCCAGCGCGATCTCCTGCGTCCCCAGCTTGCCGGCCACCAGGAGGCGCTTGGCCTCCTCCACGCGCTCGCCGATCAGCCAGTCGCCCGGCGCCGAGCCGGTGGCGTCCCTGAAGCGGCGCAGGAAGGTGCGCAGGCTCATGCGGCACTCGAGGGCCATGTCCTCGACCGTCCAGGACAGCTGAAGCTGCGAGCGCAGCCGATCGAGCAGGGGCGCCACCTCGGCGTGGCGGTGCCGGGGCACGGGCCGCTCCAGGAACTGCGCCTGCCCGCCCGTGCGGTGGGCGGGCATCACGAGGCGGCGCGCCACCGAGTTGGCCGCATCGGCTCCGAAATCCCGCCTGACGATCTCGATCAGCAGATCGATGCCGGCGGCGCTCCCGGCCGAGGTGAAGATGCGCCCCTGCGCGCGGTAGAGCGAGGCATGGTCGACGTCGATCTCCGGATGCCCGGCGCGCAGGGCCTCGGCATAACGCCAATGCGTCGTCGCCACCCCGCCGTCCAGAAGACCCGTCGCCGCGAGCACGAAGGCGCCCGAGCAGATCGAGGCGAGCCGGGCACCGCGGGCATGGGCCTGCCGCAGGCGCTGGCACAGGGCTTCCGGCACCGGCCCACTTGGGCCCTTCCAGCCGGGCACGACGATGAGATCGGCCTCGTCGATCAGCTCCGGGCCGTGCTGCGGCGTCAGCACGAAACCGCCATGCGCCCGCAACGGCCCGTCCTCGATCGCGCAGCTGGCGAAACGGTACCAGTCCTCGCCCATTTCCGGGCGCGGGAGTCCGAAGATCTCAGCGACGATGCCGAACTCGAAGGTGCAGAGTCCGTCATAGAGCAGCGCGACGACGAGGGGGCCGGTCGTGTTTGGCATTATATGCCCGTACTCTGTCATTCACGCCAATTGCAAGCGGGCCGCGCGGTTTGCGAGATGAGCGGGTCGAACAGGAGCCCGCCATGACCACCACCGCCGTGACCGCCGTCCCCGCCGCCCCCAGCGATCTCGCCCGCGCGCATTTCGCGGCCGAGTTCACCTTCGAGACCGATTGCTGGGATGTTCACGACGCGCTGTCGAAGCAGCCCGACTTCGTGCTGCTGGACGTCCGCAGCCCCACGCTCTTCGCCCGCGGCCACGTCGCGGGCGCGCTCAACCTGCCGGTGGGCAAGATCATCAGATCGAAGCTCGAGGACTGGCCGCTGGACACGCTCTTCGTGACCTATTGCGCCGGTCCGCACTGCAACGGCGCCGCCAAGGCCGCCTTGCGGCTGGCGGAGCTGGGCCGCCCGGTCAAGATCATGGCCGGCGGCATCACCGGCTGGATCGACGAGGGTTTCACCCTCGTATCCGGGGAAGCGGCGGGCTGAGCCGCGCCGCGTCACCGCCCCGCGCTCCGGCGGGCGGCAACGAACCGGCGTCGCGCCTCAGCGCGCCGCCGTCAGCAGCGGCGACCAGGTCGGATCGGAGGCGAAGGCGGGTGTCGGCACCGGCACTTCGACGCGGCCGGTGATGTCCACCATGTAGAGCTTGCCGCCGGACTGCCCGCCGGGGTCGCGGAAGAACATGATGTACTGGCCGTTGGGCGCCCAGTTCGGCGCCTCGTTGTGGAAGCCCTCGGTCAAAAGCCGCTCGCCCGAGCCGTCCGGGCGCATCACGCCGATGGCGAAACCACCGCCGCCGCGCTTGGTGAAGGCGATCAGGTCGCCCCGCGGCGACCAGCTCGGCTGCGAGTAGGAGCCCTGGCCGAAGGAGAGCCGCTTGCCCTCCCCGCCCCCGGCGCCCATCAGATAGAGCTGCTGCGAGCCGCCGCGGTCGCTCTCGAAGACGATCTGCGTGCCATCGGGCGAATAGGAGGGCGAGGTGTCGATCGCCCCCGTCGAGGTCAGCCGCATGGTCGTGCGCGAGCCGATGTCGATCGAATAGAGATTGGCGTTGCCGCCCTGCTGCAGGCTGAGCGCGATGCGCGCGCCATTGGGCGAGAACCGGGGGCTCGAGGTCATGTCGGGGAAGTTGCCGACGATCTGGCGCTGGCCGGTCTCGATGTTGAGCACATGCACGCGCGGCTGCTCGCCCAGCCGCTGCGACATGTAGGTCACCTCCTGCGACACCGGCGAATAGCGCGGCGTCACCACCGAGATCGAGCCATCGGTGAGAAAGCGCACATTGGCGCCGTCCTGGTCCATGATCGCCAGGCGCTTGCGGCGGTTCTCCTTCGGGCCGGACTCGTCGACGAAGACGACGCGGGTGTCGAAGAAGCCGCCGACGCCGGTGATCTTGGTGTAGATCGCATCCGAGATGATGTGGCCGACGCGCCGGGCGTTGTTGGGATCGGTGAAATACTGCTGGCCGTCGGTCTGCGTGCCGGTCGTCACGTCCCAGAGCCGGAACTCGGCCTTGATCCGCCCCGAGCCGTCGCGCGAGACGCGCCCCGTCACCAGCGCCTGCACGCCCGCCGCCTTCCACGAGCCGAACTCGGGCACCGCGTCGAAGGGCGGGTTCTTGTCGGGATGGCGCGCCCTGTCGATCGGCGCGAAATAGCCGCAGCGCTTGAGATTGTTGCTGATCACCCCCGAGACCAGCACCCCGCCCTCGCCGCCGAAATCGGCGATCGCGATCGGGAGCGGCTGGAAGGTGCCGCCGCGCAGGTCGATGACGAGTTCGGCCCGAGCTGCCGCAGGCTTGAAAGACACTGCCGCAGGCACCAGCAGTGAGGCGCCGGCGAGCGCGAGCAGCCGGCGCCGCGAGGGCGCGGCCGGCAGGAGCGGGAGAGGATTGCGGTCGATCAGGGTCACAGCACGTCCCTTGCGTCGAAATTGACGACGACGTCGCGCCAGTCGTCATAATAGGCGGCGAATTGAGCCGGGATGCGCAAAGGCGCGCAGCGGCGGGTGGCGGTCAGGGCCGAGCTGGCCGCGACCGCGAAAAGCGGGTCGGAGGAGGAGTTCACCACGCCCGGCTGCCCGAGCAGGGAGCCGTCGGCGGCGAGTTTCATGCGCACCTGCGGCACCACCGCGCCGCGCGCATTGGCGAGCGCGATCGGCACGTTCCAGCACTTCATCAGCTGGTCCTGGATGATGCCGATGAGCTGGCCGCGCAGCGAGGGGCTGAGCTTCTGCGAGGCGCCGCGCTCGGTCCCCAGCGACGCCGTCCGGTTGACCTGGGGCGCTGCCGAGCCGGTCGACTGCGCCTGCTCCTTGGACTGCAGCAGCTTGGAGATGTCGCTGGGATTGAAGTTCTTGGCGATCTCCATCTCGCGCCGGGCCTTGGCCTCGGCCTCCTGCTTGGCCTTGGCGGCGGCAGCGATCTTGGCCTTGGCCTCGGCTTCGGCCTTCGCCTTGGCGGCGGCCTCCGCCTTCTCCTTGGCAGCCTCCTCGGCCTCGGCCTTGGCCAGCGCCTCGGCCTTCGCCTTGGCGGCCGCTTCGGCCCTCGCCTTGGCCTCCGCTTCCGACTTCGCCTTGGCGGCAGCCTTCGCGGCTTCTTCAGCCTGCTTGGCCTTGGACGCGAGTTCGGCCTCCTCGGCCAGCTTCGCCAGCTCCTCGCGCTTCTGCTCGGCCACTTCGGCGGCGCTGGGGCCAGCCTTCTGCGGTTGCTTGACCGGCTCCGGCGGCTTCACCTCGGGCTTGGGCAGGTTGGCGGCCCGCGAGGGCGGCAGCGGCGCGGCGGCGTTGTCGTCGGCGGTCTTGAGTTCGGCCGGGCGGCTCGGCGGGGCCGGCGCATCCTGCTTGGCCTCGCCCTCCTCCTTGCGCTCGACGATCTCGGCCTTGCGCTCGGCGCGCTGCAGCGGCTGCTCCTGCACCTTCTCGGCCTTGCGCTCGCCGCGGGTGACCTGGTTCAGCGCGCTCGCATCGACCATCTCGACGGCGATCGCCTCCACATTGTCCGGCAGCGGCGCAGCCGACGAGAACGCCAGCAGCCCCGCGACGAGAAACGTCGCGTGGCCGAGCGCCGACACCACCATGCCCGGTTCGGAGGAGAGCTTCACCGCGTCCGAATCCTCGATTCCATCCTGATCAGCGGGCCGGCTCGGTGACGAGCGCGACCCGCTTGAAGCCCGCCGAGGTGATCGTCGACATCACCGAGGCGACCCGGCCGTAATCCACCATCCGGTCGCCGCGAACATAGATGCGCTCGTCGAAGCCCTGCTTCGCCAGGCCCTGCAGCTTGGTGACGAGGTCGGGCTCCAGCGTCGGCTGGTCCTGCAGGAAGATCTGGCCCTTGCCGTCGATGGCGATGGTGATCGGCTTCTGGTCGACATTGATCGGCTTGGCGCCGGTCTGCGGCAGGTCGAGCGGAACGCCCGTCGCGATCAGTGGCGCCGCGACCATGAAGATGATCAGCAGCACGAGCATCACGTCGATGAACGGCGTCATGTTGATCTCGGCGATGGCGCCGTGCCTGCGGCTGCGACGGCCGCGCCGACCGCCGGACTTCGCCCCGGATGCTGCGGACATGCCCATGGTTTCAGCCCCTCACGCCGCCAGCCGCTCGTCGATCTGCCGCGACAGGATCGCGGAGAACTCGTCGGCGAAGGCTTCCAGCCGGCTCGAGGCCTTGGCCACCTCGGCCTGCAGCTTGTTGTAGGCCATCAGCGCGGGAATCGCGGCGAACAGGCCGATCGCGGTGGCAAACAGCGCCTCGGCGATGCCCGGCGCCACGACGGCGAGCGACGAGTTCTTGGAGACGGCGATGGCGGTGAAGGAGTGCATGATGCCCCAGACCGTGCCGAACAGGCCGATGAACGGCGCGGCCGACGCGATCGTCGACAGCACCAGAAGCTTCGATTCGAGCCGCTCGGTCTCGCGCTGGATGGTGACGTCGAGCACCTTGTCGATGCGCTGCGACAGGCTGGCGACGGAGCGCCCGCCATTCTCGAAGGAGCGCTTCCACTCCCGCATCGCCGCGACGAACACGGCCGACATGTCGGAGACCGGCTTGGCGGCGAGCTCGCGATAGAGCTCCTCCAGCGAGCGGCCGGACCAGAACACCTCCTCGAAGGCGTCCATCTCCTTGCGGGTGCGGCGGTAGAGCAGCGTCTTGTCGATGATGATCGACCAGCACCAGATCGACGCGCCGATCAGGCCCAGCATCACGAGCTTGACGACGATGTGGGCGTGCCAGAACAGGGTCCAGAACGACATGTCGATCTGCGGCGCGGCCTGCGCGACGTCGGCGGGGTTCATCCTGTCATCCTCTTGCACGGGCGGGTCCGGCCGGTCGCCCGGCCAACGCCCCGCCACACGCGCCGCGAGCCTCCCCGCGACGCCGCCCGATTTGCGATCCGGGGAAATGCCGTGGCCCCTCAATCGCCTTTGAATCCGGCGAAAGATGGGCGCAAAGGGGGTTTCATCCGAAACGCATGCGCGCGACCGAGTTAAGCCTCCAGCAAGGTTAATGCCGGGTATACGCGGGACCCGCGAGGCGCCGCCGAACGGTCTCCGGACACGAAAACGCCCGCCCCGGTCTCCCGGGACGGGCGCTTCGATTCGTAACGATGCGGAGGCGCGTCAGCCGGCGCTGGCCTGCGGCTCGGGGTTCTCGCCGCGACGGGCGGCCATGAACTGGTCGAACTCGGCCTTGTCGCGGGCCATGCGCAGCCGGCCCAGGAAATCCTGGAACTCCTTCTGCTCCTCCTCGAGACGGCGCAGCGTCTCGGCGCGGTATTCGTCGAAGGCGCGGTTGCCGCTGGACGGCCCGCCGCCCCAGCCGCCGCCGAAGCCGCCGTGACGGCCGCCCATGCGTTCCTTCAGGCGCTCCATCTTGCTCTGCAGACGGTTCATCCTGTGTTCGTAGCGGTCGGCACCGCTCATTCCGCAACCCATGCGTCCACTCCAGAACAGAAAGGCCAGGGTCGCCAGACCCAGAGGCCAGAACACGACGAAGCCGAGAACCGCGAAGGCGATCCAGGCTCCCTTCCCATATTCATCGAGCTTCTCGACGATCGGCATTGGTCCCTCACCCTGACAAAGCGTGAATGTAAATCACATTTACATAAATGGGGGACGGCGCTCCGCTTGTCAAGATCGAGCATTCGGAGGGCTGGACAATCATAAGCGCTTCGACGAGCGCCACGCGCGAAGGGCAATCACGCGTCGGGCGGCATCAAGGCGAGCTCGCTAAAGCGCCAATCCGCCAGACGCCCCAACAAGCGCACTCGCCCTGCTTCGATCAACACGCCGATGCGCGCCTCGACCCTGTCGAAAAAGGCCCGATCCGCTTCGTCAAATCGCTCACCGACCCTAACGACAATCCGGGCAGTTTTAAGTGAACGCGGCCCGAGCTCCGAGAGAATCGCTTCGTCGATCTGAGAATCCGTGACTTCAGTCATGGCCTCGGATCCTTGTCGGAATTGATCCCCAGCCCCTGCAGATAGATCAGCATGCCGGCTTCCAGCAGCTCGGCCGCCGACATCGGCAGTGGCCGCCGCCCGCCATCGGCCCGGCCGAACAGGGCGGCGACGCCATGCGACATCGACCAGACATGCAGCGCCATCATCAGCGCCGGCGGTCGCTTGCCGGCGGGCAGCAGCGCGATCAGTGCCTCCGAGGCCGCGCGCAGCCCCTGGAAGGCCCGGTCGGCCGCCGCGCGCAGCTCCGGGCTGGCATCGAGCGGCACGCCGGCCTCGAACATCGCCGCGTAATAGGCCGGCTCGTCATGGGCGAAGGCGAGATAGGCCAGCCCCAGCCGGTGAAAGGCGGCCTGCGGATCGGGCCGGCCCTGGTCCCAGGCCCGCGTCAGCGCGGCCTCGAACAGAACGAAGCCGCGCGTCGCGACATCCGCCAGAAGCTCGTCGCGATCGCGGAAATGCCGGTAGGGCGCGGCCGGGCTGACGCCGGCGAGGCGGGCTGCTTCCGCGAAGGTGAAGCCGTTGGCCCCCTTCTCGCGGATCAGGCCCAGCGCGGCGCGCACCAGCTCCTCCTTGAGATTGCCGTGATGGTAGCCGCGCGGCGGCGCCTCCGGCTTGTCGCGTTTCCAGCTCATGTGACGAGCGCTAACATGGCGCGGCGGGCGCGTCGATCAGCCCTCAATCCTCGATCCCCAGGCGCCGCCGCAGGCCATCGGGAATGCGCCGCGCCCGGCCGCCGCCGACGCAGGCGACCTTGACCTGAGCCGTGACGAGAACCTCCTCGCCGCGCAGCACGCGCTGCTCGACATCCATCGTCGCGCCCCGCGCCGCGACCGAAACGGTCTCGACCGTCAGCAGATCGTCCATCACAGCGGGCTTGAGGAAATCGATCGTCATGCGGCGAACCGCGAAGCCCAGCGCCGTTTCGCCGTCGAACAGCTCCCGCTGCCCGACCCCGAGGGACCGGATCAGCTCGGTGCGGCCGCGCTCCATGAAGCGCAGATAGGAGGCGTGGTAGACGACGCCGGAGAAATCCGTGTCCTCGTAATAGACGCGGACGGAAAGGCTGTGGGAGGCGGTCATGGCTTCGAACGGGAAACAGCGACGGGAGGCGGAGCTTTAAAGCGCAGGCGGGCGGCAGCATAGTGGTCTGGGGCAGACCGCCGCGCCGGGGAACTCGCAGGCCCGGAGGATGTTGACCCAGGGAGACCGCAACCACAAGAAAAGGACAGTCCGCATGTCGCTCTCGACCAAGCAACTCGAACGCGTTCTCGACAAGGACGAATGGGACCTCGTCGCCCGCACCCGCAGCCATGCGATCGGCACCGTGCCGGACGACGACCTCCGCGATCTCGCCAAGAACCTGCGCGACCGCCGCGACAAAGCCCGCGATGTCGCCCGCCGGCAGCGCCGCGAGTTTCGCGGCAAGGCCGCGCCACAGGGCGCCGCCGCCGCTTCGGACAACACCGGCACCAAGACCAAGGCCGATGCGCTCACCGTCGCCCTCAAGCGCGTCGGCGCCGAGCAGACCCGCCGCACCGAAAAGCAGCGTCAGCCGAGCCAGCGTTCCCTCGCCCGCAAGGCGCTGGCGATGAAGATGCGCAAGCAGGCGCTGGCGCGCCCGCTCAGCCGCACGGGCGACGAGGGCATGAAGCCGATCGTCAACCGCAAAACGGCCAAGTCCGGAGCCCTCGACCACGCCGGCCAGCGCTCGGCCATGCACCGGTCCAAGTTCGCGCGCTGATCGCGCGAAGGCCGAACCAGAAGCCCTGCAGGTGCTAACGCTTGCAGGGCTTCTTCATGAAGGAGCCGCACTCATAGGGCTGCGACAGCAGATCGCGCACGGCGTAATCCTGCCCCTCGACGCGGTTGACGATGTCGTCGATCTTCCAGGCCCCGCCCTCCTCCACCATGCGGAAGCGCACGCTGACCGGCTGCTTGAAGCTGCGGAAGGAGGCCGTGACCTGCGCCTTTCCCCCGGCGGGAGGCGAAGTGACGCTGACCTTCAGATTCTTGATCTCGCCATCCTGACCGCTGAGGAAGGGGTCGGCGCCGAGATGGCCCATCTCGCCGGCCTCATCCTGGTAGAGCTCGTCGCGCGCGAACATACCGGCGAGCGCGCGGCTCATCAGCCGGTCGCGATGCGGCTTCTGCCAAGGCGCCGCGACGGGCTTGCCGCCGGAGCCGGCGAGCTGCCGGCTGGTGATGGCATAGGCTTCGCGCACCGGCGTTTCGGGACCGGCGGGGGCGGCAAGGGCCGCGCCGCAGGCGGCGATCGCGAGCGCTGGCACCAACGCCGCCAGACCACGTCTCGTCAGCGGAGTCACTCGGCGGCCGTCAGGGTGCGGGTCGGTTGTGGAACGGTGCGCCCCATCTCGTTGGCGGCCTCGATCCAGCACACGATTGCGTCCTGCACGTTGAGAAGCGCCTCCTCCGCCGTCTCGCCATCCGACATGCAACCCGGCAGATCAGGCACCGTCGCGAAATATCCGCCGCCATCGGCGAGAGAGAGCGGCTCGATGACGACACGATAGGCGAGTGGGCTCATGTCTGCCTCCTGACGCCCGACGTTATCACGAGCCTCGCGAAGCTGACGAGAAGGCGGATGTATTTCGGTTTGATCGGCCGACGAGCCGGGATCGTCAGGATGTCGGCAACCGCGTCATGGGCAACCTTGTCATGCGACCCGCCACCGGGAGGTGGTTTGCAATCGATCCCATATGACCGGCACAGCCGCTCGATGTCGCCGATCGTCCAGTCGCCGGCCGGGTTGCTCCGCATCCGATCGAGGAGATCGTCCGCCAACTCACGCCTCCCCGTCCCCGAACAGCCCGAACTGCGCCGCCTCGCGGCTGGGCTCGGGCATTCCGAGATGCCGGAAGGCGTGCGGCGTCAGGATGCGGCCACGGGGCGTGCGCTGGATGAAGCCCTGCTGGAGGAGGAAGGGCTCGATGATCTCCTCGATCGCATCGCGCGGTTCCGAGAGCGAGGCCGCGATCGTCTCGATCCCGACCGGCCCGCCGCTGAAATTGATCGCGACCGTCGTCAGGTAGCGCCGGTCCATCTGGTCGAGGCCGATGGCGTCGACATCGAGCAGCTGCAGCGCCTTGTCGGCGACCTTGCGCGTCACGATCGCGTCGCCGTCGACGATGGCGAAATCGCGCACCCGTCGCAGCAGCCGCCCGGCAATGCGCGGCGTCCCGCGCGAGCGCTTGGCGATCTCGTTGGCGCCATCGTCCGACATCGGCACCCCGAGCACGCGGGCCCCGCGCGCCACGATGCCCTGCAGCTCCTCGACGGTGTAGAACTGCAGCCGGATCGGGATGCCGAAACGGTCGCGCAGCGGCGTCGTCAGCAGGCCGGCGCGGGTCGTGGCGCCCACCAGGGTGAACTTCGGCAGGTCGATCTTGACCGAGCGGGCGGCCGGCCCCTCGCCGATGATCAGGTCGAGCTGGTAGTCCTCCATCGCCGGATAGAGGATTTCCTCCACCGCCGGGTTGAGCCGGTGGATCTCGTCGATGAAGAGCACGTCGCGCTCTTCGAGATTGGTCAGCTGCGCCGCGAGGTCGCCGGCCTTGGCGATGACCGGCCCCGAGGTCGAGCGGAAATTGACGCCGAGTTCCCGCGCCACGATCTGCGCCAGTGTCGTTTTGCCGAGCCCGGGCGGGCCGACGAAGAGCACATGGTCGAGCGCATCGCCGCGGCTCTTGGCAGCCTCGATGAAGACCTGGAGGTTCGCCCGCGCCGCCGCCTGGCCGGTGAAATCCGACAGCGACAGCGGCCGCAACGAGGATTCGGCGTCGTCGTCGCGCTTCTCGGCGGAGAGCAGGCCGGGGCGTTTGGTGTCGCTCACTTCGCCAGCTCCCGCAGGCCGAGCTTGATCAGCTGCGCCGTCCCCGCCCCTTCGCCCGCCTCACGCGCGGCGGCCGCGACAGCCGCCACGGCCTGCGCCTGCGGATAGCCGAGATTGCTCAGCGCCGAGACGGCGTCCGCCACCGGCTGCGGCAGTTTCCTATCGGCGAGCGCGCCGGCGAGTTGCGCGACGCCCGGGTCGACATGGCCGAAGGCCGGCGCCTTGTCCTTCAGCTCGGCGCAGAGGCGCTGCGCCAGCTTGGGCCCGACGCCCGGCGCGCGCGCCACCGCGGCCTTGTCGCCGGTCGCGATCGCAGTCGCCAGCGCACCGGGCTCGAAGGTCGAGAGGATGGCGAGCGCGACCTTGGCGCCGACGCCCTGGACCACCTGCATCAGCCGGAACCAGTCCCGCTCATTGTCGGAGAGGAAGCCGTAGAGCCGGATCGCATCCTCGCGCACATGCGTCTCGATCGAGAGCACCGCCGCCTCGCCAGGCTTCGCCAGCCGCTGCAGCGTCCGCGACGAGCACTGCACGACATAGCCGACGCCCTGCACGTCGAGGATGACGTGGTCCTCGCCATAGGAATCGACGATGCCCTTGAGCTTCCCGATCATCGTCTCGCCCCGCCTTCCGCGCCAGCTCCGCTCTCGGACCCACCAGCCCTCATCCTGAGGAGCCGCGAAGCGGCGTCTCGAAGGATGCTCCAGTGCGCACTGAAACATCCTTCGAGACGCGGGCTGCGCCCGCTCCTCAGGATGAGGGCTGTGGGTGAAATGATCGACTGTGTCATCACCCCGCCCGCATCTGCGCGACCAGCGCGCGCATGCCGCGATGCTGGGCGTGGCAGATCGCCACCGCCAGCGCATCGGCCGCATCGGCCGAGCGCGTCTCCGCCTTGGGCAGCAGCACGCGGATCATCATCTGGACCTGTTTCTTGTCCGCATGGCCGACGCCGACCACCGTCTTCTTGACGAGATTGGCGGCATACTCCGCCACATCGAGGCCCGCCAGCGCCGGCACCACCAGCGCGACGCCACGCGCCTGGCCGAGCTTCAACGCCGATTGCGGATCGCGGTTGACGAACGTCTCCTCGACCGCGACCTCGTCGGGCGCATGGGCGTGCACGACGCGGCTGAGCCCGTCATGAAGCTGGCGCAGCCGCTCCGCCAGCGAAAGACCGGCCTCGCTCTCGACGCAGCCGCAGGCGACGAAGCCGATCTTGCTCCCCTCCGAGACGATGACGCCCCAGCCCGTCTTCCGGAGGCCGGGGTCGATGCCGAGAATGCGAATCGGTGGGTTCATGTCGCTGATAGCCTAGACCTTGGACACGCTTTGTTCCATGCGGCGTCCTAAGGATTCCTTCCTCGCGTCCCCGTCGATGAGCGGCGTGCATCGGTCGCATCACGCGGACGGGGGTTGTCGCGGGCGTCGCTTGGCTGTTGGTGCGAGGCATCACTCCTCGCAAAGCCCTGCGCTCTCCCCCGGACGGCATGACCGATCTCCTCGCCTTCCTGTTTCCCGCCGTCTCGCCGAGCGGGCTTGTCGTCCTCATCCTGGCGACGCTGCTCGGCGGGCTCGTGCGCGGCTTCACCGGCTTCGGCTTCGCCATGGTGTTCATGCCGCTGGCCTCGATGGTGATCGGCCCGGTCGCGGCGCTCGGGCTGATCTGGTGCATCGACGCGCCCTTTGCCCTGCCGATCGCGCTGCGCAACGCCCGGCAGGCGGAATGGCGCGAGGTGGCGCCGCTGCTGCTGACCGCGACGCTGGCTCTGCCCGCCGGCATCTGGCTCCTGATCTGGCTCGACCGCGAGACGATGCGCTGGATCCTCGCCGGGCTGATCTTCGCCGCGGTCGCGCTGATGGCCTCGGGCTGGCGCTATCACGGCCGGCCGGGCGTGCCGCTCTCGCTCGGCGTCGGCGTTCTCTCGGGGCTGTTCAACGGCATGGCCTCGATCGGCGGGATGCCGCTCGCCGTGTTCTGGCTCGGCGCCCAGCGCAACGATCGCCACAAGACCCGCGCCAATCTGCAGACCTTCTTTGGCTGCTCGACGCTGATCAGCGGCACGGTGCTGTGGTGGAAGGGCATCCTGACGCTGCCCGCCCTGCTGATGGCGCTGCCGCTCTTCGCCGCCTATGGCGCCGGCATGTGGGCCGGCACGCATGGCTTCCGCCTCGCGAACGAGGGAACCTTCCGCCGCATCGCCTATGCGGTGATCTTCCTCAGCGCGCTGGTCAGCCTGCCGCTGTGGGACGGGTTCGTGGGGCGGTAGGAGGCACCTCACCCGTCATTGCGAGTGCAGCGAAGCAATCCAGGGGCAACACGCAATCCGTCTGGATTGCTTCGCTGCGCTCGCAATGACGGGTGAGGCGCAATCCTCAGCCCAGCTTCGCCATCACCTCGTCGGAGATCTCGTAGTTGGCGAAGACGTTCTGGACGTCGTCGTCATTGTCGAGCGCTTCCATCAGCCGCATCATCGACGCGGCCTTCTCCTCGTCGAGCGGGGCCGAGGTCGTCGGCCGCCAGACCGGCTTGGCTGAGGCCGGCGCGCCGAGCGCCGCTTCCAGCGCCTTCGAGACCTCGTTCAGCGCATCGAAGGCGCACAGGATGGTGTGGCCGGTCTCGTCGGAGATGACGTCGTCGGCCCCGGCCTCGATCGCCGCTTCCATCAGCTTGTCGGCGTCGCCGGCTGCGAGCGGATAGGCGATCTCGCCGACGCGGTTGAACATGAACGAGACCGAGTTGCTCTCGCCCATCGCCCCGCCCGCCTTGGTGAAGTAGGAGCGCACGGCCGATGCGGTGCGGTTGCGGTTGTCGGTCAGCGCCTCGACGATGACGGCCGCCCCGCCCGGCCCGTAGCCCTCGTAACGGACCTCGTCATAGTTATCGCCCTCGCCGCCGGCGGCCTTGTTGATGGCGCGCTGAATGTTGTCCTTGGGCATGTTCTCGGCGCGTGCGGCGAGCACCGCCATACGCAGGCGCGGGTTCATCGCCGGGTCGGGCATGCCCATCTTGGCGGCGACGGTGATCTCGCGCCCGAGCTTCGAGAACAGCTTGGCCCGCACGGCATCCTGCTTGCCCTTGCGATGCATGATGTTCTTGAACTGGGAATGACCGGCCATGGAACCCGAACCTCTGCTGCCTTCTCGTGTTTTCGGCGCCGCCGGCGGGGCCTCGAGCGTCCCCGGCGGGCAGACCGGCCTTATAGGCGCCGCCTTCGCCGCCGCGCAAGCGAGGCCGTCCGCGGTTCGTCCGGAATGCAAGGGGATTTGCAGGACCACAGCAACCCGACGTTAAGTCATGGCGCGCCATAACGGGGGTCGCGGCGAACCCGCTTCGGTTCGCCCCCAGCCTGTTCTTCGGACACCGATGACCACCGATTCCAGCAAGCTCGTCGCAGAGCAGGAGGCGCGGTTTCGCGCCTTCCAGATCGACGAGGCGGACATCGCCGCCTTGCGCCCTTACGGCGACATGGCCCGTTCCCGGTTGCCGGCCCTGCTGGACGACATGCAGGGCGCGCTCGCGCCCTGGCCCGAGACCGCCCGCGCCTTCGAGAATCCCGAGGTCAGGACGCTGCGGCTCGCGCATTGGACGCGGCTCGCCTCCGGCCAGCTCCGGGACGGCTTTCTCGAATCGGCCCATCGTCTCGCCTCCGCCTTCCATCGGCTCGAGGTGCCGGCCTACGGCATCGCCATCGACCACGCGCTGGTGACCCACCGCATCGGCACCGAGCTCGGGCTCGACCGGCTGGCGCTGCAGGCGCTCGGCTGGTGGAAGAGCAAGGAGCGCAACCGGCGCATCGCCGCCCGCTCGGCCCTCAACAAGAGTGCCGCGCTCGATCTCGAACTGCTGCTGGAGACCTATGCCCGCATCCAGCGCGAGGCGCATGAGCTGACCCGCACCGAGATCGACGGCTTCCAGGCCAGGGTCCGCCGGGTCGTCGACACCGTCAGCAGCGGCGCCCGCCGGGTCGAGACCCTGGCGGCGACGATGAACGCCATCGTCAAGGACACCGGCGCGCAGGCCATCATCGCGGCGCGGGCCTCCGACGACGCCTCGGACAACGTCCAGAGCGTCGCCAGCGCGACCGGCGAGCTGACCGTCTCGCTCGACCATGTCGCCCTCGAGGTCCAGCAGGCCGCCAGCATGGCCCACAGCGCCAATGCGGCGGCGCTCAAGACGGACGTCATCGTCAAGAGCCTCGCGACCTCGGCGCAGACCATCGGCTCCATCGTCGAGATGATCCGCGACATCGCGGCGCAGACCAATCTGCTCGCCCTCAACGCCACGATCGAGGCCGCGCGCGCCGGCGAGGCCGGCCGCGGCTTTGCCGTGGTGGCGACCGAGGTCAAGCAATTGTCCGCCCGTACGGCGCAGGCCACCGACGAGATCGCGGCCCAGGTGCCCGCCATGCAGGCGGCGACGCATGAGGCGGTGCAGGCGATCGGCAGCATCGTCGCCTTCGTGCGCCAGATGCACGACACCACCGCCACCGTGGCCGGCGCGCTCGAGCAGCAGCGCTGCGCCACGCAGGAGATCGCCCGCAGCGTCGACCTCGCGGCGGTGGGGACGCAGGAGGTCGCGCAGACGGTCTGCGGCGTCAGCGAACTGGCCGCGGCGGCCGGCGGCAGCGTCGGCGAAGTGCTCGGTCTCGCCGGCACGCTGGCCGAGGAGGCCGCGTCGCTCGCGGCCGCCTTCGAGAGCCTGGTGCAGCGCGCCAACGCCGCCTGAGGCGGCGGCGGACGAGAGGCCTCAGGCCTCGTCCCAGGGCGGCGCCGACGGCGCCAGATGCGGCCCGATCCGGACCGGAAACACCGCCCTGGCGAGCCCCGTTGCATCGTCGATCTCGACCGCGATGCCCGACAGCGTCCCCACCCCGCCGGCTGCCTCCAGCCGGGCGCCCGGCGTCTTCTGCAGGAAGCGCCGGATCGGCTCGTCCTTCTGCATGCCGAGCACGGAATCATAGTCGCCGCACATGCCGGCATCGGAGAGATAGGCCGTGCCGCCCGGCAGGATGCGCGCATCGGCGGTGGGCACATGGGTGTGCGTGCCGACCACGAGGCTCGCGCGTCCGTCGAGGAAATAGCCCGCCGCCTGCTTCTCGCTGGTCGCTTCCGCGTGAAAGTCGACGATCACCGCATCGGCGACCTCGCCCAGCGGGCAGGCGGACAACTCCCGCTCGAGCGCCTGGAAGGGGTCGTCGAGCGCCTCCATGTAGATGCGGCCCATGACGTTGACGACGAGCACCCGCGCGCCGTTGCGCGCCTCGATCACCGCCGCCCCGCGCCCGGGCGTGCCCTTGGGATAATTGGCCGGCCGCACCAGCCGGTCCTGCCGCTCGATGAAGACGAGCGCCTCGCGCTGATCCCAGGAATGGTTGCCGAGCGTCACCGCATCGGCACCCGCCGCCAGCAGCTCGTCGCAGATCGCCTCGGTGATGCCGAAGCCGCCGGCGGCGTTCTCGCCATTGATGACGACGCAGTCGAGCTTCCACTGCTCGCGCAGCCGCGGCAGGCGCTCCTGCACCGCGACCCGCCCGGGGCGGCCGACGACATCACCGAGGAAGAGAAAACGCATGGGAAGGGTCCGAAGGCGGAAGACGCTCCTCCGTCGCGCGAAAGCGGGCGGGAATCAACCGGCGCCGTCGCCTGACGGACCCCGGTTCACCCGCAGCGGATGGTTTCGCGCTCGGTGACGATCCAGTCGAGGCGCCGGTCATGCGGCTCCTCGGGCACAGCGTCGATTTCCTGCGCGGCATAGGCGATGCCGATGCTGGTGACGGGACCGAGCTCGGCGAGTTTCGCATCGTAATGGCCCTTGCCGTAGCCGATGCGGTAGCCGCGTCGGTCGAAGGCCGCGAGCGGCACGATCAGGATGGCGGGCACGCTCTCGGGCTGGGCCGGGTCCGGCACCAGCGTACCGAAGCCGCCGGGCACGATCGGCTCATAGGGCGCCCAGCGCCGGAAGATCATCCGCTTGGCGACGATGGCGGGCAGGCAGAGCGGCAGGCCTTGGGCCTGCAGGGCTTCCAGGACCGGCCGCGGATCGGACTCGGATCGCATCGGCCAATAGGCGGAGACGGGGCCGGCAGCCGCCTCGAACACCGGCAGCGCCAGGGCGCGCTCGGTGATCGCCTCGTCCCAGATCAGACGATCGTCGATCTCGAGCGCGTCGCGCCGGGCCAGCGCCTGTGCGCGCAGCGCCGCCTTGCGGAGCGCGGGGTCGTCGGGGGAAGGCCTGTCGGACATGGGAAAGTGCGGAGCCACCTCGGCCGTGGAGTTTCGATCCCGGGACACCTACAAAGTAGGTGGGCGCCGTGTGCTCGGGTCCAGGGACCCAAGCAGGGACAGCTCCCTAGGGAGTCGTATGGGCCCGGAAATACATACTCTCACGCACCAGACAGCCCCGCCACACCTATGTAGGCAAGACGCCGGCAAAGCGCCAGTGGCCGCGCGACGATAACCCTACCCCACGGCACTCGGGATCAGGCTGCGGGCGATGCCCTCGATCCGCTCGGCGGCGCTCACCAGCGCCTCGGCCGCCCGGTCCTCGACCTCGCCGAGGCGCCGGTCGGCCGCTCCCGCATCGCCCTGCAGCGCCGAAAGCTCGGCTTCCAGCCGCTCCACGCGCCGCTGCAGCTCGGAGGCTTCGTCGGCCACCATCAGCGCCGCCATCACGTGCAGGCGCATGTCGCCGATCTCCCCGAAGGCCTGGCGCATCTCCTGGATCTTGCCGTCATAGACGCGGGCGAGCCCCTCCAGATGCGGCTCCTCGCCCTCCCCGCAGGCCATGCGGTAGGCCTTGCCGGCGATGGTGACGTTGACTTGCGGCATGGCGCTCTCCGCTCAATGCTCCCGGGCGAGGCTGGCCGTGGCCGGCTCGCCTTCGTCCTCCTCGCCGTCTTCGCTGCCCGGAACCGATACGGGCCCCGGCCCGGCCTCGGCCTCCGCCCGCGCGATCACGGCGCCGATGACGGTCATGGCGCGCTCGAGACGCTGATCGACATCGGCGGCGGCGGTCTCGACATCGCCGAGACGCGCGGTGGCGCCGTCGAGCTCGGCCGCCAGCCGCGCCCGGTCGTCCTGCATCAGCGCGAGCTCGGTCTCCAGATTGGCCCGGCCGCGCTCCGCCTCGACCCGTCGCCGCGCCGCGGCCTCGAGTTGGGCCAGCGCCCCGTCGAGGCGCGCCAGAGCATTGTCCAGCATCAGGCTCGCCATTTTCGCTCCCCCTTCAGATCGAAGCCGGCTCACACGATTCGGGACCCTAGACCAACTCGCCGAAAAACGTGAATCGCACCGGCCCGATATCCCCACCGATGCCAAGGGCTTGGGCCGCATTGTTCGTTCGCGCTTGCAGCGTGGGCCCGCTGCGGCGCAGCGAAACCAGTCGATCGTCCACCCGGTCGAATTGACTCCCACCGAGCCCGCGGCCTAATCCGCTCCACCAGTCGAAACGACAGAGCGATCGCAAATCGGACCGTCCCGGCCTGCCGCATGCGCAGGATTTGGCCGCGGCCTCGTCCCCCCGCCAGACGGAGCCAGAAATCACCATGACCACGATCGACCGTGCGCGGCACGACAAGCTCGCCAATGCCATCCGCGGCCTCGCCATGGACGGCGTCGAGAAGGCCAAATCCGGCCATCCCGGCCTGCCGATGGGCGCCGCCGACGTCGCCACCGTGCTCTTCACCCGCGTGATGAAGTATGACGCGGCCGATCCGCGCTGGCCCGACCGCGACCGTTTCGTGCTCTCGGCCGGCCACGGCTCGATGCTGCTCTATGCGCTGCTCTATCTCACCGGCACGCCGGGGATGGAGCTCGACGATCTCAAGAAGTTCCGCCAGCTCGAATCGAAGACCCCGGGTCACCCCGAGAACTTCATGACGCTCGGCGTCGAGACGACGACCGGCCCGCTCGGCCAGGGCCTCGCAACCGCCGTCGGCATGGCGATGGCCGAGCGCATGCTCGCCGCCGAGTTCGGCAGGAAGGTCGTCGATCACCACACCTATGTGCTCGCCTCCGACGGCGACCTGATGGAGGGCATCAGCCACGAGGCGATCGCGCTGGCCGGCCACCAGAAGCTCAACAAGCTGATCGTGCTGTGGGACGACAACGGCATCTCGATCGACGGGCCGCTCTCGATCACCGACAATGTCGACCAGGTCGCGCGCTTCAAGGCCTGCGGCTGGCGCGCCGAGCGGGTCGACGGCCATGATCCCGACGCGATCGAGGCCGCGATCCGTCGCGCCCAGAAGTCCGGCAAGCCGACGATGATCGCCTGCAAGACGGTGATCGGCTTCGGCGCGCCCAAGAAGGCGGGCACCTCCAAGGCCCATGGCGAGCCGCTCGGTGCCGAGGAACTCGCCGCCGCCAAGACGAACCTCGGCATCACCGGCAGCGCCTTCGAGGTCGCGGCCGACGTGCTGAAGGCCTGGCGCGAGGCCGGCAAGGCCGGCGCCAACGAGCATGCCAACTGGCGCAGCCGCTTCGGCCTGCTCTCCGAGCGCAAGCGCGCCGAGTTCGAGCGCCGCCTCGCCCATGGCGTGCCGGTCAGGCTCGGCAAGGCGATCCTGGCCCACAAGAAAGCCCTCATCGCCGCGCCGCAGACCGTGGCCACCCGCAAGGCCTCGGAGCTGGCGCTGGAGGCCATCACCCCGGTGATGCCGGAGCTGGTGATGGGCTCGGCCGACCTCACGCCCTCGAACAACACCCGCACCAAGGCGGCGCAGGACTTCACGCCCAAGACCCCCAAGGGCCGCTATGTCCGCTATGGCATCCGCGAGCACGGCATGGCCGCCGCGATGAACGGCATCACCCTGCATGGCGGCTTCCGCACCGGCGGCGGCACCTTCCTGGTCTTCGCCGATTATGCCCGCCCCTCGATGCGCCTCGCTGCGCTGATGGGTCTGCCGGTCGTCTACGTCATGACCCATGACTCGATCGGGCTGGGCGAGGACGGGCCGACCCACCAGCCGGTCGAGCAGATCGCCTCGCTGCGCTGCATGCCGAACATGCATGTCTTCCGCCCCGCGGACGCGATCGAGACGGCGGAAGCCTGGCAGTTCGCGCTCGAGAACACCAAGGGCCCGACGGTGCTGGCCCTCTCGCGCCAGAACCTGCCGCAGCTGCGCACCGACGCCACCGCCACAAATCGGTCGGCCAAGGGCGGCTACGAGCTGCTGGCGGCCGAGGGCGGCAAGGCCCAGGTCTCGCTCTTCGCCTCGGGCTCCGAGGTCGAGCTCGCCGTCGCGGCCCGCAAGCTCCTGGCCGAGAAGGGCGTGCGCGCCCGTGTCGTCTCGGTCCCGTCGCTCGAGTTGCTGCTGGCGCAGGACGAGGCCACCCAAGCCGCGATCATCGGCTCCGCCCCGATCAAGATCGCCGTCGAAGCAGGCGTTCGCTTCGGCTGGGATGCCATCATCGGCCATGACGGCACCTTCGTCGGCATGTCCTCCTTCGGCGCGAGCGGCCCCTACAAGGAGGTCTACCAGCATTTCGGCATCACGCCGGAGGCGGTCGTCGACGCCGCGATGAAGCGGCACAACGGCTGAGGCCGGCGACAACGGAGAGAAAGCGGGTGTGGGCCCGGCTTTCTCTCACGCAAACACTTGCTTTCGGTCACGCTTTGGCCGAATTGCCCGCGTGAATGGCGCGCAAGCGCCGGAGTTCGGCGAAGGAGAGGTTCGAGATGACGGTCAAGGTGGCGATCAACGGCTTCGGCCGCATCGGGCGCAACGTGCTGCGTGCGATCATCGAGTCGAAGCGCAAGGACATCGAGGTCGTCGCGATCAACGATCTCGGCCCGGTCGAGACGAACGCCCATCTCTTCCGCTTCGACAGCGTCCATGGCCGCTTCCCCGGCACGGTGACCGTCTCCGGCGACACGATCGACGTCGGCCGCGGCCCGATCAAGGTCACCGCCGTGCGCGACCCCAAGGATCTGCCGCACAAGGCGCTGGGCGTCGACATCGCGCTGGAATGCACGGGCATCTTCACCACCAAGGAAAAGGCCTCGGCCCATCTCGCCGCCGGCGCCAAGCGCGTTCTGGTCTCGGCGCCCTGCGACGGCGCCGACCTGACGGTCGTCTTCGGCGTCAACAACGGCCAGCTCACCAGCGACCATGTCGTCGTCTCGAATGCGTCCTGCACCACGAACTGCCTCGCGCCGGTCGTGCGCGTGCTCCATGACGCGGTGGGCATCGACAAGGGCTTCATGACCACCGTCCACGCCTATACCGGCGACCAGCCGACGCTGGACACGATGCACAAGGACCTCTACCGCGGCCGCGCCGCCGCGCTCTCGATGATCCCGACCTCGACCGGCGCCGCCAAGGCGATCGGCCTCGTCATCCCCGAGCTGAAGGGCCGTCTCGACGGCTCCTCCGTGCGCGTGCCGACGCCCAACGTCTCGATGGTGGACTTCAAGTTCCTCGCCAAGCGCAAGACCACCGTCGAGAAGATCAACGACGCGATCCTCAAGGCGAGCAAGCGCGGCCCGCTCAAGGGCATCCTCGCCGTCACCGACCAGCCCAACGTCTCGATCGACTTCAACCACGACCCAGCCTCGTCGACCTTCGCGCTCGACCAGACCAAGGTCATGGATGACAAGTTCGTCAGCATCGTCGCCTGGTACGACAACGAATGGGGCTTCTCGAACCGCATGAGCGACACCGCCGTCGCCATGGGCAAGCTGCTCTGATCGCACGCCCTTCCGAGGCCGCGCCGCACCGGCGCGGCCTCGCTCCTGTCTCGAATCGAACGGAACGACCATGGCCAAGATCGAGCCGACCGTCGCATCGCCTGCCGACACCGCGATGCCGACGACCGTCACCGCCGCAGCGGGCTATGGGACACCGGCGATCGTCGGCGGCACCGAGGCCGCCCCGATGACGGAGCCGCGCCAGCTCGACCAGCTCTCCCGCATCGAGGAGAAGGCGGCCCGCATCGAGGAGAAGTTCGCCCGCTACGAGGCCGTGCTGACCCGCGCCGAGGCCTCGCTCGAGCGCAGCGCCCACAAGGTCGACGCCGCCGCCGGCACGATGGATTTCGCCGCCATCCGCGGCGAGATCGCCGCGCTGCGCGACCGCGTCGATGCGACGCCGCGTGCCGCCACGCTCTTCACCACGGCCATCGTCACCGCGATCCTCACCGTCGTCCTGACCATTCTCGTGCTGCGCTTCGGCGTGCCCGGCCTGATGCCCAAGCTGCTGCCATGAGCGCTGCCGTGACCGCCTTCAAGACCCTCGACGACGCCGACCTCGCCGGCCAGCGCGCGCTGGTGCGCGTCGACCTCAACGTCCCGATGGAGGACGGCAAGGTCACCGACACCACCCGCATCGACCGCATCCTGCCGACCATCCGCGAGATGTCGCAGAAGGGCGCCAAGGTCATTCTGCTCGCCCATTTCGGCCGCCCCAAGGGGCCGGATGCCAAGAACAGCCTGAAACAGGTCGTACCGGCGCTGGCCCATGCGCTGGGGTCCCCCGTGACCTTCGTGGACGACTGCATCGGCGACGACGTCGCAAAGGCTCTCGCGGCCGCGAAGAACGGCGATGTCCTGCTGCTGGAGAACACCCGGTTCCACGCCGGCGACGAAAAGAACGACCCCGCTTTCGTCAGGGCACTCGCCGCCAACGGCGATCTCTATGTCAATGATGCCTTCTCGGCCGCGCACCGCGCCCACGCCTCGACGGAAGGGCTCGCCCATGTCCTGCCGGCCTATGCCGGCCGCACCATGCAGGCGGAGCTGGAGGCGCTCTCCGCCGGCCTCGACAACCCCGCCCGCCCGGTCATGGCGATCGTCGGCGGCGCCAAGGTCTCGACCAAGCTCGACCTGCTCGGCAATCTCGTGAAGAAGGTCGATGTCCTCGCCATCGGCGGCGGCATGGCCAACACCTTCCTCGCCGCCCGCGGCATCGATGTCGGCAAGTCGCTCTGCGAGCATGACCTCGTCGCCACCGCCCGCGAGATCGAGCACAAGGCGAAAGCCGCCGGCTGCGAGATCCTGCTGCCGGTCGATGCGCTGGTCGCGCGCGAGTTCAAGGCCAACCCCGGCCACCGCGTCGTGCCGGTCGGCGAGGTCGCGGCCGATGAGATGATCCTCGACGCAGGCCCGATGAGCGTCGCCGCAGTCGTGCTCAAGCTCGACACGGTCAGGACGCTGGTCTGGAACGGCCCCTTCGGCGCCTTCGAGCTGCCGCCCTTCGATACCGCGACCGTCACCGTCGCCAGGGCCGCTGCCGCGCGCGTCAAGGCGGGCAAGCTCGTCGCGGTCGCCGGCGGCGGCGACACCGTCTCGGCGATGAACCATGCCGGTGTGGCGGACGACCTGACTTACGTCTCCACCGCCGGCGGCGCTTTCCTGGAGTGGATGGAAGGCAAGCCTCTGCCGGGCGTCGAGGCGCTGCGGACAGGCTGAACGGCCCTGCCGTTTGCAGCAGGGCTTGTTTATGCTATGTTCTCGTCGCTTTTCGGAGAGAGCGGCGATGAGCGAGAACGTTCAGACAGCGATGTTTGAGATCCTCAAGAGGATTCAGGCCGAATTGTCGTCATTTCGAGCTGAAGTGAACGCTCGTTTCGAAGCCTCCGAAAAGCGCTTCGACGAGATCGGCGACCTCGTACGCAAACAGCGCCGCGACACCGCCGGCCTTCTGGTGATGGCCAAGGCCACGACCGGGCAGTTCGCCGAGGACCTCGCCGCCGTCGAGGAGCGTGTGCGCGTGCTGGAAGCCCGCGGCCGCTGATCTTAAGCGCTTCGCCCGCTTTCGCTTTACCTTTGTCGCAGTTGGCTTTTAAACGCTCCCCATATCCATTGCCTCAAGGGGAGTGCCAACGTGGCCCGTATCACGCTTCGCCAACTGCTCGACCATGCCGCCGAGAACGACTACGGCGTGCCCGCCTTCAACATCAACAACATGGAGCAGGCGCTGGCGATCATGGCGGCCGCGGACGCCACCGACGCGCCCGTCATCATCCAGGCCTCGCGCGGCGCCCGCAGCTACGCCAACGACATCATGCTCAAGCACATGATGGACGCGGTCACCGAGATCTACCCGCACATCCCCGTCTGCGTGCATCTCGACCACGGCAATGAGCCGGCCACCTGCATGACCGCGATACAGGCCGGCTTCACCTCGGTGATGATGGACGGCTCGCTCAAGGCCGACGGCAAGACCCCCGGCGACTGGGACTACAATGTCGGCGTCACCCGGACCGTCACCGAGATGGCCCATCTCGGCGGCATCTCCGTCGAGGGCGAGCTCGGCGTGCTCGGCTCGCTGGAATCCGGCGAGGGCGAGAAGGAGGACGGCCACGGCTTCGAGGGCAAGCTCTCCCATGACCAGCTCCTCACCAACCCGGAAGAGGCCGTGAAGTTCGTCGCCGAGACCAAGGTCGATGCGCTCGCCATCGCCATGGGCACCTCGCACGGCGCCTACAAGTTCACCCGCAAGCCCGACGGCGCGATCCTGGCGATGAACGTCATCGAGGAGATCCACAAGAAGCTGCCGAGCATGCACCTCGTCATGCATGGCTCGTCCAGCGTGCCGCAGGACCTCCAGGACATCATCAACCAGTATGGCGGCAAGATGCCCCAGACCTGGGGCGTGCCGGTCGAGGAGATCCAGCGCGGCATCAAGCATGGCGTCCGCAAGATCAACATCGACACCGACAACCGCATGGCGATGACCGGCCAGATCCGGAAGATCCTCTCCGAGCATCCCGGCGAGTTCGACCCGCGCAAATACCTGAAGCCCGCCATGGAGGCGATGACCAAGCTCTGCAAGCAGCGCCTGCAGGAGTTCAACACCGCCGGCCAGGCCAGCAAGATCAAGCGCGTGCTCACCACCGCCGACATGGCCAAGCGCTACGCCAAGGGCGAGCTCGATCCCACCTTCGGCAAGGCGGGCTGAGTTCAATACCTCAAGGAAAGGTGCGGGAACCCCTCTCCTGTAAGGAGAGGGGCAGGGGAGAGGTGCTGGCCCCTGAACCAGTTGAGCGCGCAGCCTTCAGAAGAGCGCTGTTAGGTCACGGCCGCAGCGTCAAATGCCGACCCCTGACCCTGCCCTCTCCCTACGGGAGAGGGTTCCCCGCGCTCGATCGTCCAGGGCAGCGTAGAGCAACGTCAGCTCAAACCCCGATCTTGCCGCCACCCTTCTTGGTGATCGCCACCACCGACGGCCGCACCGGCATGTCCGGCTTGAAGTCCGGCCAGCGGGTCGAGAGATCTTCGTAATAGGAACGGCGGCCGAAGGCCGGCCAGTCCGGACCGTCGTCGCCGGGGTGCTGCACAGCCACAAAAGCGGTGGTGTCGTCGGGCGTGAAGCAGGGGCCGCAGAGCTCGGCGCCGTGCGGCACGCGGTAGAACAGCTTCGAGGTCCGGCGCGCGCCGCCATCGGTGTCGACCGCCCAGAGCCCGTCGGTGCGCCCTGTGACGTCGGGCCCGTTTCCGTCGGTTCCGACCCAGAGCCGCCCGGCGGAATCGACCACAGCATTGTCGGGCATCCCGAACCAGCCGCTCCTGGTCGTATCGGTCGAGAAGGTCGCGCCGACGGCCGCCACGGACGGATCGCCGCATTTCAGCAGGATTTCCCAGCGGCCCGTGGGAGCGGCGTGGTCGCCATCCGCCTCGATGATCTCGATGATATGCCCGAAGGCGTTCTTGGCGCGCGGATTCGCGCCGTCGACCTGCGCCTCGGTGCGGCGCGTGTTATTGGTCAGCATGACATAGACCTTGCCCGTCACCGGGTTAGGCGTGATGTCCTCGGGTCGGTCCATCTTGGTGGCGCCGAGCAGGTCGCCGGCGCGGCGGGATTCGATCAGCACGTCGGCCTGGCTCTGGAAGCCGTTGGCCGCCGTCAGTGGCCCTTGCCCGAACACGAGCGGCAGCCACGCCACCGTGCCGTCCGCCGCGAATTTGGCGACGTACAGCGTGCCGGAATCGAGCAGGTCCATGTTGGCGGCGCGGTTGGCGGCGTCGAAGCGGCCCGCCGTGACGAATTTGTAGACGTAGTCGAAGCGCTCGTCGTCGCCGAGATAGGCGACGACGCGGCCGTCTTTCGCCACGATCATGTCGGCGCCCTCATGCTTGAAGCGGCCGAGCGCCGTGCGCTTCTTCGGCACGGAGGTCGGATCGAACGGGTCGACCTCGATCACCCAGCCGAAGCGGTTCGCCTCGTTGGGCTCCTTCGCCAGGTCGAAGCGCTCCTCGAAGCGGCCCCAGGCGTAAGGCGAGGACGGGATCGCCAGGCGCTTGTAGTTGACCTCCTCGCGATGGCCCTCCGGCAGCTTGCCGGAGAAATAGCCGTGGAAGTTCTCCTCGCCCGAGACGAAGGTGCCCCAGGGCGTCATCGCGCCGGCGCAGTTGTTGAGGGTGCCCAGCACCTTGCGGCCCGTGGCATCCGCCCCGGTCTTCACCCGGTCGGTTCCCGCGACGGGGCCCGAGAGCTGCATCTCGGTGGCGGCGGTGATCCGCCGGTTGAGCTTGGAATCCGTCACCAGCGCCCATTGTCCATCGGTGCGGCGGATCTCCGCAACGGTGGCGCCATGCGCCATCGCCTCGATGCGGTAGCGCTCGGGCGTCGCGCTCTTCAGGACCGGCTTGCCGTCCTTCATCTCGACGACGCCGGGGAACATCAGATGCGGGTTGGTGTATTCGTGATTGACGAAGAGCACGCCATGGGCGGACGGGTTGGCCGCGCCGGGCATCGGCAGATAGCCAACGAAGTCGTTGTTGTAGCCGAACTGCTGTCCCTGAGCCTCCGGCGTCTGTTTCGCCGGGTCGAAGGCGGGCGCGCCAGCCGTGATCGGGTCGCCCCAGCGCAGCAGGACCTGCGCGTCATAGCCCTCGGCGACGTGATGGTCGGCATCGACGCCGGCCTCGACCTCCTTGAAGGCGAAGGCCGAGCCGCCGGCCTGGGCTCTCGCCGCATCGGCAGTGGCCAGCGCCACCGTGCCGACGGTCGCGGAGATCGCGGACACCGCCAGCGCCCCCTTCAGCAGCCCGCGGCGCGAGAAGCGGGCAGAGATCAGCTCGCCCATCGTGGCGTTGTCGCTGAGGTTCTGAGGCTCGGCATCCTCATGCTCGAGCAGGCTGGCGCCGAAGGTCGATTCGTAGGGCGTTTCGTCGGTCATGGCTGTTGTCCTGGCGAAGGATCAGATTGGCATTGGACGAACTCCAGCGATAGACTGTCGCCGTGACGCGGCGGTGACGGCAGCCTTCCGGCAACGCACGCCGGACATGCCCATCGCCCGCGCAGCCCCTTCCGGTCGAAGGCTCTTTCTGGTTGAAGGAGCGCCCTTCCGCCGCGCAGGACCCGCATGTCCCTCGTCTTCTCAGCCTTCGTCGCGGTCTTCGTCGGCTTCACCGCCTCGGTCGCAGTCGTGCTGGCGGCGGCGGAGTCGCTCGGCGCGACGCCCGCCCAGACCGTGTCCTGGGTCGCGGGGCTCGCGCTCGCTAAGGGCGCCGCCAGCCTGTGGCTGTCCTGGCGCCACCGCCTGCCGATCATCTGCGCCTGGTCGACGCCGGGCGCCGCGCTCATCGCCGCCAGCAGCGGGCTCGACATGGCCGCCGCCGTCGGCGCCTTCCTCCTCGCGGCCGTGCTGATGATGCTGACCGCCGCCTTCCGACCGCTCGGCGCGCTGATCGAGAAGATCCCGATGCCGATCGCCGCCGCCATGCTCGCGGGCGTGATCTTCCGCTTCGTCGTCGCGGTCTTCGACGAGATGCGGGTCTCGCCCGGCCTCGTCCTGCCGCTGCTGGCGGTCTTCCTGCTGGCGCGGCTGGTCAATCCCTTCCTCGGGGTCATCGCCGCGCTCGCGGCCGGCATCGTCCTCAGCTTCGCCGGCGGGCTGGCGGCATGGCCGGCGGGCGGGCTTGCCCTCTCCGGCCTCGAATTCGTCACACCGCGCTTCGATACCGCCGCCATGCTCGGCATCGGCATCCCGCTCTATCTCGTCACCATGGCGGCGCAGAACCTGCCCGGCTTCGCCGTTCTGCGCGCCGCCGGCTACCAGCCCCCCGTTCCCGCCTGCCTCTTCGCCACGGGCCTGGCCTCCGCCCTCACCGCCCCCTTCGGCGCCCATATGGTCAACATGGCCGCGATATCAGCCTCGATCTGCACCGGGCCCGACACCCATCCCGATCCCGCGCAACGCTGGAAGGCCGGGATCGTCTACGGCCTCGCCTGGCTCTCCATCACCGCGACCGCGGGGCTGCTGCTCGCCCTCATCCTCGCCATGCCCAAGGCGCTGATCGTCGCGGTCGCCGGCCTCGGCCTCGTCGGCTCGCTGACCGGCGCCCTGACGCAGGCGACCTCCTCCGACGGGCATCGCTTCGCCGCGGTCGTCACCTTCGCTGTCGCGGCCTCGAGCCTGACTCTGTTCGGCGTCGGCTCGGCCTTCTGGAGCCTCGTTGCCGGCCTTGGAGTCTTGACATTGGACGCCATCGCGGGCCGTTTGCGCGCAAGATCATGACCACGACCTCTCCCCCCACCCGCCTGATGCTCGTCACCCCGCTCGTGGCGGATGCCGACGCGATGGCCTTCAGGCTCATGCAGGCCCAGGCCGGCGGCGACCTCGCGGCCGTGCTGCTTCGACTCGCGCCCGGCGACGAGCGCAGCCGCATCGAGCGCGTGAAACGCCTCTCAGGCCCGGTCCAGGCCGCCAATGTCGCGCTCGTCGTCGAGGACAGCGCCCTCGTCGCGACGCGCGGCGGAGCCGATGGCGTCCACCTGACCGGCGGGCCGGATGCGATCGCCGAGGCGCGCTCCAGCCTCAAGGGCGAGCGCATCATCGGCGCCGGCGGCCTGCGCGCCCGCCACGACGCCATGGATGTCGGCGAGGCCGGCGTCGACTACGTTCTCTTCGGCGAGCCCCGCCCGGACGGCTCGATGCCGCCGCTGCCGGCCGTGATCGAGCGCGCCGGCTGGTGGGCCGAGATCTTCCAGACGCCCTGCGTCGCCTATGCGCCCGACGCCGACTCGGTCGCCGCGCTCGCCGAGACGGGGGCGGAATTCATCGCGCTGGGCGACTGGGCCTTCGCGGAGGGCAGCGACATCCGCGCCATCGTCGGCGAGGCCAACGAGGCCATCGCCGCCTGCGCTCTCCGCAGGGCCGCGGTGCGATGAGGCGCTGCCGCCGGGCCCTCGCCGGCCTGTTGCTGGCCGGCCTGCCGCTCGCAGCCCCCGTGGCGGCGGCCGAGCGCGACGTCGCCTATGCCGCCTACCAGACCGGGCATTACCGCCGCGCCCTCTCCGAATCGCTGAAGCGCATCGAGGCCGACAGCAAGGATGCCGCCGCGATGACGCTGGTCGGCGAGATCTACCGCCAGGGCCTCGGCGTCCGGCCGGACCAGACGGTGGCGACCGAATGGTACGAGCGCGCCGCCGAGCGCGGCGACATCAACGCCGCCTATGCGCTCGCCATCGCCCTGCTCGACACGACCGGCCCGCGGCGCGATCCGGACCGCGCCGCCGTCCTGATGCGCCGCGCGGCCGAGGCCGGGCACCCGGCCGCGAACTACAACCTCGCCCTCGCCTGGCTCGCCACCGGCCAGCCCGATGACGAGGCCCGTGCGATCAAGAGCCTCGAGATCGCGGCCAAGGGCGGCATTCCGGACGCGCTGCATGCGCTGGCGACCCTGGCGCGGCAGGGCCGCGGCATGCCCCGCAGCGACGAACAGGCCGCGCGCTGGATGGCCCAGGCCGCCGCCGCCGGCCACCTGCCCGCCGAGATCGAATACGCGATCATGCTGTTCAACGGCACCGGCGTCGCCCGCGACGAAACCGCCGCCGCCAAGCTCTTCCTGCGCGCCGCCGGCAAGGGCAACCCGATCGCGCAGAACCGGATCGCGCGGCTCTACCAGAGCGGGCGGGGCATTCCCCCGGACTCGATCGAGGCCGCCGCCTGGCATCTCGCAGCCCGGGCGCGCGGCCTCGACGATCCCGCGCTGGCCCAGCTGTTCGACCGGCTCAACCCCGAGCAGCAGGGGCGCGCCGCCCGCCTCGCCGCCGACCGGATCGAGGGCGCGGCCTTGACGTCGCCCTGACAGGCGAGCAAGGGACGGACGAGTTTTCTCAAGCCCTCCCCCCGAGCGCGCCCCGCGCCTCGGACCCCGGGCCCGCTGTCTGAACCGGATGCTCGCCTGCCGAGATCCGCCTGCTGCGCCGAAACGGCGCGAACGAGGTTACCGATGATCCGCTCACCCCTGATGACCGTGATGACCGACGCCGTGATGAAGGCGTCCCGCTCCCTCAAGCGCGATTTCGGCGAGGTCGAGAACCTGCAGGTGCTGGCCAAGGGCCCGGGCGACTTCGTCTCCAAGGCCGACACCAAGGCCGAGGAGATCATCCGCGCCTCGCTGGAGAAGGCCCGCCCCGGCTACGGCTTCGTCATGGAGGAGGCCGGCAGCGTCGCCGGCACCGACGAGAGCAACCGCTGGCACATCGACCCGCTCGACGGCACCCACAACTTCCTGCGCGGCATCCCGCACTGGAACATCTCGGTGGCGCTGGAGCGCGACAACCAGTTCGTCGCGGGCGTGATCTACGACGCCGCCAAGGACGAGCTCTTCATCGCCGAGAAGGGCAAGGGCGCCTATGTCAACAACCGCCGCATGCGCGTCTCGGGCCGTCGCGAGCCGACCGAGATGCTCGTCGGCATGGGCGTGCCCCATATCGGCAAGGGCGGCCACCCGCTCTTCCTGCGCGAGCTCGGCGCGGTGATGACCCGCTTCTCCAATGTCCGTCGCATGGGCTGCGCGGCGCTCGACATCGCCTATGTCGCGGCCGGCCGCTTCGACGCCTGGTGGGAGCGCGACCTCAACACCTGGGACTTCGCGGCCGGCGCCGTGATGATCCGCGAGGCGGGCGGCACCTTCGGCACGCTCGACGGCAAGCAGCCCACCATGGCGCGCGACATCATCTGCGGCAACGAGATCGGCGAGCAGGCCCTGCGCGCGGCGCTCAAGGCGGCCTGAACCGCGCAGCCTCGCGGCAACAGCCCAGGCTTTGGTCATATGTCCTTGATCTTTCGCGCTTGATCATCGCGGCACGGGAAGCGACAGTCCCTCCCGTCACGGTGGCGAACGGAAGATTAAGCATGGCGACTGAGGATCTGGCAGCCGAACGGGACGTCGCCGCGCCCCCGCGGGACGAGACGCGCTTCTCGCGGCCGTTGCGCTATGTCGTCCGCGCCCTCGTCTTTCTCGCCCTGATCGGATTCCTCGGCTTCATCCTGCAGGCCGGGCTCGTCACCGCCTTCATGACCAATCCGGGCCTGAACGGCCTGATCCTCGGCGCGCTCTTCGTCGGCGTGCTGATCGCGCTGCGCGAGCTCTGGCGCCTCCACTCCGAGGCCCGCGCCGCCACCCGCCTCGCGGCCGACCCCGGTGCGGCGCAGATCCGCCGCGGCCAGGTCATCGCGCCGCTCGGCCCCGTCCTGCCCGCGCTCGACAGCCGCAGCCTCGCGCCCGCCCAGGCGGCGACCGTGCTCGAATCGGTCGCGGTGCGGCTCGACGACGGCCGCGAGGTGCTGCGCTATCTCGCCGGCCTGCTCGTCTTCCTCGGCCTGCTCGGCACCTTCTGGGGCCTGCTCGACACGGTGTCCTCGGTCGGCAACGTCATCAAGAGCCTGCGCACCGGCGCCGAGGCCGGCGTGCTGTTCGACGAGCTCAAGGCCGGCCTCGCCGCGCCGCTGGCGGGCATGGGCCTGTCCTTCTCCTCCTCGCTCTTCGGCATCGCCGGCTCGCTGATCCTCGGCTTCCTCGAGCTGCAGGTGGCCCAGGCGCAGAGGCGCTTCCGCAACGAGATGGAAAGCTGGCTCGGCACCCGCACCGGCAGCGCGAGCCTGCCGGGCCTCCAGCCGCTGGCCGGCGATCCGCTCGGTGACCGGCTCGACCGGCTCGGCGCCGCCATGGCCGAGAGCGGCGCCAACAACCGCGCCGCGACGCAGGCACTCGCCAGTCTGGCCGAGGGCATCCAGGGTCTCGTGCAGCACATGCGCTCCGAGCAGCAGCTGATCCGCGACTGGGTCGAGGCCCAGGCCGCCCGCGAGAAGGACATGAAGCGCCTGCTCGAACGCCTCACCGCCGACAATGTGATGGAGCCCTGACGGCGATGGCGCTCTCCCGCTCCCACCGCCGCGACGAGGTCAATTTCTGGCCGGGCTTCGTCGATGCGCTCTCGACGATGCTGATCGGCATCGTCTTCCTGCTCTCCGTCTTCGTGCTCGGGCAGTTCTTCCTCTCGCAGGAGCTGACCGGCAAGGACACCGCGCTCGACCGGCTCAACCGCCAGATCTCGGAACTGACCGACCTGCTGGCGCTGGAGCGTTCCTCCAACCGCCAGGCGCAGGAGAACCTGCAGCTGCTGCAGTCGTCGCTGACCCGCGAGCAGAGCGAGCGCGGCCGCATCCAGGACCTGCTGAATGCCCAGCCCGGCAACCAGGCCGCCCAGCTGGGCGAGGCGCAGAAGGCGCTGGAGGCCGAGAAGCAGCTCTCCGCCCGCGCCCAGGCCACCGTCGAGCTGGTCAACCAGCAGATCCAGGCCATGCGCCGCCAGCTCGCCGCGCTGGAGGAGGCGCTCGGCGCCTCCGAGGCGAAGGACAAGGAAGCCCAGGCCCGCATCTCCGAGCTCGGCTCGCGGCTCAATGTCGCGCTGGCCCAGCGCGTCCAGGAGCTGGCGCGCTACCGCTCCGACTTCTTCGGCCGCCTGCGCCAGGTGCTCGGCACGCGGCCCGACAT